>JBDLQW010000001.1:0-8401 GCA_039800365.1 Pseudomonadota bacterium
ATGGTGATGTTTTTCAAGGCCGGCACGGATCGCTTCAATTTGTTCGATTCGCCGGAGCGGGCTCTGCACAGAGTGTGGTGTTCTTGGGCTTGGGAAAAGCGGCCGAGCTGACCCCAGAAAAAACGCGGCAAGCGTCCGCGATCCTTCATGCGAAGCTGGTTGCTGAAAAAGTTGCCACTGTGGCCGTCAAAGTTGAAGGCGCTTGGTCAGCGACGGGCCATCTGCGAGCCTTTTTAGAAGGAATCGTTCTGAGTGGTTATTCCTTCACGAAATACAAGAAGACTTCCGAGGGCTTCTCAGGTCTTAGCAAAGTGGTATTCGTGAGTTCTGATCGAACCGTGCTTTCACATTTGGGCACCGAAATCGCTCGGGCATTGGCTGTGGCTGAGGCAGTGAACGTCACGCGGGATTGGTCAAACGAGCCTTCGAACTATGGTACTCCCGACTACTACGCGAGCGAGGCCGCGAAATGGGCCAAAAAATACGGAATCAAATGCCGTGTCCTTTCAGAAGCCGAAGCGCGGCGCGAGGGGATGGCCCTTTACTTGGCCGTGGGCCAGGGCTCAACGCGTGAAGGTAAAATTGTCGTTCTAGAATATCTGCCGCGAGGGGTGAAGAAGAGCAAGAATCTCAAAACCATCGCTTTTGTGGGGAAGGGAATCACCTTTGACAGCGGTGGTATTTCGATTAAGCCCGCCATGCGCATGGAGGACATGAAGCACGATATGACCGGCGCGGCGACGCTTTTCGGTGCGACGCTACTTGCTGCGCGGCTTCAAGTTCCCAATCGTATCGTGACGATTCTCGCTTTTACCGAGAATATGCCGGATGGTGGCGCGATTCAGCCCGGTAATGTCGTGCGCGCTCGAAACGGAAAGACCGTTGAAATTCTGAATACTGATGCCGAAGGGCGTCTGATTCTTGCCGATGTTTTAGATTATGCCCATGAGTTCAAGCCCGATGTGATCGTGGATGCCGCTACTTTAACCGGGGCTGTTTCGGTGGCTCTTGGAAAGCATTGTGCGGCCGTTTTGGGTAATGACGAGGGATTGATCGAGGCGTTGAGAGAGGCGGGCGCCGAAAATCACGAGCGGCTTTGGCCTTTGCCTACCTTCGAGGAATATCTCGACGATTTGAAGTCGGATTGCGCTGATTTACGAAATGTCGCCAACGACGGAAACGGCGGAACGATTCGCGGGGCTGTATTCATGCAGCAATTCATTCGTCCGGGCATGAAATGGGCTCATCTCGATATTGCCGCTACGGCTTATGGTGTGACTCATTTGCCCTACATTCCCAAGAAGGGCGCTAGCGGAATCTACGTTCGAACCTTGGCGCAATTCGCAGCCGAATTCTAAGGGGGGCTCATGAGCGGCACTGCTGAGCGATTTCTCATTCAGAATGCTTCAAAATTCGACGGACAAGAAGTGACGGCTCGAGGATGGGTTTACCACTCACGAAGCTCGGGGAAGATCCGATTTCTTGTCCTTCGTGACGGGACAGGGCTGATGCAATGTGTTCTCTTCAAGGGAGATTGCGGCGAGGACGCTTTCGCGGCTTTCGATCAGTTGACCCAAGAATCAGCCGTGGAGGTTACAGGTGTGCTGCGACGAGAGCCTCGATCTCCCGGAGGATACGAGATGGGAGTGCGATCGCTTCGAGTGGTGAGCGTGGCTCAGGCTTATCCGATCAGCCCTAAAGATCATGGCGTTGAATTTCTGATGGAGAATCGCCACCTCTGGATTCGTAGTCAAAAGCAGTGGGCGGCGCTTCGGGTGCGCTCCGAGATCATGCGGGCCATTGAAGAATTTTTTTACTCGCGCGATTTTATTCGGTTCGATGCGCCTATTCTGACTCCTTCTTCTTGTGAAGGCACGTCGACGCTTTTTCAGACCGAGTACTTCGGAGAGCAGGCTTTTCTCTCGCAGTCCGGGCAGCTCTATGGCGAGACGGGGGCCATGGCTTTCGGAAAGGTTTTTGTTTTCGGGCCCACTTTTCGCGCTGAAAAATCTAAGACTCGAAAGCATTTAACTGAGTTTTGGATGGTGGAGCCCGAGGTGGCCTTCGCTGATCTGAACGATAACATGACCCTGGGTGAGCAATTCGTCGAGCACGTGGTGCAAACGGTCGTCGAGCGACGATCGGCAGAGTTGAAAATCCTTGAGCGAGATTTCTCGAAGCTCGAAGCGATTCGCGGCCCATTTCCCAGGATTTCTTACGATGAGGCGATCCGGATCCTCGAGCGTAGAGGTGTGGGAATTCCTTGGGGTGAAGACTTTGGCGCACCTCATGAGGCCGCGTTGGGCGAAGAATTTGGAAAGCCCGTTTTCGTTCATCACATGCCGGCTCAAATCAAGGCGTTTTACTTCAAGCAGTCGGATGAAGTGGGCGGGGCAGGTGTTTCGGGTACCGGAAAATATGCGTTGGGCTGCGATTTGATTGCTCCCGATGGATACGGTGAAGTCATTGGGGGCGGTCAGCGCGAAGAGAACGTTGAAGTGCTTTTGCGGCGAATTCAAGAGCACGGATTGGATGAGCAAGATTACCGGTGGTATCTTGACCTGCGCCGCTTTGGCTCGGTGCCCCACAGTGGATTTGGCTTAGGTGTTGAGCGCACGGTGGCGTGGATTACGGGCGTTGAGCATGTTCGCGAGACCATTCCCTATCCTCGCATGCTCAATATGCTTCGTCCCTGACTTCGACGAGAGAGGCCGATGACTCAATCTGCTTTAAACGTGGTTTTGGTGGAGCCCGAGATTCCGCAGAATACGGGATCGATCGGCCGGCTTTGTTTGGCAACCGGGGCGACGTTGCATTTAGTTGAGCCTTTAGGGTTTGAGATCACGGATGCGCATCTTCGACGAGCGGGGCTTGATTATTGGGAGCATTTAAATGTGGTTCGGCACGCGAGCTTAGAGGCTTTCTTGAATTTTCTTCCGGCTCAGGCTCCCCGGGCATTTTTGTCGAAGAAAGCCGGCAATACCGTCTTTGAGCATCGCTTTGAGCCAGGAAGTTTTTTGATCTTTGGAAAAGAGACCATGGGACTTCCGGAGCACGTCTTGAATGAGAATGCCCTTTATTCGTTTCGGATTCCCATGTTTGATGGGCGCGTTCGGTCGCTGAATCTTTCTCAGGCGGTCGCCATTACGGTTTACGAGGCCATTCGGCAGATCGATGGGCTTGGAGTACCCTCGATTTCTTAGACGTTTCGAAGCAACTGAGCCGCTTCAGAGGCCTTTACCGGGTTCCCGAGCCGTCGTCTGCGGGATCTTTGTTTGGATCGCCGTCAAAGGCGATGTTTGCAGCTTCGATCACCGAGGCGGTATCAAAAGTTTCGCTTTCACTTTCGGCCTCATCGGTTGTGCCCATCGGGCCCGTCGCGTTTTTTTGCAGCCTTTTAATACTTTCATCGGCTTTTCGAAGGCGATCCGCCAGACCGGCAATCATCGCCCTCATGTACGCCGGCGTGGCCTGAAAAGCTTTTTCCAAAACATCAAAAGGAATTTCGGTTACCTCGACTTCGGTCAGGGCGAAGGCCGAAGCACTTCGGGGCTGGCGATCGAAAAATGAGAGCTCTCCGATGATCTCATTCGTGTAGACTCGGGCCAGCTCGATATAAGAGGCGCCCTTCATTTTGCGAATCGAGATCGTGCCCTTCATGACGAGATACATACTTCGGGGAAGCTCGCCCTCATGAAAGAGGGCCTGTCCGGGGCGAAACTTCTTCGGGGAATTGGCAGGGGTCGGTGACATCGTCTTTCAGGGTGCCATGCAATGAACAGCTGAACAAGATCTAACGGAGAATTGACACTCCCGGCGAGGCACAGTACCCAGGAGCACATGTCAAAATTGAGTTCATTGAGGGTGGGGCTTTGGATTGGTGCGCTTTTCGTCGTCACGCTGGGGGCCGCACAGGCGAAGACCCCGAAAATTGGCTTTATTTTGAGCACGATGCAGGAAGAGCGCTATCAGCGCGATCGCAAGATTTTTGAAGAAACCGTCAAGGGATTGGGCGGCCAGATGCTTTTCGCATCTTGCAACAATAGCGAGCAAACCCAAGCTGCTGAAGTAGATAATCTCCTGTCGAAAGGGGTTGATGTGGTCGTGATTCAGCCGGTGAACGGCGATACGGCGACCGCCTTCGTGAAGCAGGCCAAGCGTGATCGCGTCAAGGTAGTGGCCTATGACCGCCTGATTAAGAATGCCGATCTTGATGCCTATATCACCGAGGACAGCATGCGTGTGGGCGCCCTTCAGGCCGAAGCTGCCGTGAAGTTTACCCAGGGCAAAGGAAACTACGTGATTCTGATGGGTCAGGCCGGACACTCGGTTGCTGAGGCACGAACCGCGGGCATCATGAGCGTTCTCAAGAAGTACCCTGAGATCAAGATCGTGCTGAAGCAGTATCATCCAGGATGGTCGCCCAAGCTGGCCATGGAGACGGTTGAAAACGCGCTCACCACTCATAAAAACAATATCCAAGCGATCTTGGCTAATAACAGCGGCATGGCTCACGGAGCAGTTCAGGCGCTGGAAGAGCAAAAGCTCACCGGTAAAGTTTTCGTTGCCGGGGCAGACGCTGATCTCGCTTCGATTCAGAACATCGTGTCTGGCAAGCAGCAATTCGAGGTCATGATCTCGATCAACGATATGGCAAAGCGGGCAGCCGAAGTCGCTTACCAATTGGCAAGTGGCAAAGAGGTGATGGCTGATTCGAAGGTGGCCAACGGGTTTGCCGAGATTCGCACCATCAATACCCCGGTCTTCGGAATTGATCGTGAACAGGTCGATGCTCGAATCGTAAAGACGGGCTTTCACCCCGCTGCTGCCGTTTACGGTAAATCGAAACGCTAACGATTATGGTTCGTGCCGAGCGAGCTCCTCAAGAGCTCTTGCAGCTGCAGTCCATTACGAAGGACTTTCCGGGGGCTCGCGCTCTCAACGACGTTAGCCTGAAGCTCTACGCCGGAGAAGTCTTAGCGTTGATGGGGGAAAATGGGGCCGGTAAGTCGACCCTGATGAAAATTTTAAGCGGTGTTTGGCCGTTTGGAACTTTCGAGGGTCGGATCGTGATCGATGGTGCCGATCGCTCTTTCCGCGATACGCATGATGCTCATGCTGCGGGAATTGCGATGATCCACCAAGAGCTCGCTCTTTTTCCTGAGTTAACCGTCGCTGAACACTTGGTCTTAGATCAGCTGCCTTCGGTCATTTCGTGGAAGCCAATTTTCGAGAAGGTTCAAAAGTTTCTCGATGATCTCGGTTTCGCGCTTCGGGCGGACACGTGCGTGAAGCAGCTTTCTATTGGCTCGCGTCAGCTCGTTGAGATTGCTCGAGCACTTTATCGTGATGCCAGGATCTTGGTTTTTGATGAGCCCACATCGGCTCTGAGCGAAACGGAGGTCGTGCAGCTGTATCGCATCATTCGAGAGCTGAAGGCTCAGGGTCGGGGCATTCTTTATATCACCCACCGTATGGATGAGGTTTTTGAACTCTCCGATCGCCTACTGGTCTTGCGAGATGGACAAAATGCGGCGGAATTCTCGCGTCGAGACGATCAGGGCCAGGTGCGAGCTCGTGGAGATCTCGAACCCTTGCTTTTAAAGGCAATGGTCGGCCGCGAGATTCGAGAAGTTTTTCCGCAGCGAGCAAAGCCCGGCGAGGAAGTGGTGTTCGAGGTTGATGGCCTCTCGCTCTATCGCCCCAATGGCAAGCAGCGGCTGTATGAGGTGAGTTTTTCGGTGCGTGCAGGCGAAGTGGTTGGACTGGCCGGTCTCTTGGGCTCTGGGCGCTCTGAGATCTTTGAGTCTCTCTTCGGTCATTATCATCCTGACGGACCCAAGGGGCCAGGCTATCGCGTTGAGGGAAAAGTTCGGGTGGGAGGCACTGAGGTTGAGCTGAGTGCCCCAGCCGATTCGCTTCGGGCGGGAATGGCGTTCTTGTCTGAGGACCGAAAGGGCAACGGGCTGATGCTCGGGCAGAGTATTCACCAGAACCTCCATCTGGCGGGGTCTTGCAAAGCTTCGGGGTCCTGGTTGCAGTCGATGAATTTTTCGCAAGAGACAACACAAACGCTTCGCTGGATCCAGGAGCTTCATGTGCGATGCGTGGGGCCTGCGCAGGCCGTGGGTCAGCTCAGTGGTGGGAATCAGCAAAAAGTGGTGCTGGCCAAGTGGCTCGAGACTGCTCCGCGGGTCTTGTTCCTCGATGAACCCACTCGAGGAGTGGATATTGGCGCGAAGGCCGAAATTTATCAGTGGATTCAGAAGCTCGCACAACAGGGACTCGCGATTGTGGTCGTTTCGTCTGAGCTTCCGGAGTTGTTGGGGTTATCACATCGCACACTGGTTCTGCGTGAAGGACGGATTTCGGCTGAGTTTTCCGCCGAAGAGGTCACGCAGGAAAAAGTCATGGGAGCTGCTTCTTTATGAGTTCTGGAAATCGTACTTGGCGCGGCCTGCTGATTCTCGCGGGTCTCTCGATCTTGTTGCATTTTTTGACTGACGGCACCTTTTCGGAGGCGCGCAATCTGACGAACCTGGCTCGTCAGGTGGCCATCAATGGAATTTTGGCCGTCGGAATGACCTACATCATTCTGATCGGCGGAATCGACTTGTCGGTGGGCAGCGTCGTCGCACTTTGCGGAATTGGCGCTGGCGTGCTTCAGGTGAAGCAAGGCTGGGCGGACTGGACGGGACTGCAGGCTTGGATTGGCGCTTTACTCAGCCTGGGAGCGAGCATTCTTTGTGGGATTTTGATCGGTTGGTTCAACGGATTTATGATCACCCGCTATCGAATTGCCCCCTTCATCATCACTCTGGGAATGATGGTGATTGCTCGCGGAGCCGCGCTCATTTTTTCAGATGGGGCCGCAATTTCTCCCACAGGTGAAGCTTTCAATCAGATCGGGCAGGGCTATTTGCCGATTCCCGTTACCTTGGGGGTTTTGGGCGTTACTCTTCTGATTTTTGCGATCTCCGCGTTTCGCGCCTCGGGCGAGCTTCGCGCAAAGCTTTTGAATTTCGCTGTAGGCTTACTGCTGTTTTGTGGGGCGGCCTATGTGTTTGGAAACTATAACGGACTTCCTTATCCCGTTCTGGTTTTCGTGATTTTGGCCATCGCGGGTTCATGGATCTTAGAAAAGACTCGCGCGGGTCGCTTTACGCTAGCTTTGGGTGGAAATCCTGAGGCGGCTTGGCTTGCCGGGGTGCCGATTCGAAAGCTGACAGTAGGTATTTACACTGTGATGGGCGCCCTTTCCGGTCTTTCGGGCGCGATTTTGACAGCGCGATTAAATGGGGCGCTGCCAACGGCTGGAGAGCTTTTCGAACTTGATGCGATTGCGGCAGTGGTGATCGGGGGCACAAGCCTTCAGGGTGGCAGTGGAACGGTCACGGGCTCAGTGCTTGGGGCTTTCCTGATCGGTACCCTCAATAACGGCATGAGCTTGATGGCCATTCCCGAGTTTTATCAGAAAGTCATTAAGGGCGTGATTATCGTCTTGGCGGTCTGGTTCGACACGCGGCAAAGAAGCGCAGGCGCTAGAAAAACCGCCCACTAAGTGAAATTCAAATCAGGGCGCGCTTCAAAGAGCCGCGCCCTGACCTTGCTCTCATCTGGATCGATCCCGCTCGCTCTTAGAACGTCGAAAGAACGCTGGAGGCGACCTTTTCGGCCGAAATACCGTGTTTTTCGTAAAGTTCGCGAGGGTCGCCGCTTTCGCCAAACTGATCCTGACAGCCAAAGCGCATCAGCTTTCCGTGGCTCTCGAGCTCAGCAAGCGTTTCGGCAACACAAGAACCCAAGCCGCCGATGACCGAGTGGTCCTCAACGGTGATGATGCGCTTGGGTTTGAGTTGCGAGATCACTTGAACCAGCGTTTCGGTGTCGAAGGGCTTGAGCGTGTGAGCATTCCACACATGGGTGGTCTTGCCTGACTTCAAGAGGAGTTCTGCAGCGCCCATCGCTTCGGCGACTCCAGCACCTGTACCCAAGGCGAGCACTTCTACCGGGCCAGATCCCCAGCGACGTACCTCGCGTAGTTTTCCAGGGACGAACGGTTGGGCGTTTGAAGAGTAGTCTGGAAGATTCTGACGCGTCAGTCGAAGATAGGCTGGGCCCTGGTACTGGCGTACCAGGTAATCCATCATGGCCTGAGTTTCGGCATCATCCATCGGTTGAAATACGCCCATGGTAGGAAGCGCTCGCATGAGCGTGATGTCTTCAAGACCCATTTGGCTATGACCGTCATCCCCAATACCCAGGCCTGCATGAGTGCCGATCACGCGAACATTGGCCCCTGAGTAAACGGCGCTGAGACGAATCGTATCGTAGCGCCCAGTAATGAATGCGCCAAAGCTGCATAGAAAGGGCAGTTTACCCGTGAACGCCAGCCCTGAGG
>JBDLQW010000002.1:0-3876 GCA_039800365.1 Pseudomonadota bacterium
ATTTCAATCCGAGGGTCTTGATATCGATTCGGTGGGATGAGCGTCTGTTGAACGGCGGACGCCAGTGCCAGTTCGTTCTCGATTTGTACCGCTCTCATCTTCTCTTTGATGAGCTCTTGAATCTTTCTCGACATGACTCCAAAGGAGGCCCCCAGTGCGCCGATCTCATCGCGTGTTCTGGGTTGAAGATTTAACTCGAACTGCCCAGCAGCGACGTCCTTGGTTGCCTTATAGAGCTCAAGAAGAGGAGCCGTCAGGCTTTTGGCAAAAATGAGCGCGAAAATCACCGCTGCGCTGGTGCAAATCAGGCCAAGCAGAATGAATTTCTCGGCCAATCGGTAAGTCGCACTCATGGCCTTTTTCCAGTCCATGCGACTGGTTACGATCAGATCCATTCCGGGTCGGCCGTAGCTCGCCAAGATCCGATCTTCGCCAATACGAAACTCTCCAGCTCCCGACGCAACAGGGGCTTTGAGTGCCTTTTGAAAGATGGGATCGTTGGTGACATTACCCGCAGAGAACTGCACGGAGTTATCGGAATCGAAAAGAACGTAGCCATCAGAATTGGCAATGGTGATCCGGGAATTCCGGAACTCTTTTGAAAGATCCTTGATTGGGGAAAAGCCAATCGCCATGGGTAGAGAGCCATCTGCGCTCTGGTACTTGGTATCGGCAAGCAGCAGTGCGCGTGAGGCGTAGCCTGGGCGAGAGGTATTGATCATGTAGATCGAGTTTTTCAAGAGGCCTGGAGACGCGATCGGAAACCACTCGGGCGCGATCGTGAAGTCTTCGGCCTTCTGGTTGGCAGTAACCAGCGCATCTTTAAGCTCAATGGTTTCGATTGCTTCGAAGCGGTTTTCTGCCGGCACAAATTTTCCAACTCGCACTAAAACCAGGTCGGACTGATTGTCGATGATCCCTTGCATGGCCTGCCTCTCGGCCGCGCTGATCGGCTTTGATGGATCATAATTAGATAAGAGGAGCTTGAGCGCCGCAGAGGAGCGGCCACTGATATTAGCGAACTCTCGCCCGGCAAGAAGCGCCTCAGTTCCTTGTGATTGGAACGTGTAGGCTCGCTTATCTTCTGAGAGCACGACGATCGTCGCTACCGTCAAGAATCCGATGATCACCAAGAGCATCGTGACGACGCTCATTAGCAACTTCGTGCTTAGTGAAAATGAAACCCTAAATTGTTGTTGCTCCATTTCTTCATTGTCCCAATTTTTTTTTCGAACACAATAAAGATGATCAATGTTTTTTAACTCGCTCCATAGCGGGTTTTTTAAAGAAGGATTTGCTCAATAAAGGAGGCTTTCGTGGTCAACGTCATGAAGGAACAGAAGGATGATCTGCTTGTTGTTCGGCTCGCAGGATCGATCGAAGAGTCGGTGAATTTTGAATCGATGATCGGTATGCCGACAGGTAAGGTTCAAGTGAACACGAAAGAGGTTCCCCGAATCAACTCAGTGGGTGTTAAAGGGTGGATCAAGTATTTCTCTTCGCTTCAGCAAAAGGGTGCGCAGCTAAATTTCGTTGAGTGCTCAACAGCAATCGTTGAGCAGATTAATCTGATCTCAAACTTCACTTGCGGAGGAACAGTTGAGTCCGTTTACGTTCCATTCTCGTGCGGTCAATGCCGCGCAGAGTTCATTGCGCTATTCAAGACCGAAGACCTGAAGCGTATCGCGATGGATTTGCCACAGTTAGATTGTCCGAAGTGTGGTGGTAAGGCCTCGTTTGATGACATTCCTGAAGAGTACTTCGCGTTTCTCTCGCGATAAGAAGGGATTTTCGTGACCAAGACGTTGATCGCCATCACTCAGCGCGCCGACGACCTTGAGTTTGTTACCAAGGTTGCTCAGACGGCACAGTTGACGGTAAAACAGCCCGCCGACATGGATGCCGCTATGGCGCTGATCGATAGCGAAGATGCTCCGGTTCTTTTTATCGATGCATCGGCAGCAGCAGACTACTCTCGATTTGAGAGCGCGATTCAAGAGAAGTTCGGTTTGTTCTCGTCGAAGATTGCAGCAAACCGAATTCATTTCTTGAGCTCGGATGATATCGACCGAGTGCCGCATTTGATGGCAAGCCCGATTTTTGGCAGCTATCTGAGGCGTAATTACACCCAGGCGGCAGGAGTCGGTGAACGGTACGGTAGGATCATTCGCGCCTCGCTCTTAGAGCGCGCTTTTGGAATCGATCAGCTGATCAAGCCGGGTACGCGAATTCAAACCATTAAGCTGACCAATTCGAAGCAGAAGCAGGAAGCAGTAGAAGTGGTTCGGAATTACTTGGTCGCTCTGAAGTTTCAGTCTCGAATGGCCACGTTGATCGCCAATTCGGTCGACGAGTTGCTGATGAATGCCATTTATGATGCTCCGACTGACGCAACGGGAAAGCACATCTACGTTTCAACACCGAGAAACACGGAGTTTGAGCTCAAGGATAAGGCGAGTGTTGAGCTTCATGTTGCGTTTGATGGCGAGGTGGTGGCCCTGACGGCGGTTGACCTGTTTGGTAGCCTCGAGAAAGCCAAGCTACTCGGCGCGATTTCGAAAATTTACCGTGAGCAAGAGTATCGGGTTCGAGCCACGGTCGCAGGGGCGGGCATTGGCTTAGCTACGGTGTTTCAGACGGGCGGTAGCTTCCATTTTGCGAGCGACCATGGGGCCCGAACCGAGGTGACGGTCTTTTTTCGAAAAACTGAAAATTTCAAGGAATTCAAAAATCAGTTTCGTTTCATCTCGACTCAGTTCTATTTCTAGGGCGCATGAAGCTTCTATTAGCGTCGAGTTCTCCGCGGCGGATTGATTTATTAAAGCAGGCCCAATTTGAGGTGAGGGTCATTTCACCTGATTGTGATGAGGCCATTCGCAGAGGCGAAACTCCCAGGGCGATGGTGCGGCGCCTCGCTTATGAGAAGGCCCTTGTGGTTGCCAATAGGGTGATGGAATTTCACGGAGACCCCGCTCGCTCAGAGAGTTTGGTTATTGCGGCTGATACGACAGTGGTCGAGCCGGGCGGAGGACGGTGCCTCGGTAAACCGGTCGACGCCCGCGATGCCGAGAGGATTTTATCGCGTATTCAGGGAAGGACCCATGAAGTGCTAACCGGGTACTGCGTGCTCGAACTCAAGGCCGGATCTGTCGTGCGGAAATTGGTACGAGTGGTTAGCTCGAAGGTCGCTATTCGCTCCCTTTCAAAAGGGATGATTCGCGCGTACGTCGCCTCTGGCGAGCCCATGGATAAAGCAGGTGCCTATGCCGCTCAAGGTTTCGGGATGAATTTTATCGCATCGATTCGGGGAAGCTACACGAACGTGGTGGGATTACCGATGTGTGAGCTTTTGACAGATTTAGAGCAGACCTTTGGAGTGACCGCGCCGGCGCTGGGCCTTTCGCCCGCTCGGGCTCAGGTCCGAAAGCGGGCCTCGTCTCGGCCTGTGGCTCGGCGAAGTGAGGCGCGATGAGTTTCACGGAGCGCTGGAATTTAATTCAAGGTGAGTTACAGGCTTTTCAGAATGCCAAGCTGATTGCCGTGAGCAAGTCGCAGCCGATCGAGCGGATTCTAGAAGCATACGAGCTGGGCCAGCGGGATTTTGGCGAGAATTATGTGCAAGAGCTTCTTGAGAAGGCTCGTTTTTGCCATGAGCGAGGCCTGAACGATATTCGGTGGCATTTTATCGGGCACTTGCAAACGAACAAGGTGAAGGCTTTGGCCCCCATCGTGTCGGCAGTGCATTCGGTGGATTCGATTCGTGTGGCTCAAGAGCTCTCGAAGCGCTGGCTGGCACTTGGAAAGACCGAAAAACTTTCTGTTTTTCTTGAAGTGAATGTCGAGGCTGAACCATCGAAGAGCGGCTTTAGCCCAGAG
>JBDLQW010000003.1:0-5527 GCA_039800365.1 Pseudomonadota bacterium
CAAAAGAACTCTTTGAGAACTTTGCGATTGCCAAAGAAACGTTTGAAGAAGCTTCAGACGCCGTTCATCAAGACCTCAAACGACTGTGCTTCGAAGGACCGGAAGCGGACCTGACTCTCACTGAGAACACTCAGCCTTGCTTACTCACGGCATCCGTCGCGGCCTTTCGAGTGGCAGCCAAAGAACTCGATTTCAAACCGGCAGCAGTCGCCGGCCACTCTCTCGGCGAGTACTCGGCTCTTGTCGCTGCTGGGGCCCTTTCCTTGGCTTCGGCGGCCCGCTGGGTACGAGAGCGAGGCGCAGCCATGCAAAAAGCGGTACCTGCAGGCGAAGGCGCGATGGCTGCCATCATGGGAGGCGATGACTGGATTGATGCCCTTTGCGAGAAGGCCACTCTCCTCGCTCAAACAAAAAGAGCATCAGCCACTTCAGACGCCCTATCGGTAGAGCCCATTGTTCAGCCCGCGAACTTCAATGCTCCAGGGCAAATTGTGATTGCAGGGTCGTCCGACGCCATTGCCGAGGCAATCACGCTCATTAAAACCGATTCGCAATTCTCGGGGGGAAAAGCCATTCCCTTGAACGTCAGCGCTCCCTTCCACTGTCGCTTGATGGCCCCGGCCCGAGAACGGATGGCTCAGCTTTTTTCGGAAGCTCACGCAAACGAAACCCCTCGTAACCTCGTTTGCCCGTATGTTCCGAATCGGACTGCTCGGCTCACTCAAGAGCCAGGAGTCATCTTTGAGCTTCTGATTCAGCAAGTCGACCATCCCGTCCTCTGGAAACAGTCGATGGCAACGCTCTTCGCTCAAGGCTTTTCATGGGGCGTTGAGTTTGGCCCAGGCAAGGTTCTGCAAGGCCTCAACAAGCGAATCAGCCAGGCGCTCCATCATTCTTGTTCGATCTCGGGCCTCGGAGATCTCGCGGGTCTTAAAGCCCTTGAAACTCTCATTCACGGCCCATCCCAGGCCTGAATCAGGCTTTAACGAGAAAGGATCTTCTTCATGTCGGAATCACAAAAAAAACCTGTCGCACTCGTCACTGGAGCTTCGCGAGGCATTGGAGCAGCAATTGCGAAGAAGCTCGCAAAAGAAGGCTATCTGGTTTTAGTGAACTTTGCTTCGAGCGAAGAAAAAGCACGACAAGTCGTTGAAGAGATTCTTTCGCAAGGAGGGTCTGCTGAACTCTGCGGCTTTAACGTGGCGGTTTCTGCAGAAGTGGACGCAGCCGTCGAAAGAATCACGAAAAACCATGGTCCCGTATCGGTACTCGTAAATAATGCAGGAATCACGATCGACGGGCTTTTGTTGCGCTTGAAAGATGAAGACCTCGAACGCACCCTCGATGTCGATCTCAAGGGAGCCATTTACGTGACCCGGGCCGCTTCGCGGGGAATGATGAAAGCCCGCTCGGGAAGCGTCATTCAAATCTCCTCGGTCATTGGGGAGATGGGCAACGCGGGCCAGGGCGCCTACGCCGCTGCTAAAGCGGGCTTGATTGGCTTTTCTAAAAGCATTGCCAAAGAGCTTGGTAGCCGAGGTATTCGCGTGAATGTGGTGGCGCCTGGTTTCGTTGCCACTGAGATGACTCAGGACTTGACGGAGACCCAAAAAGAAGGAATGCTTCGCAACATTCCGTTGGGATTTGTCGCTGAACCAGAGGACGTAGCCAATGTGGTTGCGTTCCTTGCTTCGTCGGCAAGTCGCTACGTCACCGGTCAGGTGATCGGAGTCAATGGCGGATTATACATTTAACCCCCCGTTGGTCTAAAATCCGACGGCTGAATTAACCTCTGGAGAAAGACATGTCTGCTTCCTTGGAAGAAAGAGTAAAAAACCTGATCTGTGACCAACTCGCTGTTGAAGCTGAAAAAGTCACTCCAACTGCATCCTTCATCGAAGACCTCGGAGCTGACAGCCTCGATATCGTTGAGCTCGTCATGCAAATGGAAGAAGAGTTTGACCTCGATATTCCAGATGAAGATGCTGAGAAAATGAAGACCGTGGGCGATGTCGTGAAGTACATCGCATCAAAGGCAACCCACTAGTTTTCTGGCTCGGTTCGAGCCTGAAGCCAGCCGTCTCTTCGAGAGACGATCGAAGCTTTACTATCGGGACGCACCGGAGGGCCATCGGCGCTTCCGTGCGTCCCGAGTTATTTTTAACCCTCAGACCCCTCAAGGAGCTTGCAATGAATGCCCCTTCTCATCAGCGAAGAGTCGTCGTCACCGGCATGGGGGCCGTCACTCCTCTTGGTCAAACCATCGGCGAAATCTGGAACCATGCGCTTGAAGGTCGCTCAGGAATTGACCGGATCACACTCTTTGACTTGACCGATTGTCCGGTGACCATCGCAGGAGAGGTGAAGAACTTCGATATCACCAAAACGGTGGGCCCGTTTCACCCTCGTCCGAATCAACCTGAGGCCTCAGCACTCACTCAAGCTGCCAACGCAAAAGAAATGCGTAAGATGGGTCGCTTTATTCACTTGGCTTTAGCCGCAGGGCTAGATGCCTATGCAGACTCGGGCCTTGATCTGCACCGAAAGACCATCAATCCCGAGCGCATGGGCTGTAATATCGGCGTCGGAATGGGGGGACTACCCGAAATTGCAGACGTCTACGATACGCTCATCACCAAGGGGTATAAGCGCATCACTCCCTTTTTCATTCCTCAAGTGATTCCTAATCTCGCCGCCGGACATTTGAGCATGCTTTTAGATTTGCGGGGACCGAACCTCTGCAACGTCACGGCTTGCTCATCCAGTGCTCATAGCATTGGCGAATCTTTCCGCTCGATCGTTCGCGGTGATGCCGACATCATGATGACCGGTGGAGCAGAAGCCGTGATCAGCAAGCTGGGAATCGGCGGTTTTGCCGTGATGAGAGCGTTATCCAGTCGCAATGAGGAACCCACTCGCGCTTCGCGTCCTTTCGATACGCAGCGCGACGGCTTCGTGATGGGCGAAGGGGGAGCCGTTCTGATCTTGGAAGAATACGAACATGCTAAAAAACGTGGCGCCAAAATTTATGGCGAAATCAAGGGCTACGGACTTTCTGCCGATGCCTACCACATGACTTCCCCTGCTCCGGATGGCGAAGGGGGAGGACGAGCCATGACCATGGCCTTGAGAGACGCTCAGCTTAATCCCGAGCAAGTAGGCTATGTCAACGCCCACGGAACATCGACTCCCGCCGGTGACTTTGAAGAAGCCCGAGCAGTCGCACGCGTGTTTCCCAATGCTCGCAAACACCTGCACATGAGCTCGACGAAGTCGATGACGGGGCACTTATTGGGTGCTGCGGGAGCCATCGAGGCGATTTTTTCGATCTTGGCAATCCAGGAAGGAAAGATTCCCCCCACCATCAATCTGGAGAATCTCGATCCGGGATGCGCCGAAACAGGAATCGACTTCACCCCAAATCGGGCTATCGATAAAAAGATCGACTACGCCTTGTCGAATAGTTTTGGGTTTGGAGGAACCAACGCGTCTCTTATTTTTGGGAAGGTTTCAGGCTGAATGATGGAGCTCCCTCATCAGTCCCAACGACGAAAAATCTGGATTGCTTCGGATCACGCTGGCTTCGCCTTGAAGAGCGAAATTCAGCGACTGCTACTCGGTTACCAATGGCAAGATCTGGGGCCGATCGATCCCTCAGGGTCGGTGGATTATCCCGACTTTGCGAAAACTTTGGGCCTCGAGATTAGTCGTCGTAACGGCAATGGAGAAGCCGCGCTAGGGATTCTGATCTGCGGCAGCGGTATCGGCATGAGCATCGCGGCGAACAAAATTCCAGGAATTCGCGCTGCTTTAGTAGAAAACCCTGTTTCTGCTCGCCTTTCTCGGGAGCATAACGATGCCAATGTTCTTTGCCTGGGCTCTCGATTCTTAGCGCCTGAATATGGTGCAGAAATCGCTCGAGTTTGGCTTGAAACCCCGTTCAGTGGCGAAAAAAGGCACCTCTTACGCGTAGAAAAAATCCGCCATCTCGAAACCTCATCGGAGCCTCAATCATGAATCGTTCACACTCTCCCACCTTTGACCTTTCGTTAGTGGAATTCGACGAGGAACTTGCTCAGGCTCTGGACGATGAATACCTCCGAGAAGAGTTTGCTCTGGAGTTGATCGCCTCTGAGAATTACGTCAGCCGCGCCGTCCTGGAGGCACAAGGCTCGATTCTTACTAATAAGTACGCCGAAGGATACCCTGGAAAGCGCTACTACGGAGGCTGTGAGTTCGTCGATATTGCAGAAAAACTGGCGATCGAACGCCTCTGCAAGCTCTACGGGTCTGAAGCGGCCAACGTGCAGCCCCACTCGGGCTCTCAGGCGAATATGGCCGTTTATTTGAGCTTACTTTCGCCAGGAGACAAGCTCCTCGGAATGAGCTTGTCTCACGGAGGACACCTCACTCACGGCAGCCCAGTGAACTTTAGTGGAAAACTTTTCCAAGCCGTTCACTATGGCCTTCATGAAACTACCGACCGGCTCGACTATGATCAGATTCGAGAGATCGCGAAACGAGAGCGGCCCAAGGTTCTGGTTGGCGGCGCAAGCGCCTATTCACGCGTCATCGACTTCGAAGCATTAGGCACGATTGCACGCGAAGTGGGTGCAGACCTCGTCGTCGACATGGCTCATATTTCAGGACTAGTGGCGGCAGGCCTGCATCCCTCGCCGGTACCTCATGCCACTTACGTCACTTCAACGACCCATAAAACCCTGAGAGGCCCCCGCGGAGGAATCATCCTCTGCTCGGCTGAGCGCCTGAAGGCCGTGAACTCCTGGATCTTTCCTGGCATTCAGGGTGGACCTCTCATGCATGTGATTGCGGCCAAAGCCGTGGCCTTCGGAGAGGCGCTGCAACCCTCCTTCAAAGATTACCAGAAGCAAGTGATCACCAATGCTCAGACTCTGGCGCAAGCACTTCTCGAAAAAGGATTTCACATCGTCACCGGCGGCACTGACAATCACTTGATGTTGGTCGACCTGGCTCGCTCCTCGGTCGGTTCCGGAGAAGTGACTGGCAAGGAAGCCGAAGGATGGCTCGATTCGGCTGGAATCACAGTGAATAAAAACACGGTTCCTCATGAAAAACGCAGCCCTTTTGTCACCAGTGGGATTCGCTTAGGAACTCCGGCGCTTACCACCCGAGGAATGGGCCCAACGGAGATGAAACTCATTGCGGGCTGGGTTTTGGAAATCATTAGCACTCGGGGAGACGAAGCGGTCATCGATCGGGTTCGCGACGACGTACGCGAACTTTGTGCTGAGTTTCCAGTCTATGTCGACGAGGACGCCTGCGACGATGACTCCTGCTCGCACGAAGGCCACGGAGATTGCTGCTAAGATGCACTGCCCGTTTTGTCCCGCCGTTGAGACCAAAGTGGTCGATTCACGACTCAACCAAAATGGCGACATCACTCGTCGCAGGCGTGAGTGCCCGCAATGTGAGGGTCGCTTTACCACCTACGAGCGGGTCGAAGAAGTCATGCCGGTGGTCATCAAAAAAGACGGCAGGCGCGAAT
>JBDLQW010000004.1:0-5769 GCA_039800365.1 Pseudomonadota bacterium
TTCCTTGCATTCTCGCGAGGTTAGACCACCTCGCCCTTCGGTAACACCATTATGAGGCGACGACCCCGTCCCTCATTTATCGAGCACCGCGTCTTAGTAACGTTCTTTTTGAGGCGATTCGGGCGCCACCACCCCGCCTCAAGTGGTCCGTCTGGGCGCCGATACGTTTGGTGCATGAGTGTCACTCTCGTCCAGCTTCTACAAACGATGATGCAAAACAAGGGATCCGACCTTCACATTGCGGTGGGCTCGCCCCCCATGATCCGAATTCGCGGAGACCTCGCCAAGCTCAACCTCCCCCCCCTCACCGCCTCGGATATGGACGCGATGCTCAAGCAATGCACTCCAGCTGATTTGTTGGCGTCCTTCGCAAAGGAAAAAAGTGTCGATTTTGCCTTCAAGGCTTCAGGCGTAGGAGTGTTTCGTGTGAACGCCTTCTTTCAACGCCATGGAATCTCGATGGTTCTTCGTGCGCTTACCGAAACTCCCCCCACGATGCAGGATCTCAACTTGCCTGAAATCTGCAAAACCGCATGCTCTTTCGCCAACGGACTAGTTCTCGTTACCGGGCCCACTGGATCAGGCAAATCCACGACCTTGGCGGCCATGATCAATCACATTAACTCCACCACTCCCGGACACATCCTGACTCTGGAAGACCCCATCGAGTTTCAGCATGACAGCAAGATGGGAATGATGAGCCAACGCTCTCTCGGACCCCACTTCCCGACATTCTCTTCAGCCATGAAAGCTGCCCTTCGCGAAGACCCCGATGTGATTCTTGTCGGCGAGATGCGTGATGCCGAAACAGTCGCTTTAGCGCTCAAAGCAGCAGAAACCGGGCACCTTGTTTTCTCGACTCTTCATACGAACTCGGCCATCAAGACCATTGATCGCATCATCAATACCTTTCCAGCAGAAGAGCAGAACCAAGTTCGCACGCTGCTTGCGGAAACTTTGAAAGTCGTGATCTCTCAAAAACTGGTGCCGGCCTCCGACAAGAAGCGCCGAATCTGTTTTCAAGATATTTTCGTCAACACTCCAGCAGGTGCCAACCTCATCCGCGAAGGCAAATGCTTTCAACTTCAAACTGTCATGCAGACTGGAAAAAAAGACGGCATGCAGATCCTGGATCAAGCCCTGCTTGAAGCCGTCAAACGAGGCGACGTTAAGGGCGAGGACGCCTGGGAATTCGCAAACGATAAAGCCCTGTTTCAACAGTGGGCACCTAAGGGTTCCGGCGACTCTTCGGGAGCAGGAGCAGCAGCCAGCACCTCGCCTCCCTCACCGCAAGCAGGCTCGCAGGTCACCAATCCCGCCTTAAAAAAAGCGGGCTAGGCCCTCCTCTGGAATCCTGAGAGTGAGTCTCACGCTTGGTTGAGCTTCAGACTCTCAGGCCGGCAAACCGCACTTTTGCTCGCAGAACTCCACATCCGCCGGAATAGGACCCGCTGGCTATCAGATTCAAATCCCGATACAGTTCACCGAGCGTGAAAACGAGACGCCCTTCCAGAGATCGAGCTTCAACGCCATCGCGCCTTCCCTGTGGGCGACCGCGACCGCAACACCTCACACACCAGCCCTCCGAGAAGGCCCGATCTTTAGGCGAATCGACGGCCCGACTAAACGCCTATCTAGAAAAGCAGGGACTGAAGCGAAGTGAGCAACGCCTCCAAATCCTCGAAGTCCTTCTCGATCGCGGTGGTCATCTCAGCGCCCAAGATCTCGTACGCCATGTCTCGGCACGGTTTCCGCGCGTGGGTTCGGCCACGGTCTACCGCAGCCTCAAAATCCTTTGCGAAGCAGGACTTCTTCGAGAGACCTTCTCCGATTCGAAGGGAAGAGCCATCTATGAAATCTTCGAAGAGCGTGGCCCCCATCATGATCACATGATCTGCCGCGACTGCGAAGCAGTCTTCGAATTTCACTCTGAGGAAATCGAGGCACTGCAGGAAGTCTTATTAAAAAAACAAGGCTTCAGCGAAGACGGTCACCGTCATGTGGTTTACGTTCGCTGCGAGCGCCTGAAGCGACCGTCTGCGGGCAAACCTGCGACAAAGTAAGATTTTCAGTGCGGCATCCCGACTGCTTCGAGTAACCGCTGCGACTCGAGCGCCGAGAGCTTCTCCAGCCCTCGAGTCGTCTCGGTGAGCGTGGTCGAATTCTGCTTCTCTACTCCACGCATCATCATGCACAGGTGACCCGCCTGAACCCGAACCACCACCGCACGGGGCTGAATGAGCTCGACCAGAGCCTCGGCAAGCTGCTCCGTCAATCGCTCCTGCACCTGAAACCGCCGCGCAAAAAGATCCACCAATCGGGGAATTTTCGAAAGTCCAAGAATCTTCTTTCGAGGATAGTAAGCCACGCTGGCCTTACCCCAAAATGGCAGCAGATGATGTTCGCATAGGCTATAGAATTCAACATCTCGCACCGAAACCAAACCTCGGCCTTCGGCAGTAAAAATGCCCTCACCCACGGCTTCACGAGCCGTGCGTCCGTAGCCCGACAAGAGGTGGGACATCGCTTTTCGAAATCTTTCTGGAGTTCGCTCAAGCCCTTCACGCCCAGGATCATCACCCGAACTTCGAAGAATCAACGAAGCCGCATGAGCCAACGCTGGAGTTTCGGCACCAGCAATCGCGCTCAAATCGGAAATCAAACCTTCGCGCGACTCGGCACCAAGACTCTCTTCACGAGCACCCTCACGATACGCTGCTGCCATACTGATGTCCTCCTAACGCTCTAGATATCCGATTTGTTGAACTTCTGCTCGACTTTTTTATTCGACAAAAATTAGACACAACGATATGCCGGCCATCAACGAGTGCCACGCCGACCTGAAACCGATTGATCGCTGAACATGAACATTAAGGCCGCCGCCCAACAAACAGGACTCACCCCTCACACGATTCGCGCGTGGGAAAAGCGCTACCAGGTTCTGACCCCCGATCGCTCACTCTCGGGGCGACGCACCTACTCGTTAAAAGACATCGAGCATCTGCAGCGCCTGGCGACGCTCGTTCGCAGAGGGCACTCCATTAGCTCGATCGCCTCGCTGTCACCCAAGAAGCTTCAGCAACTCCTGAGCGCTCGACGTACCGAGCACCCTCCTCGAACTCAGCTGCCAGAGGCCACCTCCGAAATTCAGCGCGCCACTCAAGGCATTCTGCACCTGCTGGATCGTTTTGATCTCGGGGCCATGGCCCCTCAAATTGCAAAGGCAGCCCTTCGCTTTGATGTTCGATCTTTCGTCTATGGCGTTGCGCTACCGCTCATGCGCGATGTGGGTATTCGAGTCGATCAGGGAAAGCTCTTAATTGCTCAAGAACACGCCCTCTCGATCATGCTTCGCGATCAGTTGGGTCAAATGCTCAAGCTCTTGAACACCAACAACGATGCTGGACCGAGGATCGCTCTTGCCACCCCGGGAGGCGATATCCATGAGTTCGGGATCATACTCAGCGCCATCTTGGCTGCCGAGAATGGATGGTCGGTTCAATACTTAGGGCCCAACCTTCCGCCCGAACAACTAGCCCAAGCGAGCAAGAAACTTGAAACCCAAATTGTCCTGCTGGGAACCACTTTTGTTCCGCCTGAAGAGTTAGCATTGCCCTGGCGCGAGTACCTGAAAACGCTCGACGCCGCTCTTCCTCAGCATGTTCGTCTCTGGATCGGTGGGGCAGCAGCGAGCGACGGCCCCCTGCCCCACCTGCGACTCAGACGTGGCACCCAGTGGATTGCCTCACTCGAAGCGCTGGAAGCCCTCCTCAAACAACAGAAACCAAAAGGACCATCATGAGCTCTCATTTCGAACCCTGGGGTTTACACTGGTTCAGACGCGACTTAAGAGTGGCAGGAAACCCCGCGCTTCAGTGGAATTGGAAACGCCACCAAGGCCGAGTGGCCGGCATCTTCTGCTTTGATTCGAAATTTCTGTCGAGGGCTGACTTTTCACATAACCGCTTTGGATTTTTTCTCGCCACCCTACAGGCCCTTAAGTCTGAGCTTCAATCCCTCGGCAGTGATCTCTGGGTTGTTGACTGCCTTCCTCATGAGGCACTTCCGCGCATCCATCATGAACTCCTGAAACCAGGTCGTGCGTTTTCTGCGGTTTCCTTTAATCGCGACTATGAACCGTTTGCACGAGAGCGCGACGACCATATCGTGCGCCTGCTGCAAGAAGACCTTCAGGTACCTGTACACACCGAACGCGACCACTTGGTTCTTGAGCCAAACGAAGTGCTGAAGCCGGCAAGCGACGGCGCGCCTTACTATCAAGTCTACTCGCCCTTTGCGAAACGCTGGATCGATACCTTTTCAAGCGATGACGTTCGCAATCGAATCGCTCTGCAACGAAAGGGCCTCACCTACTTGAAGAATCGCGCTCAAGGTCAAATCGACTCGCAGCTCTTCTCTCTTCGGTGGTCCCAAATCTGGCAGTCGAAGTCCCCGCCGTTCTCAGACGCCCTAGAAACCTTCATCGATCAAAACCGCGCACATCAAACCATCTCGATTCCACCGGCTGGCTCCCTGGTAGCTCTCGAGCAACTTCAGGATTTTCGACACCGAATCGAGAACTACGGCAACCAACGTGACATCCCGTCAGTCAATGGCACCTCAAAGCTTTCGATCTACCTCAAGAACGGATCACTCACCGCCTCTCAGATCATTGCCGAGCTTGAGCTCGAGGGACTGTCTTTTAAGGGCACTGATGGAAAAACAAAATTCCTCAAAGAGCTCATCTGGCGCGAGTTCTACTATTCGATTCTCTTTCACCGACCGTCGGTTGAGAAAACAGCATTTCTTGAAAAATACTCGACTCTCGCGTGGCAGAACGATCCCAAGCTCTTCACTGCCTGGAAGGAAGGACGCACTGGCTACCCGATTGTTGATGCGGGAATGAGGCAATTGCGCCAAGAGGGCTGGATGCACAATCGTGTTCGAATGATCGTGGCCTCTTTTTTAACAAAAGACCTGCTGATTGATTGGCGCTGGGGCGAGTCGCACTTCATGAAAGAACTCTTAGATGGCGACTTGGCCTGCAATAACGGCGGCTGGCAATGGGCTGCCTCTACAGGATGTGATCCTCAGCCTTACTTTCGAATCTTTAATCCCGAACTCCAGGGGGCACGGTTTGACCCCGATGGAAAATACATCACCCGCTACGTGCCCGAGCTCGCGGGAGTCGCTCCGAAAGCCATTCATGCACCCCAGGCTCTTGGCGAGTCCGCCTTAAAAAAACGAGGTTATATGATGCCGATCGTTGATCATCAGAGCCAGAAACCCAAGGCGCTCGCGCTTTTTAAATCAGCGGCGACTTAAGCGGTAGACGCACTCACGAATCGATTGATCGGCCTTCTGCTCCAGGGTTTCGCGACTCAGAAGCGTCACTTGAAAATCACTTTCATACAGGCGCCTCACCTCGTGCTCGGTTACCGAATGAGGAGGGCCCTGCTCATCATGAGGCACTCGCTCCAGAGCAATCTGCACCATTTCAAATCCGGGTCGGGCGCATTGCCTCACGAGCATCAAAACCGTTTTTGCATACTGATCCCGCAAGTTCTGAGGCAACGCAATCAGAGCGGCCCGATCATAGATCGCATCGATTGGCCCCAGGTGTTCTGCAGTCATTTGAAAAAAATCTCCCACCCAGATCGAATACGGCCCCACACGAAAGACTTGGTAAGGCCCTTCAGAGCTCACCGAGGCCTCTAGTCCAGCCTCTTCAAAAAAGGCACGCACCGCAAGTTCACTGAGCTCGACGCC
>JBDLQW010000005.1:0-18802 GCA_039800365.1 Pseudomonadota bacterium
CGACCCTGCCCCACGAGTCCTCCCTCTCGGTCCTACTCTCGGCGGCATCCTCGTACAGCCCGCCTCCAGCGATCCAGGAGCAACTCGAAGCAACCAGCGTTCCACGCTGCCTTGCAGTTACGCTTTAATGGTGGGTTTTCCCGGGCGCCACTCGGCCCCGCACAGCTCGCCCGTCTGAAGCGCTTGAAGCATTCGAAGCACTTCCTCTACCGAACGTCCAACCCCCAAGGCTTGCACGCTCTGATACTGAATAACGCCCTTCGGATCGATCAGAAAGGTCCCGCGAAGCGCGATCCCCTTTTCATCGATCAAGACCCCGAAATCAGAACTGATGCGACGGCTCGTGTCGGCAAGCACAGGGTACTTCACTTCCGGAAGGTCTTTCTCATACCACGCCCGATGCGAGAACTCGCTATCGGTGCTGCATGCAACAATCTGACACCCCAGCTCTTTAAACTCTAACTCTTTAGCAGCAAACGCCCGAATCTCGGTCGGACACACGAAAGTAAAGTCGAGAGGATAGAAAAAAAGACAGACCCACTTTCCATGGAAATCTTTTTGGCTCACTTCCTTGAACTGACCTGACTGATAGGCCATGGCTTTGAACTCAGGGGCCAGACTTCCCACTCGTACGCTCATTTGGTGCCTCGCATTTCCGATTCGAGCTCGCAGCCGTTGATAACGACGACCGGATTCTCATTCTCCTCATGTTGCTTTCTCACCGATTGAGCTATCATCACGATCGAAAGCCATGACGATTCTCAAGGGCAAACTCAAAAGCTCCTTCACTACCTCCCCACGATTCCACCCTATCTGGGATGGACTCGTCACGATCGGTGCTTTCTTAGGATGGTATTCAGGCTTCGAGTTTCGTTCAAGCGTCATCGCCCCGGCTTGCGCTCAAACGCCCGCATCCTGCTCTCCCGAAACAGTCAATGCCCTGGATCGATGGGGAATGGTTCGCGACTATCTCCCCTGGGCAGATCATCTTTCGTACTGGACTCAAGACCTAGCTGGGGTTCTCGCGATTTCAACGGCTTGGTATTTTTCGAAGAGCCGAAAAGAGGGCGCCATCAAAACCCTCCTGCTCTTGCAATGTACCTTCATTAACGGCGCTCTCATCGAGTTCACTCGGCTTGCCGTGCAACGCCCCCGTCCCTTTGTCTACTTCGACCCATTGGGGCAAGGCCATGCCGTTGCACATTACACGTCTTTTTATTCGGGCCATACGAGCTTTGCAGCGCTGGCCTCAACTTGCGCCGTGCTTTTTTGTTTAGACTCTAAAAAATCGACTCGTATCACCATTGGAGCGATCGCTGTGTCGCTGACCGTTCTCACAGGAGCGCTGCGCGTCTTGGCCAGCAGGCACTTCATCTCGGATGTGATTTTCGGAGCCTTCATTGCAACCGGCATTGCCCTGGCGGTCAATCTTTTGCATCGGCAAGAGCCGTATGCAAACGCCTCCACTCTCTAAGGCCCGGCCGTTTCCTTTTCATGCGTTCTTAGTGCACTTTCCGGTAGGACTCTGGATGACGAGTTTTGCCCTCGACCTCGCAGTTCTTCTCGCGCCCCAGCAAAAGCTACTCGCACAATGCTCAACAGTCTTGCTTTGGGGAGGGCTGATCATGGCGGTTCCAGCAGCCTATTTTGGTTGGCGCGATTACACGAGCACCCCTCGACTTGAAAATCCAGCCGCTCTTCAAATCGCGAGAGCCCATCTGGCGTGGAACGCTGTACTGGTACTTTGGTATGCGCTGCTAGCTACCCTGCGCTCCTTTGCTCCCCCTGAGTTTGGCACCATGAGAGGGGCCCATTTCGTGATGGCCGCATTGGGGTTTGCTGCTTTGTTTCGGTCAGCCAGTTTGGGGGCCCGGTTGGTTTTCGAGCTTGGAATTGGAACTAGAAAACCTCTCGCAACTGCGCCTGGCAGCGACAAAACCTCCGAGAAAGCAGCGTAAAAGCTCGTGAGAGGAGCTTATGGCCTCATCGGCAATGGCTCGACTACGGCACTGATTAGTGACCACGGTTCGATTGATTGGCTTTGCGCACCGGACTTCGATTCTCCAAGCCATTTCTCGATGCTCCTTGACGAACGCACCGGCGGACAACTCTCCATTCGCCCACAAGGGCCATTTGAATCCCGCCAGCGCTACCTTGGAACCGAGGAGCGAAGCGCAGTTCTTGAAACTCGCTTTAAAACCGCCACGGGCGAGGGGCGCATCATTGACTGGATGCCCTGGCAATCGAGTCTTCCCTGCCTGCTTCGGCAAATCGAAACTCAAAAAGGCACGATTACTTGGGAGCTCTTTTGCTTGCCTCGGTTTCATTACGGACAAGTTCATGCCAAAGCAGAACTCGCTTCACGAGGCATCGTCTTTCGCGACCCGAGCGGAACAGATCAAGCCCGACTCACCGGAACCCTCCCGGTTCATCTCGAGCCGATGCTTGGAGCAGGGGTGGCGAAATTTGCTTTAGAAGAAGGCAAACAGGCCCGGTTTGCTTGGAGCTGGGGACGCTCTACCTCGCGAACCGAAACCCTCATCGACCAGCAAGACTTTTCAACGTGTCTGGCTGACTGGGAGAAATGGACCCATCAGTGCCACAGTCCCTCAGGAATTCGAATTTGCCCCACCGAACCCCTCTGGCACCGCTTGGTCATACGCAGCGAAATCGTTTTACGACTTCTGACTCATGCAGGAACAGGAAGCCTGCTCGAATCGGTGAGCACCTCTCTTCCCTGCGTCAGTCACGGTACCCAGAACTGGGATCATCGCTATTGCTGGCTTCGACACTTACCCGATGCGCTTGAGGCCTGGCTGCAGCTGGGTCACACTCGCGAAGCAGAGAGCCTGGTGACTTGGCTTTCCGATCTGATGCTCAGCACCCCGGCTCAGGATCTGGCGTCCGCCTACGCGCTTGATGGCCTGCCAGTACCCGACGAGCGCGAACTCCACCTGTTTCGAGGACACGATGGAGCGCGCCCCGTACGCACCGGAAATTTCTCGGCCAGACAGTTTCAGCTCGACTCGTTTTCTTCGGTCCTTCAATGTTTCGCTGCTGTTCCCTCGGCCCTAGAAAACCCTTCTTCAAACCCATCGCTTTGGGCCAAACTCGACGAGCTGTCGTTTCTGGTCGCTCAACTTTGGAGGCGACCTGATCACGGCATTTGGGACTGGCGATTTCGCCCCGAACACTACCTCAGCTCAAAGCTCTCTTGTTTTCGAGGGCTCGATCGCACGATTTGGCTTCATGACCACTTAGGTAAAAGCCCCCCTCGTCGCTGGATCGACGAACGCCAAAAGCTCAAAGACACGATTCTTCGCGAAGGATTTCATCGCGATCGTCGAGGCTATACTCAGGCTTTTGGCGAAAACGAACTCGACAGCTCTGCGCTGCTCGTGGGGCTCTGGGGAGTTCAGAGCTGGACGGAGCCCGAAATGCTTTCAACCCTCATCATGCTCGAAAATGAACTCCGTGATGGGCTGGGCCTTCGACGCACGAAGAACACTCATTCCTCGCCTGACTTCGAAGGTACGCACCTGCTTTCAACTCTGTGGTGGATTCGTGCGCTCAGCGAGGTGGGGCGAGGACAAGAGGCCAGCCAAGCCTTTACCGAACTCTGTGAACTGGCCCTCCCGCTGGGCCTTCTCGGAGAGGGATTCGACCGGTCCTCAGGTCAAATCGTCGGTAATTTCCCCAGCACTCGGGTGCACGGAATGGCCTTAATGACGGCAGTTCGGCTTAGTCGGGCGCGCCAAAGCACCTCTGCGCGGCTACGAGCCGCTTAAGTCCTGGAGACAGCAACCAGCAAGCCCAAAGCCCCCCCTGCCTAAGAGCACCATTATGGTATAGAGAGTGGCATCATGCTGCTCTCGATCTTCATGGTCGTGTTTATCGACCTTATTGGCTTTGGCATCGTCATTCCAATTTTGCCTTATTATGGGCGTGAATTCGGAGCCAGTGCTTCAACCCTGGGATGGCTCATGGCCGTCTACTCGCTCATGCAGTTTTTAGTGGCGCCCCTCTGGGGTCGCTTATCCGATCGCATCGGTAGGCGCCCCGTACTCTTAATGAGCCTCCTCGGCACCGGACTGGCCCAAATTCTCTTGGGGCTGGCTCATCGATTCGAAAACCCCATTTTTTGGCTCTTCTTTGGCCGAATCTTCGCAGGTATTTGCGCCGCGAACATTTCTGTAGCCTATGCGTACGTCACCGATGTCACCACACCAGAAAATCGAGCTCGCGGCATGGGACTCATCGGGGCCGGCTTTGGATTGGGATTTATCGTCGGCCCAGCCATTGGTGGAATTTTGTCTCGATGGGGCTACCAATGGCCGATGTTCGCAGCCGCGCTTTTAACTGCTTTTAATTGGGTGATTGCTTGGTTTCAGTTGCAAGAGCCTCTTGCCGACCACCAAAACCGTGAGACCAGCCGCTCGGTACGCCGCTGGAGTTTGGCCCAAGCTCGAGATCTTTTGACCTCACCTCGAGTGGGCCGACCGATTCTGTTGTTCTTCTTAGTCACGCTGGCAATCACGCAAATGGAAGCCGTTTTCGCCATCTTTATGGCCGATCGCTATGGCTTTGGCCCAGAACGAGCTGGAGTCCTCCTTGCCATCATGGGTCTGGTGATGGCCCTGGTTCAAGGAATACTGGTTGGAAAGGCCTCAAAAAAGTTTGCTGAAATTCGATTAATCACTGTGGGCACAGGTGTCTCAGCCCTCGCGCTCTCGCTGTTTGCAGGAGCCACCACGCCCACCGCAGTGCTCGGAGCCCTCACTTTAATGGCGCTTTCGCACGGCTTCACGCAACCCTCGCTTTCGTCACTCGCTTCTCGCGGTGCACCCGACTCGCAGCGAGGTGCGACTATGGGCATCTTCCACTCGGCAGGAAGCCTTGCTCGAGTTCTGGGCCCTCCTACTGCTGGAGCGCTCTACGATCACTTAGGATTCCAATCCCCCTTTTGGATGGGGGCTAGCGTCCTGCTCGTCGCTTCGGGCGTGGCTTTTCTTCTGAGTTCGTCTCTGCTTCCGGGGGTCTCTGCCGCTGAGGGGACGACTCAGGCCACATCACGCTAGTTAAAACCCGCAAGTCTCCTGGCGAAGCTTTGCCTCCTAGATCTTCGCGGCGCTTCGACAAGAGCCCCAAATTCACGACGAAAAAACCGATCGTTAAGAGCACTGCCACCAAAAAAAGATCCAGAGAAAGCATCAACAACATGGACCCCACCGAGCGCTCAAAGTGCATCGGAAGGGTTTCAGGCTGAACGATAGCCGCAGCAGCAATGGCGAGGGCTGGATTGCGAGCTGGCACTTTCATCTTCTCTCAAAGATGCAAGCCCCCGGCCTCAGGCGCTAAAAGCCTGAGATTTAGTTTTGAGCCTTGGGCTCTGGAACCGCCAAGAGGTCGATCGCCACTTCCACAGGAATGGCTTTCGCTTCATCACCCCCAGCGCCAGCGCCTCCATCATCCTTGGTGGGATCAATCTTCAGCGCCGCAAAGTCCTGAGCCGAGTCTGCCTCGGGCGATGGACCGAGCGACAACACATAATGGGCCAACGACCAGCGATCATCCGAAGGTAAACTTCCGAAGACCGGCATCTGATTTAAACCCTGGGTTAACGTCTTGAAAACTGCAGTCGGCTTGCGACCGTTCTTCCACTCGGCAGCAACGGTTAGATTCCTGGGCTTTGGATTCAAACCTGCTCCCGCAGGACCATCGCCTTTTCCGGCCGCACCATGGCATGCCACGCATTGCTGCTCGAATAGGGTCTTCCCCTTCGAAACGAGCTCGGGGGTTGATACCCAGGCTTTCTTAAATTGAGACTTCCCCGCAGCCGCCACCAGAGGGCCCTTCACGTACACATCGCCTCGGAAAAGCAGGTCTGTTGCCGTAAGAGCAATGAAAATCGCCAAGAAGAAAAACGACGACAGGAAAATCAATCCGTTTTCCTTGCGATCATACTTCAAGCCCATGAAGACCAAACCCACGAGCGACGCCTTGAAAACCGCAATGAGCAAAGCGACCGTGAAGTTCAGACGACCTAAATCGACCCCTGCGATCCACACCGTTACACCGGTGAGAAGAAGGAGCGCCCCCCCCACCGCAACGGCGGTTTTCTCAGAGAGAATCTGATGATGGTCGTGCGACTGATGATCGTGTGACCCAGACTGATTTGACTGCTGATGATCCGACATATTCACAATCCCTTTCCGAAGACGATCAGCCCACCAGGTACATCAGCGGGAAGAGGAAAATCCAAACCATATCCACGAAGTGCCAGTAGAAGCCCACCAACTCGACGGGAGTGTAAAAGGCGGGCGAAAACTCATCACGCATCGTTCGTAGTGCCAACCACACCATCAATCCCATTCCCACGATCACGTGGAACGCGTGAATTCCGGTCATGATGAAATAAAGCGAAAAGAACAGTGGGGTTTTCGGGTGGGTCAGCTCCGAATTCCTGAAAAGCCCCCCAGGCAACAATCCATGATGAATCTTGCCTGAGTACTCAAAGTACTTCACGACCAAGAACCCACACGAGAGCAAGAAGGTCAGGCCTAGATACATCAGAATCTTCTGTTTCTGACCTCGCTGAGACGCAATCACAGCAAGCACCATCGTCAAGCTGCTGGTGATCAGGATAATCGTATTGGTCAGCCCGAGTTTCACAGCCAAATGCTTCGATGCTTCGTGAAACATTTCAGGATACATTGAGCGGAACATGGCATAGGCCACGAAAAGGCCCCCGAACATCAGGACCTCCGTCACCATGAAAAGCCACATTCCCTGCTTCGACGCCTCAAACTCTTCTGCCGCATTGGCAAAGTGATGCGCGTGCTGATGACCACCGGTCGTTACATGAGTTGATGACATGGTACTTTTCCTTTAGTTTTCGATCAAAAAACTCAAGTCCACTTCTGAATCGGAGTCAATCCCGCTTCTGCCTGGTAATCATAAGGCCAACTCGAGACCACAGGATCTTTCGAGAAGTTCTCATGAGGAGGAGGCGATGGCGACTGCCATTCCAAGGTCAGTGCATGCCAAGGGTTATCACCCGCCTTTTCACCTCGCTTGAGCGATCGCCAAAGATTGATGGCTGCCCAAAAAAAGCCCACGGCTAGACACCAAGATCCTACCGTCGAAAGCAAATTCAAACTCGAGAACTCAGGCAAGTAATCATGATACCGCCGGGGCATTCCCTGGGCCCCCACGATGAATTGAGGAAAGAAGGTCAGGTTAAAGCCTGCGATAATCCACCAGAAGGCGATTCGAGCGCCCTTCTCGAGGTACATCTTGCCCGTCATTTTGGGGAACCAGTAGTGCATCCCTGCCAAAAGACCCATGAGCGCGCCACCCACCATCACGTAATGGAAGTGAGCAATCACGAAATAAGTGTCGGTCAGATGCACATCGATGGCGAGGGTTGCCAGAAACACCCCGGTCAAGCCCCCGATCACGAAGAGCTGTAGAAAGCCCAAAGCGTAGAGCATCGGAGCATTAAATCGAATCGACCCTTTGTACATCGTTCCGACCCAACTGAACACTTTCACACCCGTCGGTACGGCAACCAACATCGTCAACAGCGAAAAGACGAAGTTCGCGAGCTCGCCCTGTCCGCTGACGAAAAGATGATGGCCCCAAACGATAAAGGCAATCAGGGCGATCCCAAACGACGAATACGCGATGGCCTTGTAGCCGAAGATGGGCTTTCTACTGAAAACCGGAATCACTTCAGAAATCACCCCCATCGGCGGCAAGATCATGATGTAGACGGCTGGATGTGAGTAAAACCAGAAAAAGTGCTGGAACAAAACCGGATCGCCGCCAATCTTGGGGTCAAAAATTCCGACTTGAAAGACGCGCTCGAAAATCAACAAAAGCAGCGTGATCGCCAACACTGGCGTCGCCAAGATTTGAATGATGCTTGTCGCATAAGACGCCCAAATAAAGAGAGGCAACCGAGCCCAAGTCAAGCCTGGCGCACGAAGTTTGTGGATCGTAACGATGAAGTTCAATCCAGTCAGAATCGAAGAAAACCCCATGACGAACGCGCCAAAAACCACGGCAATCACGGCACCGCTGGTTCGAATCGAATAAGGCGTATAGAAAGTCCAACCCGTATCGGCTCCGCCGTAAAACAAAGCCGAGGTCGCGATCAACGCCCCCAAAACATAGATGTAATAGGAAGCCAGATTCAAGCGCGGGAACGCCACGTCCTTTGCTCCCACCATCATGGGCAAAACGAAGTTGCCCAGGGCTGCGGGAATCGCGGGAATGATGACCATGAAGACCATGATGGCCCCGTGATAGGTGAACACTTTGTTATAAGTGTTGGGGTCAATCACCGTCTGCCCGGGAAACATGAGCTCGAGACGAATGAGCAGCGCGAAAAGCCCGCCAATCAAGAAGTAAGTTAATACCGTAAACAGGTACATGAGCCCGATACGCTTATGATCGAGCGTCTTGAGCCAGGAACCAATTCCGGAAGAGTGATTGAGATAGTTGTCGCCGTGAGCGTTTGCCGTATGAGCCATGGTCTTTGCTCCTTACTTAAGAGACTTGATGTAAGTGATCAGGGCATTCATTTCGGTCTCGGCCAACTGTCCTTTGAAAGTCGGCATCACCGGATTGAATCCTTTTTTTACCTTCGCCATCGGGTTTTCAATCGATTCGCGGATGTAGTTGTCATCGGCCACCACTTTCGAGCCGTTCAACAACGCCACTTCAGAGCCGAAAACCCCCCGAAGCGAAGGCCCCATGGCCCCCTTGGCCGCACCATCGACAGAATGGCAGGCCACACAGCCCTTCGACTGAAAATGGGCTTTCCCCTGCTCCGCCAAAGTCAACTGAAGCCGACCCGCCTCTGGCGAGGCGGTCGAAGCGGCTGCCGCTGAGCTTGCCGTGCGATCGGTTGAAATCGCTGCAGTTTCTCCAGCCTTAGGAAAGTCCGAAGCTAAAAGTTTCTTTCCTCGCTTCCACTCTTCCCATTGCTGAGGCTCAAGAGCCACGAGCTTCGCCAACATCTGCGAGTGGGCCGCGCCGCAGTACTCGGTACAGAAAACTTGATGTTGTCCCGGAACGGTCGCCTCAAACCACACGCTGGAGTACATTCCCGGAACAACGTCTTGCTTCACCCGGAAATTAGGCACAAAAAAACTATGAATCACATCCGTGGAAGTCATGACAAACTTCACAGGGCGATTCACCGGAACAAAAACTTCGTTGATGGTCGAGCGGCCATCTTCATATTGAAACTGCCAGAGCCACTGTTTTCCAATGACTCGCACTTCCATTGCGTCTGAGGGGGCGGAGATCATCTTGTCATAAACCGCATAACCCCAGACAAAGATGACCATCAGCAGAACAAAGGGAATAAAGGTCCAAACCCCTTCAAGCAGGTGATGATCGGCGATGTACTTAGTCTTCACACCGGGCTTCGCGCGATACTTCCAAACAAAGAAAAGCATCGCTCCAATGACCAAAACAAAGAAGAAAATGCTCAGCACCACCAAAAAGTTATAGAGAGCATCCCACTTGGTGGCCACTTCAGTAGCTTGAATCGGCAACCCTGGCGTATCCGCCCAGGCGCCGCCTGCGGCCAAAAGCAGTGCCGCTGCAAAAACCCCTAAAGAGGCTCTCGAAACTCGACCCTTTGTCGACTGTTTGCTCATCGTGCGATTCTCCACCCTCTGCGTTTGTCTGCCGATCATGCTAAGCTCCTTCTCTGGCGATTCCAGATGAGGCCCAACGTTCCGACAATCATCACTGCCGTGATCAAGCCCGCGATTCGCATCACGTTAAAGAGATAAACGGAGTACGAACGAAGACTTGGATCGTAGCGATAACAAAAAAGAAGAAACCGGTCGACCACCGTGCCCACTTTTCCATTGGCTGCTTCAACCAGCGCAAGGCGCAGGTCTCGCGGCTTGAACTCGATTCCGTACAAGATCCGCGAAAGCTGCCCCTCGGGCGTCAGCACGAAAAGCGCGGCGCTATGGGCATACTGTTTTTCTTTCTCATCATAATTGTAGCCGAAGCCTAGCTCAAAGGCGAGCTGCTTGATCTGACTCTCTTCACCCGTCAAAAAGTGCCATCCCGAAGCAGTCTCAGGCTTGCCGTAGCTTGCCAGGTAAGCCTGCTTTTTCTTGGCGGCAAGCTCTGGTGTTTCTCGGGGGTTGATACTGACGGCCAGCACTTCGAATTGATTGCCCGGAGTCCAGTCCGATTTCTTTAAGGTCTCCGTCAAACCATTTAACAAGAAATTACAGAGATTTGGGCACTCATAGTAGATCATGGCAACCACCACGGGGCGCCCACGACCAAAATACTGACTTAGCGTTCGAAGCTGTCCCTGTTCATCCCGAAAAGAAAGCCCCGAAAGCGATACTTTCTGACCGAGCTTCTCGGTAATTCCAGCGGCCTGCAGAGGCTCAGGAACCGAGGCCGTTTGAGACGAGGACGGAGCACTGGCTTGGGCAGCAAATGCCGAAAAACTGGCTCCATCGCCGAACCCCCCATCACCTAAGGGGCCTGCCATGAGCACTAAAGCGCCTGTCAAAAATGCCCAACGAGAAATCATGGTAGGCCTCGAGAGGTATCACCGAGAAAAGATTTCGCGAATCACTTTCTTTCGGTAGTCGAAGATCTGCTGAACATCTCGACGAACCCAAGCCCCGGCCACGACCCTTCCCAAAGCAGCCAGAGGCACCCGGTAGCGAACTCGGTCCTCAATTAAAACTCCGGATGCGAGGGGCTCGAAAGTGTGGGTATGATGCCATTTCGAATAAGGACCCTTGAGCTGGGTGTCGACAAAAGATCGCGGCGGATCCCAAGATTCAATCAGCGTGCGCCAGCGCACCGGCACCCCATGAATCCGCAAGCGGTAATCAATCAGCGAACCAGCCTCGATTTTATGATCAGCGTGAGTCAGCACTTCGAAGTTGAGCCAGGGCGGTGTGATTCGCTCTAAATTATGTGCTGACGAGAAAAACTCAAAAACCTGAGATAGGGGCGCAGGAATCCACTGGCGCATCACCAAAACCTCGTCAGAAGCGGAGGCAGCCCCCTCGAAAGCCCCCAAGATCTCAGTAAGCGCCTGCTTGAGCGTCCCGAACTCAAAGGAAAAGCCCAGCTCTTGTGCTCGACGAGGTACCACTCGCTGGCTGGATAAAACCGCTTGGGCCATCCCCCCCAAGGCCAGTCTCAAAGCTGTTGCCGGGGTTTTAAGAAATGGGGTCTTCCCTACAGCGCCTGCCAAGGCATGAGTCAACTCGCTGTTCGTCACGGGCTCGGGCCCCACACCGTTGAAGACCCCCTGGTACCGAGAGTCTTCAAGAGCGGTGGCCATCAATCGCGCCAGATCTCTGACATGAATCACGCTCATCCACTGGCGCCCTGACCCCAAAGCACCCCCAACTCCCGAGCGAAACAGAGGCAGCATTTCAGCCAAGGCCCCTCCTTGCGACGAGAGGACAATACCAATCCGTACAATTACCGAACGTACCTGTTCAGAAAGCCCTTGAGTCGCAGCCTGCTCCCACTGCTGGCAAACTCCGGCGAGAAACTCGACTGCCGAAGCCGCCTTTTCAGTGCTTCCGGGGATTGTCGGGGCCCCTTCCTCAAGCACCGTATCGCCTTGATCGCCATAGATGCCGACTGCTGAGGCCGAAACGAAAGTACGAACCTGAGTGCCATGCTGGCGAATGCCTGCCACTAAGTGACGGGTTCCGATCACCCGAGAGTCTAAAATCTCCCTCTGGCGCTCGGTCGTCCATCGTGCTGAAGCAATACTCTCGCCGGCCAAATGCACGACCGCATCGACTCCTGCGAAAGCCTCGGCAGGAGGCCCCTCTCGGGAAGCATCCCAGCGAAAGAGCGTTGCGGGAAAACTGAGCAACCCTGCGTGCCTTTCTGGATTTCGAGTCAGAACATGGAGGTTATGCCCCCGACGCGCGAGTTCCAAACCAAGTTCTTGCCCCACCAAGCCTGTTGCTCCCGAGAGAAGAATTTTCATGCTCCCTTTCTAACAGAGATTTGCTAGCTTCCGCGACACTCATGAAGAAACTCTTTTCGGTTTACCGCGAGCTCGCCAAAAGCGGCATTGTCGCACTGGTCGTGATTAGCGTTCTGGGAGGCTACCTTTGCGGACACCCGTTTGAACGTGGACTGGATGGGTGGCGCCTCGCTCAGACCCTCTTTGGAATTTTCCTTCTGGCTGCGGGGTCATCCGCTTTGAATCAGGTTCAAGAGCGCCACCTCGACGCGAAAATGCCCCGCACCGCCCAGCGCCCATTACCGAGCGGCCGCATCTCGCTAGAACATGCTTTGGCATTTTGTGGCCTCAGTCTGATCATCGGGCTGATGACACTGGCGACGCTTGACCTGACGCTGGCAGCGCTAGGAATCCTTGCCGTGATTTCGTACAACGGACTCTACACCCTGTGGTGGAAACGCCACTGGGCGTTTGCTGCCATTCCTGGCGCTATTCCTGGAGCGCTTCCGATTCTGATGGGCCATGCCGCAGCAGCTGGATCTGCTTGGACTCGGGGAGGCTGGTACCTCTTTTTTGTGCTCTTTTACTGGCAAATGCCGCACTTTTGGTCGCTAGCGATTCGGTTTCGCGAAGACTACTCACAAGGCGGAGTGCCAACGCTGCCGGTAGCCCGAGGCGTATGGCCAACACGATTTCACACCACGCTTTGGACGTTTTCTTATGTTGCCCTGGCTCTGTCAGCTCCGATTTTTCTGGGAACGGGGTGGGTGTATTTTGGCATCTCGCTTCTCACCAGTGCAAAAGTTCTGTGGGAGCTTCGTCAATACCTCAAGGCCACGACATTAGATGCCACTGGCGAGAGTCTAGCCGCCACTCAGCACTGGCTGCCCTTTTTTCTCTGGATTAATTTCAGTCTGATTCTCTATGTGTTTGGCGCTGCGATCGACCTGTGGAGCGTGTATCTGATTGCGCACTTTCGTTAGGCGCTTCTGGTCACTGCTAACGGTCGGCCCACGCACGCTTAGCGCTGCAAGCGCGCCGAGGATCCGACCCTAGCATTAGCTCTGATGACCAATAGCAGATGCCTTGCACCACTTACTGATGATGATGAAAGACTGACTCGGGAAGTTTCGGATCACCCACCGCGACCACGGTATGCTTCGACAGAAAGCGAATGATCGAAAGGCCAAAGAGTCCTGCGAATCCGAGAAGCGTTCCCACTTCTACCCAGCCTACTCGAGGAGCCGAATAAAACTCAGGCTGCACCATCCACAGCACATCGATCCACTGAGCCCCCAACATGAACCACGCCACGTTCCAGAGCACCTTCTCGCTGCGCTTGTTTCCTCGGGGCAACAAAATGAAGAACGGAACAAAAAACTTTCCGAACATCAAAAAGGCCGAAACGGCTTTCCAGCCCGGCGTTAGCCGATGCAGGAAGTAGCCCGTCTCCTCAGGCATGTTGGCGTACCAAATCAACATGAACTGAGAAAATCCGATGTAGGCCCAAAAGACTGTGAAGGCGAACATGAACTTGCCCAAGTCATGCAAGTGGTTCTCGTTGAGAATGCCATCCAGCATTCCCTTGCGCTTCATGGCAACTGTAACGATCGCCAACAACGCCAGCGTCGAATAGAAGAGCCCCGCAAAGCAATAGACTCCGAACATCGTGCTGAACCAATAAGGATCGAGTGACATCAAGAGGTCAAAAGCAGTGAACGTAAAAGACACGGCAAAAAGAATCAAAAACAGCGGTCCCCATTTTCGGTTCTTGCCCGTAAATGCAGGATCTTTGCTTTGATCTTGAGCAATCGAGTTGCCAATCATGACTTTGGCGAAAACCCACCAAATAGCTACCGCCACCAACAGGCGGATCATGAAAAATGGCACATTCAGATAGCCGGCCTTGCCCGACAGAATGAGATCGCCCTGAACCTTGGCGGTATTGGTCCAAAGATAGAGATCTTTGAGACCAAAGAACAACACGATGGTGGACACTAAGACCCAAGGTAAAAACGACGTAAACGATTCGGCGAGCCTGCGGATCGGAGCACTCCACATCGCACTCGTGACCCACTGAATGACGGCGAAAAAAAGCCCGCCAACAGCCAAACACATAAAGTAAAAATGATTCAAAACAAATGCGGGCCAGAGCCTCTTAGGATCCTGAAGCCAAGCTGCGGAAACCGTGACCAAACCAACGGCCACCAATGCGATGAAAAAGCTTCTCAGACCACTGGAAACCTCCAGCTTACCCGGATCACGAATCGCGGAAGAAGAGTGTGAAGCGTGCATGACTTACCTCGATTTTTCGGCCTCAGCTGCCTTGAGATCAGCTTCGGAAGGATGTTTCGCTCGCTGAAGCGCGCGAAGATAATGAACAATCGCCCAACGGTCTTCCTGCGAGATCTGCGAGGCATAGCTGGGCATGACATTCTGACCGGCGGTAATCACATGAAAAATCCGGCCATCTTGCCACTTCTGCACCTTCTCGCTCTGAAGCGTCGGTGGCCGAGGCATCTTCGGAACCACAGATCCATCCCCCTCACCGTAGGCTCCATGGCATACGATGCAGTAGGTATTGAACTGCTTCTGTCCTCGAAGCAAATTGGCCTTGGTTCGGGGCAACGGATTCACCAGCTTTGCGCCCAGCTCTTCATTATTTTCTACAGCGTACTGATACGGCGCAAAGCCTCGAGGCACGGTTCCCTTGACCGGGGTGCGCATCGCGCCTTCTTCTTGAGCCTTCAAGGCGGGGCTGTAGTACATATCAGGCATGAAAATGAAATTCGGCTTGCTGTGCTTGCAACCCGACAGAGCCGTGAGGAGCATCAGTCCCACTCCGGCTGAAGACCATGTGCGCTTCATGATCAAAACCACCCTTCTTGATAGACTGTGCGAACTTCGGTTGCTCCCGACTTCTTCAGAAACTCCGCTGCTTCCGATTCCACAAAAAGTTTGTGAACCCCGCTTGAAGCCTCTGCAGGGCTATCGGCATCTTCCTCACCCAAAGAGGCGGGCGCTTCGATCAGAATCGCGAAACGATTATTGGTTAGCGCTGGGTCAAATGCTTTTTTCGTGATGTTCGGCAGACGATTGAGCACCAACATTCCGGCCACGGTCGAAAGCCCGGCCAATAAAACCGTCAGCTCGAACATGACAGGCACGAAAGCGGGCCAAGAAAAGAATGGCTTACCACCGACATTCAGAGGCCAATCCACTGCCGAGGTCCAATACTGAAGACCAAGCGCCAACAAGAACCCCGTCGCACCAAAAACGAAAGTGACGTAGGGAAGCGGAGAACGCTTGAGGCCCTGAGCCGCATCCAGACCATGAACCGGATACGGAGTAAAAGCATCGAAGCTCTGATAGTTTGCCTCGCGCACGCGCTGCATTGCAGAAATCAGGGACTGCGGGTCTTCGAAGTAACCCAACACTCCCGCAATCTTTGGCGCGGCTTCTGAGACCGTGGAACCTGAAGTGTGTCTGTCGGACATGATCATTCCCACCTTTCCTTAGTGGCCCTTGGTCCCGGCAGGGCTTCCTGCATGAGACTCTCCATGACCATGCCCCGCCGCTGAAACGGTGTGGCGCACCTTGGTCATGTAAGAAATCCGGGGCTGAGTGTTCAGAACTTCAAGCACCTTAAAGGCCCTGGGGTGCTGTCTCAACTTCGAGACTTCGGCATACTTGTCGTTGATGTTTCCAAATGCAATCGCATCGGTCGGACACGTCTGCTGACAGGCCGTCTTCATCTCGCCATCGCGAATGTGCCGTCCCTCCAGAACCGACTTATCGCGAGAGTCACGGATTCTCTGCACGCAGAACGTGCACTTTTCCATGATTCCTCGTGAGCGAACCGTCACTTCTGGATTCCACACCATGTTGAGGGTGCCTTCATACGATTTCCAATGATCGAAGAAGTTGAAGCGACGAACTTTATAAGGACAGTTATTGGCGCAATACCGAGTACCCACACAGCGGTTGTAAACCTGCTGATTCAAACCATCTTCGCTATGAACCGTTGCCAGAACCGGACAAACGGTTTCGCAAGGCGCATTCTCGCAATGCTGGCAAAGCATCGGCTGAAAGACGACGCTAGGCTGATCGGGCGAGCCCGAGTAGTAGCGATCGATGCGCATCCAGTGCATTTCGCGGCTAATCCGCACGTTTTCTCGGCCCACAACAGGAATGTTATTTTCTGCCTGACAGGCCACCACGCAAGCGCCACATCCGGTACAGGAATTCAAATCAATGGTCATCCCCCATTGATAGCCCTTGGAATAGTCGTGCATCGGCCACATCGAAGGCACTTCCTTCAATCGCAAGTGCGGATCGGTGTGATTTGCCGCTGAAGCGTCCTTGCGATACTCCGCAAGCGTGATGTCATTAATGATTGGGCGATTCTCGCTAGCGGAGTGCCACTGGGTGCGAGCCAATTTGTAGGCCCGACCTGTTTTACGAATACGAGCAGCATGACCCGAGTAAGCTAGAATTCCCGCACTGACCTGAGCAGCGGGATACACGTTCACTCCGGTGCCATCCCCTACTTTTCCTACCGAGCTTCGACCATAGCCGACGGCAACCGCTACGGTCTGAGGGTGCAACCCAGGCTGGATATTCACAGGAAGCGCGAAGCTGGCCCCTTCAACTGCGACCTCTACGACATCATCTTGCTTCAGCCCTAACTTTTCAGCTGCCGAGGGACCGATGTTCACATAGTTGTCCCAAGTGATCGTCGTAATCGGATCGGGCATTTCTTGAAGCCAAGCATTGTTGGCCAACCTTCCGTCACCCAGCCCCAACTTCGAATAAAGCGCGATCTTAAAGCCGTCGCTCGAGTCTGCTTGATAGCGCGCGAGCTTAGCAACAGCGGCACCACGGAATGCTCGAGCAGAAACCATCAGCCCTTTTCCTTTGCTGGAGTCCACGACGCCATCGCGAAGCGCGGTCTCCCAGAAGGATTCGAAACCAGCTGCTGAAACTCCCCACTCTTGAGTTGCCAGAGTACGCCATGCTGCTTTGAGATAGTCGTGCCAGCTCTCGGCAAGGGCCTTTCCGGAAATGCCCCGAATCCAGGACAGGAGCCCTTCCTGAAACGAGCGCGTGTCATGTAACGGATGAAGCACCGGCTGCTGAAGGGAATACAAGTGCTTGCGAGGGTGAGCATCACCCCAGCTTTCAAGCCAATGACTTTCTGCCGCAACGAAATCACCGAGAAGCGCCGTCTCAGTTTCACGATCAGCAACAGTGATCACGGTTCCTACTTTGCTCAAGGCTTCAGCAAAACCGACCGATGCGGGTAAGGAATAGGCGGGGTTTGCACCCCAAATGACGAGCGCATCGACGCGCCCTTCACGCATCTCGCCGATGAGTTTCTGAAGACCAGCGAAGCCCGAGCGAGCAGGCAAGACCGACGAACCGTCAACCGTCACGCCCTCGTTACCCAAGACCGAATTCAAGAGCGCTACAGCCACTTGCAGCGACACCGCAGACCCAGTCTTCGCCGAGAGCCCACCAGCGACTACGACGCCTCGGCCACGATTCTGCCAGAGTCCCTCAGCCACTTGCTGGAGCACTGCAGCGCCACCCTTGAGCCCAAGCTCACGAGCCACACTCTCAGCCGAGTAACTTGCGACCACCGCTTGAGCCTCGGCGGGAATCGCTGCGCCACGCGCCGCTAAGAGATTCGCAATTGCCAAAGCGACTTTGAGCTCATCACCCGGGCGAACGGGGTAGCGCTCATCAGCGCTGGCTCCCGTGACCGACATCATAGATTCAAAAACGACGAGTTTCGAAAGATCGGTACTCTGACCGTTTAACTTGCGTCGAGATACCCAGCCCTGCGCGTTCGAGACGGCATCGGCTGAAGCCCCCAAGAAATCTGCGCCAAGACTCAGGACATAGTCAGCACGCTCGAAACGATAGGCAGGAACCACTGCCGCGCCGTAAGCAAGCTCTTGCCCCAGAGCAACCTCATCGGCAGCCAAAGCATCATACTCGGTCCACGACGAGTTCTTGAAGACTGCCAAAAACTCAGCAACCAGACGTCGAGTTGCCTCGCTCTGCACGCCACCAGTAAGCAAGCGAATGGAGCCACCGGACTGAGCCACTTTCTTGAGACGCTCAACCACTGCCGAGTCCCAAGCTGCCCAATCCATCTTTGAAGCTGACCCTTTTCCGCGAGGCCGAGAGACAGGCCCCTTCAAACGCTCGGGATCATACAAACTCAAAAGCTCAGCTTGATCAGCTGCCATGAGCTTGCCCTTGGAAAGCGGGTGTAGCTCATTTCCCTCAAGCTTGACCGGCCGCCCCTCGCGAACACGAACCAAAACCCCAAGCCCCGTGATGGGGTTAGTGGAGGCGTAAAAATTTGCAACTCCGGGCGTGATCTCTTCCGGCTTCACCACATACGGAATGATTTTGTGCACGGGACGCCGGACACAGGCCGCCGTTCCCAATGCCATACTGGCACCCATGAGCGTGAGGAAGTCACGACGTGCCAGATTCCAGCTCTCTGATTTTTCTAGCGCTGCCAAAGTTTCGATCGGCTTATCGAAAAACTCCTGAGCTCGCTTTTCCTTCACGTCACTATCTTGCCAGTATGAAGGGCTCAGCTCTTCCACTCCAATCCAATGGCGCGGAGGCTCAAAACCGGTTTGCGAAGTCGTCTTCTGGTCAGAGGTGGTCATATCCATGATGAAGCCTTTAAATTTAGTGGTGACAAGCTGCGCACTGAACCGAAGCCACGGGCTTATGATTCAACGCCGGATCATTCACTTCAGGTCGCTCTTTCGCGATTTCTGC
>JBDLQW010000006.1:0-3451 GCA_039800365.1 Pseudomonadota bacterium
CTAGCTGGGCGTAAAAACAGCCCTCCGAGAGCGAAAAAAACGTGTTGAGAAAAATCCATCGTGTTTCGTTTAAATCCACGATCGTTCGCTCGTAGACCGATCGCAGCTCATCGAATTCCAAAAGCCGAGTTCCGTGAACAGCACGCTTCACGAATCCAAAACGATTGGACTTCAAGATATTCCCCTTCAGGGCATCAATAATGAGGCCACGACGAACCAAATGAGGGTCGAAGCTTAAGTCTTCAACTGGCCACCCTGCCTCGAGAAATCGCTCTTTTAAGTACTTGTAGGCCCGTTCCTCCCACTGGTGAGGATCGTACTGCACCAAAGTGTAGTCCATGTCGTAACCAATGGCCTGGATCGACCTCAAGTTCAGCGTGCGGTTACAAAAAAGAGCAGGCGACATCAGGGAATCTCCTTGCTCCCACTTTGAACAAGAGTCTGAGTTCCGTCTAGAGCTGAAGCGCGGTGTCTACAGCTCTTTTTGAATGCCGAGGTACAACGATCGTCGCGCCGTGCCGTAGCCTGCGATCTCTTCGTAGCGCCGATCGAGCAGATTATCGAGCCGCGCAAATACCTGAACTCCTCCACCAAAGCGATAGGAGGCGTCTGTGTTCACGACCATATACGAGGGCATTACGATCGAGCCGTAGGGCGACACTGGACTCACATCATTTCGAATTCCGGTGTACCGCAGCGACATCCCGAGGTCGAAACCGGGAAGAATCGCACGAAGGGGCGCGCCATAGACTCGGGATACGATCTGGTGCATGGGTCTTCGCGCTAACCTCAACCGAGTCTCGTCATTTCGAGCCAACTGATAAGTATAAGTCAGATTCGCCTTCAACCCCCCAACGAACTCCTGCTGGGCCTCGAACTCAACACCCCGACTCGAAGCTTTTCGAATATTCTGATAGCGAAATGAGTTATTGAAATCGATCAGGTCCTCAAACTCTGTCTGAAAATACTGTACCCCAAAGTGCGTCTTCCCGAAGAGCGATTGAACTCCGTAATCCACTCCCGCATCCCACGAGAGGCTCTTTTCAGACCGTAAGCCCACTTCTCCGTAGCTGGGCGCGTAGAGCTGATAGAGACTCGGAATCTTAAACCCCCGCCCCAAGCTCGCCTTCACCAAGATCTTCTCGCCCAAGTGATACCCGGGTCCGACCCGATAAGTCAGCTGATCGCTACGCCCATGAAATCGATCGCCACGCAACGCCGCAGTGACAAAAACGGGCCCCGAATCCCAACGATACTCTGAGAACACCCCAGAAATCGACTGAGTCTTTCCAGCAATTTCGCTTGAACCAAAGCCATAATCCTCAAAGGTACGAATGGTCTCGATCTGACTATCAAGTCCTGCAAGCAAGGTTGAGGAATCCGACAAGCGAAGCTGATTCGACTGCTCGAATTTAATGCGATTTCCTCGAAAATAAGACTGTGAGGGAGTCGTATTCACCGAGTCAGCAAGATTATCATAGCGACGATAAACCAGGTTCAGCGCCACTCCCGCCGAGGGCTTCCACGCTCCAAGCCCCGAATGACTCACTCGAGCCGATACGGCCCCTTGAGAATCTAAGCCCGTATAATTCGGGTCCTCTCCCGATCCAATAGCAGGAGGGCCTCCACCATTAGGAAGCTCGACCTTCGCCCGATTGCCCCGAGCGGTAATCTGCAACTGAACATTGTCGCTCAGATCCTGATCCACGGCGAGATTCCCCGTGACCCGCTGATAGCCATTACTCAAAGTATTCCCGTAACCTGCACTTGCGGCAGGAAACCCATCTGAGTCCTCATAAAGCGCGCTTGCCGAAGCTCGCGTCTTTCCGCTTGATCCCGCAACGGTCACCGCCCCGCGTTTGGTATTAAAGGCTCCGTAGTCAAGACGAACGGACGAGCGCTGTCCTGCACCAGGCCGACGCGTGATGATCTGAATCACGCCACCATTCGAGTTATTTCCGTAAACACCACTCTGAGCCCCTCGAAGCACCTCGATACGTTCAATTTCATGGGCCGTGAGCTGGCTGAAGTCAAAACCGCGCCCGGGATTCGTGGGATCGTTTAATGGAACGCCATCGAGAAGAACCAAAGTCTGCTCGCTATTTGCGCCTCGAATTTGAACGGTGGTCGACTGACCGGGACCACCGGTATTGAGGACGTTCACTCCTGGAGCACTTCGAAGTAAATCATAAACGTGCCGCCCCGACCGACGATCGGCCTCAGTGGGCTCAATGACGGTGACTGCTTGGGCAGTTCGCGAGCGTTGCGTTTGAATTCGGCTGGCTGTGAGAACCAGAGGCTCAAGCTCAGGCTCCTGCTCCGTTACCGAATCGGTCGCCAACCCCTCTCGGACGATCAAAAGCAGTGAAAAACAGAGCGCCGAGGCCACAATGTGTTTCGGATACCGACGGATCCCGAAGGGAACTTTTTCGAATGGGAGTTGTCTCACGGCTCGTCCTTTCATGTCGCGATCGTTCGCAGGATTCCTTCCTGAAAACGACACTAAGGCATGAATGACGAGAAGTAGCCGAGTGAACGCGCAAGCGCCCCTCTCACGGATACCGTCTCCCGCTCCACGAGGATCCAGACCCTTCACGTCACCCTGCATTTGTTTTCTGGATGGCGATCGGACTTTCACCGTTGCGGGCCAGCGCCGGAATTTCACCGGTCTTCAGCCAAATCCAGAAGAATTACATGAAAAAGGGTAAGAGCACCGAACGCCGATGTCAAATGCGTAAAAGAATCACCCTAGAAGCTTCTCAATAGCGCCTTCAAGCGCTGAAGGCGAAACCTGGGGCGCAAAACGCTCGGTCACATTTCCCTCACGATCAACCAAGAACTTCGTAAAGTTCCATTTGATCGCTTCGGTTCCGAGCAAACCCTTCTGCTGCTTTTTCAAGTATTGATACAACGGATGAGCATGCTCGCCATTCACCTCAATCTTTGAAAAAAGCGGAAAAGTGACGTCGTAGGTGGTCTTACAAAAAGACTGGATCTCGGCTTCGTCTGCCGGCTCTTGAGCCCCAAACTGATTGCACGGGAAACCTAGAACCACCAAACCCCGACTCGAATACTTGCGATATAATGCTTCGAGACCCGAGTACTGAGGCGTGAAACCACACCCGCTAGCAACGTTGACAATCAGTAGCACCTTACCCTGGTACTCTGCCAAAGACTGCACCTGACCACCGATCGTTTTGACTTCGAGAGAATAAAGACTCATCACAGCACCTCACATGTTTCGACGATATTGACCGCCCACTTCAAAAAGAGCCTGCGTGATCTGCCCTAAAGAGCAGACCTTTGTTGCTTCCATCAGCTGAGCAAACAGATTCTGGCCCTCAATAGCGGCCTGACGCAAGCGATGGAGCTCGCGATTTGAGCGATCGCTCTGAGCGCGATGCAAGCCCTCGACCGTCGCAATCTGAGCATCTTTTTCAGCTTCCGTCGC
>JBDLQW010000007.1:0-14118 GCA_039800365.1 Pseudomonadota bacterium
GATGTCAAGCAGGCTGAGCTGAGCAAGGGGAGCGTCCACTAGCAAAGACTTGGATCTCGGATCGCCCATAAGCTGTAGGTCTGCCCAACCCCCCGCGGGCATTCGAGCACCAGGCTTTGCACATGACTCAACGTCAGACTGAGGTTTTCATTTTCAACGAGAGAACACTCAATCCGATCAGCTCGTAGCCCCAACAAAGCAAAGAGCTCCAGACGATGCGCTCGTTTTACCGATCTCGCATGGTCTGGAGCTCAATCGCTTCAGCAAAATCTCAGCTCTCAACCGTGAGGTCTGAGCGCTGAATCACTCTCAAATCAGAACCGATAGTTCACGCCAGTATGAAGCACATACCCCGAAGCAGCATAGTCGCCTGCCTTCGTCTGCGCGGTCGAGTTTCCTGTTCCAGTGCCACTGACCGTCGAATACTCGGCAGCTGCGCTGATCTCGAACTTCGAAACCATGGTGGTGGTGAATCCTAGAGTGAAGCTATGAGCACCACCAGGAGCGGTCAACGTCGGACGTGCCAACTCAGCAGGCGTCACTTGCGTCGTGTGAACATAACCCCCTCGAAGCGTCCACTCGGGGTTCAGCACATAGCTCGCACCAAAACGAATGTTCGACTGATCTTTGAAATTCAGCTGTAAGTCGGTCAAAGTTCCGCCTGCCAAATCTAAGCGATCGACTTTCTTGTAGTTCGTCCAAACATACTCAGTGGCCACTCGCCACTCGGGGTTGATCTGATAATGTCCACCCAGAGCCACTTGCGCAGGAAGCGTTGAGCTGGCGGATGCAGCGAAGCTGCCTCCATTGATGATGGTTCCAATCGCTCCACTCGATTCAGATCGAGTCGAAGCGGTTCCCTCGGCTTTAAAATCAATGGCCGAGCGATAAGTTAAACCCACACCCCAGTCTGAAGCGCTGTAGCTCGCACCTAAGCGATAGCCGCCAAACTGATTGGCCTTCAGATTCGAGAGCGACAACTCGGTGGCTAACACAGAAGGCCCCACGCTCGAGGTGACAGCGCTCACTAAATTGGCCTGCACTTGTGAATAACGAAGTGCGCCTCCGATTTTAAACCCTGGCGCAATTTGGTAACCCACGCCAGCAGCGTACTCAATCGAGCTCAATTCGGTTTTCGGATTCAGCTGCATCGTGAATGGGCTAGGAAGAGGAGCATTCTCGTACTCGGCGCGCGATCCCGCGCCCACATAGCTTCCTACCGCTACACTCAATTTGTCTGAAAGGGCATAGCTCGCCAGCGCACCAAAAATAGGCGAAAACGTCTGCTGCCCATCAACCGTGGTGTTCGCAGTCGCAACCGGACCACTGAACTTCGAGAAGGTCGGTGAAAAGTTTGCACTGACTTCAGCACCCATCGATCCTGCAAGATTCGCTGGATTGAAGAAAAGTGCTTCAGGTCCAGAGGCACTCGAAACCGCAGCATTTCCTTGTCCCGCGTATTTTCCTGACCACGGAATGGCTTTCTCGAATCCTGCCGCAAAAGCCGAAGAGCTACCCACGATCGATGAGAGAGCAACCACGCCCACCATCCGCTTTTTCAGATGACGACCACGAATCATCTTGATGTTCTCCTATTGAGGTTTCTATTGAGTGTACTGGTCCTTTTGGTTTCTGACCAAGAAACAACTCAGCATGACCCCCTCAACAGGAGTTTCGTCAACGCGCTGACGTTCTTCGCCTCAAGGCTGAAGCATTTTCACCAGGCGATTGGTGTCGAAGCCTTGGGCTTTCACTCGTTCGAGAATCTCCGAATAAGTGTGCTCGTCTAGCGTGGTAGTGCGGCTCAAAATCCACAAATAGTCGCGATCAGGGGCACCCACGACAGCATACTCGTAATTCTCACCGAGATCGATGATCCAATAATCACCATAAAAGGGCCAAAAAAAGGATACTTTCAACTTGGCATTCGATTCAGAATCCACGACGTGGGCCTTGCCTCGAGCTTGTTTGAGTTTTCCATCAAGCGTGTCGAGATTGCACTCGTTGAGAACGCCGATCTTCCCCTGGTCAAGCGCCGTATAAGTGGCCCGCGTTGCCGTACATCCCTTGGCAAACTTTTGAGGGAAGGATGCGATTTCATACCAACGGCCCAAGTAGCGATTCAAATCGACGAACGCAACGGTTCGCACCTCGGGAAGCGCAGGAGCGTGCTTGCCGAACGCATGCGAAAGCGCTGGAAGAGCAAAAGACACCAGGCTTCCCAGAACCAAAAGCGCCTTTTTAGCCCTTGCCGACTGAGCAAGCCTGAACAGCGACCTGAGAACCGGTACCTTTTTCTTGGCATGAACTTGAATCATGACGAACTCCTTGAGGTTGGATGACGGACCCTCGGCTCGGTTTAAAGAACCTTAAACCGCCGATAGCAAGCACAGAAGATTTCGTCAATCAGTGGGCCTTCCCGCCGGCAGGCGGCGCCCTCAGCCTTACTTCGATGAACGGGCAGAGTCAGGTGCACTGAAAACCACTGCAAGCCCCTCGACTAACGCTTCGCCCGAATCGCCATCATCAGCGCACTCGGGCTGAGCATAGAGCTCTTTGCGACCGTCTGCGAGAAAGACCACGCTTCGAATCTTCACCACCGCATTCCCGCCATTTTCTTGCGCCGTTCTCAGCAACTTCACCGATGCATCATGAAACGCTTTACGACAGCGTCGTTGAAACTCGCGCTCATCGAAAGAGTCATCCAAAGCAGTGGTAAACTCTTCCCAGGCTCGAACCGTACCTACGACTCGATAAGCGCGTGCGGGTTCCTGCAGGTAGACCCCTGCGGGAACTAACGGCAACACCTCAGCGCTTTGCTTAGGCTTAGGTGCCGAGGCGCAAGCTGCCGCCACCAACACCCCACCCATGGCCCACGAAACTTGCGCGACTCGAAAAACCTTACGGCTCGTTGTATTCGTAACGATCACCTTTGTAGTTCCGAAGAATCCACTTCTTGCCTTCTCGCCCTTCAACATAGCTTGGAATGAGCGGAATCTTTCCGCCTCCACCCGGTGCATCCACAACGAAGTGAGGCACTGCCATGCCACTGGTCCATCCGCGCAGAGCCTTGATGATCTCTAAGCCCTTTTCAATGGGCGTTCGAAAATGACTGATTCCCTGCGACATATCGCACTGAAAAATATAATACGGACGAACCCGCATCATCAGCAGTTTGTGATTCAGCTGCTTGACGATCTGTGGGTCATCATTCACGCCCTTCAATAACACCATCTGATTGTTGATGATGCAGCCGGCATCAGCAAGCCGCGCACACGCATCGAAAGCTTCTTGGGTGCACTCTTTGGGATGATTGAAATGCGTATGAATAAAGACAGGATGATATTTGCGCAGCATCTGCACGAAAGAGTCGGTGATGCGCTGAGGGAGGGTCACCAGATTTCGGGTTCCCAAGCGGAACACTTCGATATGATCCATGGCCCTGAGTCTCGATAAAATGTATTCTAGACGCTCATCGCTGTTCGATAGCGGATCGCCTCCGGAAATCACAACATCTCGAATTTCTTTATGAGCTTCGATGTATGCCAGCCCCTCTTCAAGCTGCTTGGTCGCCGCAGCCGATGACGGATCCGAAACTTTGCGCTTTCGGGTGCAATGGCGACAGTACACGGGGCAATTATGGGTCGTGTAGAAGAGCACCCGGTCAGGATAACGGTGCGTCACTCCAGGCACTGGCATGTCTTTCTCTTCGCCCAGCGGATCTTCTAGCTCGACCGGAGAAACATAAAGCTCACCCATCTTCGGAACCGATTGAAGTCGAATCGGGCAATTGGGATCGTCCTTATCCATCAACGAAGCGTAATAGGGCGTAATGCCCATATTAAACATCTCATGCGACTGAGCAAAAGCGTCGCGCTCTTCTTGCGTGACATTCAAAACCTTCTCTAGAACGTCGAACGACTTAATGCGCTTCTGCTGCTGCCAAACCCAATTGTTCCAGTCTTTGTCGGCGACATCCGCCCAGATCTGAGGACGAGGACGAGACTCATAACGCTCGCGAACCGTGTTCTTTGTGACGATTTCGTATGCCATTTTTTTTGCTACACGCTCTGTTGCCAGAGCCTGCCTCCTTAAACCAAAAACCAGGGCCGCAGCGGCTCTGAGTGACACTGCCTGATGAGTCTTCTCATGACGCTCAAGGCGTTGCGATCCAGTCGATCTGAAAAAACTGCCAGAAGCCCGCGGGCTTGTAAACCCCGAGAGCAGAGTCTATCCTTAGACGCCTATGCTATCGAACCTCTTTTTGGGCTTTTCACTCGTTGGCGCCGAATGGGTCTTGTATCTCTTAGTGGCGATCTCCATCCTCTCGGTGGCGATCATGGTCGAGCGCTGGCGCTATTACCGATCTGCAAGCAAAGGCCTCGAAGAGTTTCGTGGCGAACTTCGAGCCATGGTCGATGCAGGAAAATGGGATGATGCTCTGATTAAGGCCGAAACGCGCCGAAAGTCGCGAGAAGCACTGTTTTCGCGAGACCTTGAAACCGATCTCGCGGTGACCTTGCTGCAGATGAAAGGATCTAAGGCCGAGCTTTTAAACGAGTCAGCTCAAGATGCGGTGATTCGGGCCAAACTCGAGTGGGAGAAGTCCTTGCCAATTTTAGCAACGATTGGCTCAAACACTCCATTTTTAGGCCTTTTTGGAACCGTTCTGGGAATCATCAAAGCGTTTCACGATCTCTCGAAACAGGGCGCCACCGGAGCAAGCTCGGTAGTGATGGCGGGCGTTTCTGAAGCGCTGATTGCCACGGCAATCGGCATTTTGGTCGCCCTTCCTGCCGTGGTGGCCTTCAACTTATTTCAACGTCGCGTTCGCTCAGCAGTAGCCGAAGCTGAAGCACTCAAGAGCTTCTTGGTTGGTAAGATCTCGAGCTAAGTGGGCATCAGTCAACTTTTTGTCGAAAGCTTTGAGTAGGCGACGGTTATCAAGGAGCAAGGGGCATGGCAGGTTCCAACTTTGGGGGTTCAGACGAAGGTTTTTTTTCGGAAATCAACATCACTCCCCTGGTCGACGTGGTTCTGGTTCTGCTCATCATTTTCATGATTACCGCACCCGTGATTTACCAATCGGCCATCAAGGTGCAGCTACCGAAAACCAAGACGGGTGAATCGTCTGAAAAATCGCCTTTCCAATTCACGATTGGAAAGGCAGGCGAACTTCACTTAGGCAACGAGCTGATCAGTGACTGGACGAGCTTGCCCCGTCGAGTCGAGGCTCTCGCCGCCGGTAAAGACCTGTCACAAGAAGTGGCCTCAATCAGCGCAGATCAGTCGGCCCAGCACGGCCAAGTCATCAAGCTCATGGACGTCTTGAGACAGGCCGGCCTCTCTCGGTTCGCGCTGAACGTCGAATCTACGGAAAAGCCTCAGGGCGATCGATAAAGCTCTCGCAAAGCCCCAAAAAACAACGCTTCGACTTGAAACTTTTGCTGACGCTCGCGCATCGACTGTGGATAGGCGCAGCGCTCACCCCGAGTCTCGATCTGAGATCCCCCAGACACAGGCCTTCGAATGCCCCACGGAAAATCTAAAGCGGCATCGACCGGTCCCAGAGCTAATGTCAAACGGTCCTCAGGTGCTGCATTGAGCTCACCTTGCACAAAGCCCATCGCAGCAGCTACTGGAACCCCAACGCGCTCGATGAGCTCGAGGCGCCTCGACTCCAGAAGCTGAGCGCGCTCGGGAGCACTACGGGCCCAGGACCAGATTCGGTCAGCAAGCCACCCCCGAGTTGCCCCATCGACAATGCGTAGCGGATCGGTAGCCGCCTGAAAAAATTGATCTAAGAGATTCTCCTGATTTCGAGTCACCGTCCAAGGCCCAACCTTTTGCTCGAGGGCCTGAATCGCTTTCGCAATCTCAGGAGTGGCGAGGCTCGAGCCGCTCGGCACCCAAATTTTCACTTCAACATAAGGAGGCGACGCACGATATCCCGTGATCAGCCCACTACCTTGAACTGCTTCTTCGACCCACTCCCCAATCTCAGCTTCGCTACGACCCAGGACTTGCCACTTCAACGGCTCAATCGGAGCAAAGGTGCCGAAGCGATCGCTCAGCCATGGGCGAAGGTGATCTTCCCAAACGGCTTGAATCTCGCGAGGCGGCCCCGGCAAAACCACCACCGAAAGGCCAGAACGCTCGAGCAGGAACGCATCCGCAGTACCTTCTCGATTCGAAAGCACTCGAGCTCCTCGAGGAAAGTACGCTTGCTGGCGATTGGACTCAGGCGCCTCAAGCCCTCGACGCCTGAGACGCTCGACGACCTTCACCCACGAGGGCTCGTGCCACTCCAATGGAGCCGACCACCACTCCGCAATGACCTCACGCGTGAAATCGTCTGTTGTGGGACCCAGACCACCCGAAATAAAAACCAACTCGGCCTGCTCCGCCGCTAAGCGCATGGCTTCGAGCATCAGCCCCCGATCATCCGGCACCGTCAGGTGCCAGGTTACAGGAATTCCCTGCTTTTCTAGGCGTTCTGAAACCCACGCGGCATTTCGATTCGTGATCTGCCCACTGGTGAGCTCGGTTCCGATCGCCAAATAAACCGCTCTTGGGGCCTGAGGATTCCACAATGAAGATGGGGCACGCATGCCGAGCATGCTACTTCAATGACAGCGTTTTCCAAAACGAAGACGCATGGCCATGCGCACTTGGCCCCGCTTCAAGAGCCACGCAGACAACCGCGCTGCCCACCAAGGACGCGTCCACCGCTGCACCCAATAAACCAAAAGCAACACTCCAAGGACCAGAGTCACACTTTCTTGCGCTGACATCTCGGTCATCTCCCTAACCAGCTCACCCATTGATAAGTAAAAAACGAGGCAAGGTACGCCAAGGCCGTCATATAGCCCAAGAGAAAAAAGGCCCAACGCCAGGTGTTCGTCTCGCGGCGAACAACAGCCAAAGTCGAGAGGCACTGCGGTGCAAAGATGTACCAAACCATCAAACTGAGCGCCGTCGCTAGTGTCCAACTCGACGCCAAGCGCGCTCCTAGCTCTTGCTGAAGATTTTCTTCGTCTCCTTCAACGGCATAGACGGTTCCTAGTGCGCTCACCATCACTTCTCGCGCCGCAAAGCCAGGAATCAAAGCAATTCCCACACGCCAATCAAACCCCAGGGGGCGCAAAAACGGCTCGATGGCATGCCCAATTTTTCCTGCGTAGCTGTAATGAATTGCCGGCAGTTGGGCCTCGCTAACCCGAGCAGAGCCCACCTCCTCCACTTCCGCTCTCCCTGAAACAGTGGCCGGAGCCTGAGGATACGACGATAAAAACCACACCAAAACTGAAAGCGAGAGAATCACGGTGCCTGCGCGCCTCATGAAAAGACGCGACCGCTCCCATAACCCCAGCAGCACCCCACGTACACTCGGACGCTTATAAGTCGGCAGCTCCATCAACAGCGGGGGTTTCGGGCCTCGCAACAACGTCTTGCGTAAAACCCAAGCCACCAAAAGAGGCGCCAGAGTGCCCAGCAGGTACAACCCGAAAAGCACGGCCCCCTGTAATCGGAATGGACCCCAAAGAGTGATATTGGGAACAAAGGCACCAACCAAAAGGGTGTACACCGGCAAACGCGCCGAACAGGTGGTCAATGGCGCCACTAAAATCGTCGCCAAGCGATCACGTGGATTCGCGATCGTCCTGGTCGAGAGAATGCCCGGAATGGCACACGCATACGAAGATAAAAGTGGAATGAAGGCTCGTCCGTGCAAGCCCACTCCGCCCATCACGCGATCCATGATGAAAGCAGCGCGAGCGAGATAACCCGAATCCTCGAGAATCAAAATAAAGGCATACAAGATGAGAATCTGAGGCAAGAAAACCAGAACAGAGCCAACTCCCGCGATGACGCCATCCACGAGTAAGCTTCGCAATGGGCCCTCTGCCAAAAAGCCGCCCACCCACCGCCCCAGAGCAGCAACAGCACCTTCGATGGCATCTTGAGGCACCGAGGCCCACGAAAAAATCGCCTGAAACATGAGCGCGAGAACCGCGCCGAGCACGATAAATCCCAAAACCGGATGCAGAAAAACGCGATCTAACCGTTCTGTCCAATAAGCCGGAGCCGAAGATTTCTTGGTGCACACTTTCAAGATGCGGTCGACTTCCTGAAAACGAGCGCGAATTCGCTCAGCGTCTGGCTTCTTCCAGTCTGGAACCGCAACGGGACAAGCGTTCGCTTGAATCGCACTCTCGACTGCTGACAACAGTTCGGGCAATCCGCGGCCCTTGACCGCCACCGTTGGAATCACAGGCACGTGAAGCTCTTGTGAGAGCGCCTGAAGATCGAGCTCGAGCCCGCGACGGTGAGCCAAATCCATCATGTTGAGCGCAAGCACTAAAGGCACGCCCAGCTCACGAAGCTCCATCACCAAACCCAAGTTACGCTCGAGATTCGTAGCATCTACAACAGCGATCAACGCCACAGGAAGACTTTCGCCTCGAACCCTTCCCAACAATACGTCTCGAGTGATGGCCTCATCAGGAGTTCTGGCGTCTAAGCTATAGGTCCCAGGAAGATCAAGAACACGAAGCGTTCGCCCTTCTGGAAGGGCAATCGCGCCCTCTTTGCGCTCAACGGTCACTCCGGGATAATTCGCGACTTTTTGGCGCGAGCCTGTCAGCGCATTGAACAAGGATGTTTTTCCGCAATTCGGTAAGCCAGCCAGCGCAATCAAGGGCGAACCCCAAGCACTCGTGGTCATGACAGACTGACCTCATGGCTCGCTTGCTGGCTCGAGTGTTCCCTCGAGTGGGGGCTCGACTCGTGTAGGATTTCGACATCAATTCCTGAGGCCTCCTGGCGACGAAGTGCAATCAAAGCCCCCCGAACCTCGACCGCAATCGGATCGCCGCCCAGTGGAGCCTGATGAACCACGCGCACCAAGCTTCCCTCCAGAATTCCCATTTCTAAGAAATTCCTGGTCATCTCCTCGGTCACAGCTCGAACCGAAAGAATTTTCGCTCGCGCCCCCCGTGGAAGCTCACCCAGCTTCAGAGTCTTCTTGAGCTCAGAGTTCATAACAGATCCTCGACATGCTCTAGGCCCTCTTGAAGCAGGCCTGTGATGTGATGATCGTCGAGCGAATAAAACGACGTGCGCCCATCTCGCCTCACGCGAACCAGCCTCATGTTCCGAAGCATTCTCAAGTGATGACTGACGGCGGGCTGACTCATCTCGAGGAGTTCTGCAATATCCCCTACCGAGTGCTCGCCTTTCGAAAGAGCCCAAACGATCTGCACGCGACTGGTGTCGCCCAAAGCCTGGAACGTCGAGGCCAGAAGCGTGAAGAGCTCTTTGTTTTTCAGACCTTGCTGGATTGTTTTGCGGAGTAACCTTCCGGATTCCGCGACTTCGGGCTTCATATATAAACGCATGCTTATATATTCATCCTTAAGCCGTCAATGCCCTCCGAAAAAAACGGCTAACCCCGAGAGAAAAAACAAAAAAGCCGCCCCCCGCCGGATCCACTGCATCGGAAGCCGCTCGGCCAGGCGCTCGCCGGCAAAGACCGCTAGCCCATCAGAAAGCATCATCCCCAGCGTCGTTCCCACGGTAACCCAAGCCACCGACGAGAAACGCGCTCCCAAAGCCACCGTTGCCAACTGGGTTTTATCGCCCATTTCAGCCAGAAAAAAGAGCATCGCCGTGGTCAAAAACGGGCCAAACCGCGAATCGCTGCCCCCCTGATCAGCCGAGTCGGGCTTGAGCGTCCAAAGTGCAAAAGCGATAAAAAGCCCACCCAAGATCCACCGCAAAAGCTCTGGAGAGACCCAAGATCCGGCCACACTTCCTAGGCTTGCCGCTAACGCGTGGTTCAAAACCGTGGCCACTAAAATACCGAGCAGCACCGGCACCGGACGTCGATAACGAGCTGCAAGCGAAAATGCTAAGAGCTGGGTTTTGTCTCCCATCTCACTTGCCGCCACCAAGACAAACGACTGCAAAAGGCTCTGCATCAGAACGCTCTCCTCGAGCGCCCTTCACTCTCGAAAAAACACGACCTTCGCAAGCGAAGAAGCCGACCCCTGTCGCTCTTACAGCGAGGCCAACCCTCGAACGAAGCGTGAGACATTCATCCGCCCGCATGAGCTTCGATCTAAAAGCCGCTTTTCAGCCGAATCACAAAGCACTTGAAGAAACAGCTCTCTCGAAAGCTGCCGCTTCACACTCAAGCCCAAAGCAATCGCCCCACTCACTTGCGGTGCGGCCATCGACGTCCCTGAAAGCGACTCGTAATTCCCTCCAGGCGTCGTACTGAAGATATTGCTTCCGGGTGCTGCAATGAACACCGTCTTCGATCCATAGTTCGAGAAAAAGCTCAGCTCATCGCTTGCGTCCGTCGATCCCACCGAAATGACTCCAGCATAATTGGCAGGATAAGTAGGGCGGGCATCGTTGTCGTTTTTCTCGTTTCCTGCGGCTGCGACCACATAAACTCCCCGAGCGATCGCCCTTTGAATGGCATCATTCAAAAGCTGCGAATAGCCGCCACCGCCCCAGGAATTCGAAATCACGCGCGCGCCGTTGGCCACTGCGTAATCAATCGCCCGAATCGCGGCTGTTGTGTCACCGCTTCCTTGAAAATCGAGGAACTTGAGCGGCATGAGCTTCACCCGATGGTTGATGCCGATGACGCCAAACCCATTGTAGCCCGCGCCGATGATTCCCGCGCAATGAGTGCCGTGTTTGTTGTCGTCATCGCCATTCGGCCGGTTACGCACGAAATCCCAACCATAAATGTCATCGACGTAGCCATTCCCGTCGTCGTCAACTCCCGTGGTGCCTGCGGCCTCACGCTCGTTTCTCCATAAGTTATTTCGCAGATCAGGATGAGTATAATCGATTCCGGTGTCTACGATTGCCACGACGATATCATCAGCCCCGACACTCATGTTCCAGGCGTCCGGAACCATCATGATCTCTCTCGAGTAATCGAGCTGTTCGAGAGGCTGAGGCGGAATCTGCCCTGGGGGTCTTGGCGAATTTGAGGGCGGCGTCGCAGGCGGAGGATTTCGAGGAGGACTAGGACGAGTTCGCCCGAAGTTTGCCGAGTAGAGGTAATTGGGCTCGCAGAAATGGTCGGCGCAAACCTGGCTTACCTGCGCTTCTTCGAGAGACTGAACCTTGCCATCAATCAAGGCAATGGTTCCTCGCGAGGCCGGCTCCTTCGAGGCACACCCCGCAGAAATCACCAATGCCACTACCCAAGATATTCGCCTTCCCTGGCAAAACCCCATGATCCCGCTTCCTTTCAGAATCGCTGCTCCATGCGATTCTTCTCGAAAGCGCCGCTCCTGGCGCCCTCACTGATTCTTAAAGGAAGCAAACTCGCGGCCAACTTGGGCAAGACGACGAAAATCGCCTCAACTGCGCGATAAAACACAGGTACCGAGAAAAGAGTCGAAGTGCCGTCAAGGCTTTGCCAGGTATTCTCTACCGACTTGAGGTGCCACTATGGCTCTGCACGACTAACTCTACGAGGGCGAAACCAACTTGATGAGTTTCGAGTCGACGTCAAAAACTAAAGCGCTACAGTCCTGCTCGGGCAACTGCTCTCGTGGGTTCTCGAGTCGTGAGCGCGCTTGAAAAGCTAGCTCGTTCACCATATCGACTGCCGGTTTTCGAGCAAACCCCTCGAGTAGCGCCCGGGCGCCTGCCTCGCCCCCCAAAAGCTCAAGGTAACCATCCGAGAGCAGCACGACACGATCAGAAGGCTCGAGCACCACGCTCGACTCTTGAAGCGCCGATGGCGTTCCCAGTGAATGGCGCGATCCCTGCGACAGCGGCCCCCCATGAACACTGAGTGCTTCAAGAGCGCCATGAGAGCGCTGAAGAAAGGCGCGCGAATTTCCAAGATTCAAATAACGAAGCTGAAAGTCCTTCCTCGAGAGCACCCCGTAAAATAACGAAAGACGATCCTGAGGCCCTAGCGGAACTAAAAGCTCTTCGTAAAACGAGCGCACCAGCTCGCGCACCGATCGCGACTGCTCGACCGAGAGGCGCGATGCCACTCTCACGATACTTGAAACCACTGCGCTCGAAAGCCCATAGCTGGAAGAATCTGTCAGAAGCATCGCCAGCTGCTTTCCATCTCGGCTTTCGGCCAGGTCGAAGTAATCTCCCCCTGACTTAAGCCCAGCCAAATAGCGGCTCGTAACCTGAAACCCTCTGATCTCAGGAAACCGAATCGGAAGGCGTGCCTTCTGCAAACGCTCAGAGACCGCCAGATCGCCCTTAAGTCGAGTGATCACCGTCTCGAGCGAAGTATTCATTCGCGAGACTTGCTCCCACAAACGAAACTGTTCGTGCAGGCGAATTTTCGAAAGTAACTCCAGCGAACGAATGGGCGCGATCAATAAATCATCTACTTTGCCCTCAGCAAACGCAGCAGGCAACGGGTCGCCCTCTTGATAGAGCAAGAAAACCGATCGCCCTTCTCGCGGAATGGCCTCAAGCTCTCGTCCCAAATGACGATGGCGAGCATCAACAAAGACGATATCTCCGGAAGTCGACGCAAGCGATCGCTCAACCACCTTCAAATGAGTAAGCTCTCGAAGAATGCCCCTTAAGGCTTCGGCCCAGCCTCCCTCGTCTGAAGCTGTCGATGCATGAACGGTGATCAGAAGTGGTGCCGGCGACGCCAGAGTCATCTTAGAATGCCCTCACTTGATATTGCATGAGCCATCGTCTTTCACGATCCGGAGCTGAAGGCGTGCCCAGCTCTTCACGGTACCACGCCAAATGAAAATCGCCTTTTTTCCCTCGAAATCCAAAGCCCGCATTCAAGCCATCGAGCAGGGTTCCGAGGCCGTATCCTACGCGAAATGAAAACGCCTCGCGAAGCGCGAACTCGGCCCCGAGCGAAAGGCGGCTCATGAGCGAAAAACCTGAAGCATTGGTCGAATCTTTGAGCTGAAACACGTAACTGATGGTCTGCCCTTTCCCCACTCGCGGCTGAAGCCCGAGTGCGAGATCGACGCTCATCGGATCTGTAGCGGGCACGCCTGTTGAATTCTTACCCAGTGGCACCAGCATGCTTGAACTGTACTTGGTTCCGCCCACGTTTCTGGCCACCACCGAGAATGTCGGAAGCCAAGCCACCGGCAGAGCGATGTTTACCCCCAGTTGGTGCGCGATACCTGAACCGCTGTTCAACTGCTGATTATAACCCAACGGAGACGTGGTACTGGGAAGGTTCGAAATTTCTCCTTCGGCCTGATTCACGAGCTGCAGCGAATAGCCGACTCGAAAGATTCCGTTGGCGAGACGAATTCCGGTTCCGATCGAGGGAATGAAGCGCGTGCTGCTACGATAACTGATTTGGGAATTCTCGTTCTTCGCTGCCACCCGAGACTGCATCAGAATACCGAAGGCAAAACCTCGTGCATAAAAGTTGGGAAGGATTGAATAGCCGACGCCTGGATATTCTCCCCCGCTCAAGGTCGGCGCGTAGCTCGAAAGAGACGTGACTTTGTAAAAGGCCGTTGGACTAAACCCCATCACATAATCGTTATTGGTTTCGAGACTGAGATTCATGAGCTCAATGCCCATGCCCTTGAGTGACGAGATCGAGGCTGGATTGTAGAAGAGCGCAGTCGCTCCATCATCAGCCAAAGGCAAGAACGCGTCGGCCATTCCTGCGGCTCGAGCCGAAAGAAAGCGCGAGCCTGGGATTGCGTTTCTCGCAGTGGCGTAGGCCGGGGTGACTGCCCAAGCGACCCCCAGGGCCACCCCTCCCAGCGCTAAAACCCGACTGCAGATGACGGAAACCCCTCGTCTCATCATGCGTACCTATCGGAAAACAAAGGCCAATCTCTGAGAATATTTTTCGCCTGCAGAAGCAGCTCTTTATTATAGACTAAAATAGTCAGGTACTTTTACTTCATGAAAACCACCCCGACCACCGAAAGGATGGAAGGAACGGAAAAGCCTATGGCGATTATTAAACCCACTCTAGCGACTTTAGATCAGCTCCCAGACTGGGCAAACCTGATCACTCGAAGCTTGCTCGAAGGCCTTCGGGTTCGTGACCCTTATACTTACGGACATTGCAGAAGAGTGGGTCGGAACGCTCGCCTCTTAGCCAAAGCG
>JBDLQW010000008.1:0-24149 GCA_039800365.1 Pseudomonadota bacterium
GTTACGACCCCCATGCCTTCCACAACGCTCACAAGTAGGATTCATTTGCTCGGATAGAGCAAAATCGAAACCCAAATCGACACTTAGCGTTTTTCGGTCATAATGGGCGGGCCCAGTTCAAAGAAAGGTAGACATGGACCTCAACCTTTTTTACGACGATCCCATGAAAACTCTCTGGCTCACGCTGCTTGCGCTTATCGTTCTGCCCCACGCAACTCTCGCCAATCCCCCCTACCCTGGTTCCCCCAGCTGCGAACCTCGAGCACCGATTGCCTGCGTTGAGGCCTGCCAGCGTTTTCAAGTCGATGGCTCTTGTCTCTACCGCACCGGATGCAACTGGAACGGCGAATGTATGACTTCGTCGGTTTGCGGAAGTTTTAACTTTCAAGGTCGCTGTCTCTACGACCACACCGAAACCACCTGCCGCGCTCCAACCACGGCGCCCCAGCCCTCTTACCCCATCACTTGCTCTACCTCATGCCAACGCCGAACGGCGCAAGGCGAGTGCCTTTACCTCACCAAGTGCGAAGCTCGAGATCACTGCTTGCGCTTCACTTCGTGTGAGCGTTTTGACTTTAGTGGCACCTGCCTCTCAGAGCGAGTTGAGACGACTTGCTACTAAGCACGGGCCAAAAAGCTGAGTGGGCTCACTGTTCGAGGAGCTCTCGAACAAATCGCACTCCAAGATCATAGTCTCGACGATCGCGATCCTTTGCGCGCGCCCCGTCCTGCCAGCTTTCGTCGGCTTCGAAGTGAGGCGAAATCAACCCCACTCTACCTTTTCCGTGGCTAAAACTCAGTGCCGCTGGTGATCCATCTTTTTCAAATCGTGCAAACACTTGAACCGAAGCACCTCGAGCAATCGAGAACCCGGGACCATCTTGAAAATAGACCCAGCGCCTCTCATCGGTGCGAGGCAAGGCTCTCGCGCCGAAAACCTGAACTCGAAGGTAAAATGCCGCCTGGTCTCGCTTCGAATAACTTTCAATTCGCCCCGGAAAAAGATCGAGCCCTCGTTCGCCTGCTTTTGGATCGATCCACGCCTCAGCGAGATACGCTCCAGCGCAAATTCCAAGATATCGACCGCCTCGAGAGATCCACTGCTTCAGCCAATCAAATGCCCCTACGCGGATGAGGTCCTGCTTCAGGGCCCATTCCCCTTCACCATCAGGCTCACTGCCCCCGACTACCAGTAAATCTCCAGACTTCAGGGTAGCCTTTAAGTTCTCAGAGCCTAAAATTTGAGAGCGAAGACCGCCTGAAATCAGCATTTTCGAAACCGCTTCAGCGCAGCCCTGACAGATTCCCGCAGACTTCAGAACATACACTTCTTGTGCAAAACCAAGATTCACTCCTAAAGCGAGAAAGCAGATCACAGCGATTCTCACACTCGATCCCCCTGAGTTTTTACTTTAACTATCGCTGGGGTTCGGGAACAATAGAGGGCCCTATGTCGAACGAAAAATCTTCTCTCAAGCCCCATATTAAACTGGCGCCCGAAGCTCGGTTCTCACGCGCTATTGTTTGTGGCGCCCCAGAGCGCGCTGCTCTCATTGCCCAACAACTCGAAGGTGCCACGGAACTGGCAAAAAACCGCGAATACCACTCCTTTATCGGCAAGTACCGCGGCGTTGAAGTCATGGCCGTTTCTCACGGTGTTGGCGCCCCAGGAGCGACCATTTGCTTTCAAGAGCTGATGGATGTCGGAGTGCGCTCGGTGATTCGAGTAGGAACAGCAGGGGGCCTACAAGATGAATCTCGAATTGGCGATCTCGCGATTGCAACTGCAGCCGTTCGCCAAGACGGCACCACGGCCCTGATGGTTCCGGCAGGATTTCCTGCCGTGGCTGATGCCGAGATCACCGCTGCGTTGGCAGCGGCCGTCAAAACGCAAAACCGCACTTTTCATCAAGGTATTGTCGTCACCAGCGACCTTTTTTACCCCGCTCTCATCGATGGCGAGCTGGCTACCTTCAAAAAAGCTCAGGCAGTAGCCGTTGAGATGGAATGCTCTGCACTTTTCGTCACGGGTACGCTTCGAAAAGTGCGCACCGGCGCAATCCTGGCGTTGGATGGAAACCCCCTACGTTGGGATCAAGGTGATTATCAACCCCACTCTGGCTCGATGGACGCAGCTATCCGATCTGCCATCACGGCTGCCCTAGATACCATCGTGAAATTCTGATTTCGACGAGCTCACCGGTGCGAATCAACAAGTTCTTCACCGAAAATGGTATCTGCTCGCGGCGAGAGGCCGATCGCTGGATCGAGGCCGGACGAGTGACCATCAACGGAGTGCTCGCCAAACCAGGCGATCAACTCCAGCACCCTCCGGGCGGGACCTCAACCGATCGGCATTCGAGCTATGATGTGGTGGCATTAGATGGGAAACCCATCGCCATTCAGCCCAAGCGAAGAATCGTGCTGGCCTACCATAAGCCCGTAGGCATTGAGTGCACCGCTGACCCTGATAACCCCAAGAATGTGATTTCTGCTTTGAATTACCCCGAAAGGGTTTTCTACATTGGCAGGCTCGACGTCATGAGCGAAGGCCTCTTGTTGCTCACCAATATCGGGCAGCTTGCCGACCAAATCGCCCGCGCTAGAAACCAGCACGAAAAAGAATACGAAGTGATTTTTCATCAAGCGCTCTCTGACTCTCAAATCGCGAAACTTCGAGCCGGCGTCGACATCGGAGACGATGAGCGCGGTCTGACTCTGCCCTGCGAAGTCGTTCGTATCGACGCCCGGTCGGCGCGAATCACGCTCAAAGAGGGTCGCAATCGACAGATTCGCCGCATGGCTGAGGCGCTGGGACTGAATGTTGCGCGACTGAAACGAATTCGAGTCATGTCCATCCACTTAGGATCGCTCGGCTCAAATCAGTGGCGCGAACTTTCTGATATCGAAATCGCTGGACTCTTTCCCGACACTTGATTCCTTTCGAGTTTAACGGCACCTTTTTGTCTCGGAATTTTGGGGCTTTCACTCGCGCATCAGGCTCACTGGCAAAGCCAGACGAGGCAAGAGCAAGAAATGAAGCCCAGTCAGAAGCCCGGGTAGACCCTAGAAACAGGAACACGCTATGAGCACAGCTGATTTTTTAATCGAAGGAAAAAACTTCGTCGCAGGACAGTGGGTCGCAGGAACAGCGAAAACCGCTCCGATCATTAGCCCCTGGACTGGCGAAAAAATCGGTCTGCTTCATCACAGCCAGAGTACCGATGTCGATCTTGCGGTTGCGGGTGCAAAAAAAGGCTTTCAAGCGTGGTCCCGTTTTTCAATCAAAGAGCGCTGCGCGGTCTTATTTCGTTTTCGAGAAATCTTACTTCGTGATGCCGAGTCGATCGCGGCTCAAGCGTCAGCCGAGTGCGGGAAGACCGTGGCTGAAGCCAAATCCGGCCTGATGAAGGGCGTTGAAGTCCTGGAGTACGCCTTGAGCCTGCAAAACCTCGACTCGGGCGGCAAAATGGAAGTCTCTCGAGGTGTCTGGTGCGAGTACCGCCGCGAACCTCTTGGAATTGTTGCTGGCATCACTCCGTTTAACTTTCCAGCCATGGTTCCCCTCTGGATGATTCCTATCGCCTTAGCCACAGGCAACGCGTTCGTTTGGAAACCCTCCGACAAAACTCCGCTCACGTCATTATGGATTGCCCGAGCTGCACAAGAGGCGGGCCTTCCTGACGGTGCCCTGACGATCGTTCAAGGCGCAAAGGAATGCGTCGATGCCCTCATTGATCATCCCGATGTCGCTGCCATCGGATTCGTCGGCAGCTCGCTCGTTGCGAAGGCCGTGTACCAACGGGCAAGCAGCCACGGAAAGCGGGCACTTGCCCTGGGGGGAGCAAAAAATCACATCATTCTCATGCCGGATGCCGAGATCGAAATGGCCGCTCGGGGAATCACCGACTCGTTCACAGGCTGTGCCGGGCAACGCTGCATGGCTGCAAGCGTTTTGATTGCCGTGGGCGACTGCCAGCGGCTCGTCGACGCCATCGTCGAAAAATCGAGCGCACTCCAGCTCGGCAAAGACATGGGCGCGATTATTTCTTCTGAATCCCTACAGCGGCTCAAAACAGCCATCACTGCTGCCGAGAAGTCGGGCGCAAAGATCCTCCTCGATGGCCGAACCATCGCTGCCCCTGAGGGCAAGGTGGGTGGCAACTGGCTGGCCCCGACCATTCTCGATCAAGTCGTCCCAGGAACTCCAGCAGCTTGCGACGAGCTTTTTGGGCCGGTTTTAAGCATTATTCGTGTCAAGACGCTGTCTGAAGCGATTGCCATCGAAAACGCAAACCCCTATGGAAATGCGGCTTCGGTATTCACCACTACGGGCGCAGTCGCCGAGCGCGTGTCACAAGAAGCGCGCGCCGGAATGATTGGAATCAATGTTGGGTTGCCTGTTCCTCGCGAACCCTTTTCTTTTGGCGGCATTCAAGACTCACGATTTGGCCACGGCGATATCACCGGCTCATCGGGAGTTGAGTTTTGGTCACAAAGAAAAAAAATCACCACTAAATGGGTCTCGCCCACCGACAAGAACTGGATGAACTAAGCTCAGCATCGAATGGAGCAAGGAGAGCTCACGCTATGCCACATCAAGCCCGAAAATCTCATGTCGTTTTGACCTCGCACCCCGGTCAACTTCGGAAGCAAACCACCCCACTGCAATGGGGTGCTAAAGACCCTCTGGTACGTGGCCCAGTCGTCGCAACACTGACTGACCTTGACCATCGAAATGCGATTGGAAGCCATAGCGGCAGCTACACGGTCTACCGAGCCCTGGCAAGCGCTGCAGGCGCGTTGAGCACCGATCATCGGCCCGACCTCACGAATACCACTCCGGTAGAGCGCATCGGACCTCACCCCTCTTGGTTCTCTTCTGAAGGTGATCATCATCATCGACTCGTGTCGATCGATCCGTTTGGAGCCGACGTGGCGGAAGTCTTTAAGCCCTGGTTTGACAAAGGATACGATATTCGCCCCACGATCGCAGTTACCAAGGCTCACATCAAAATGCCTGAAATTAGCGAGGCGATCCATAAAGGCCGCCTCAGCGTCGATGGATCCATCGTCAAGGAGAGCCATGATGTCGTGGTCACCAAGGCCGCCATCGAACCCGTCTGGTACTTGCCCGGAGTGGCAGCAAGATTCAATGTCTCGGAGGGCGACCTTCGAAAGGCGTTGTTTCAACATACGGGCGGGATGTTCCCCGAGTTGGTGACGCGTCCTGATCTGAAAGTTTTCCTACCTCCCATCGGAAGCACGACAGTTTACTTTTTTGGAGACCCTCAAGGATTGAGTGACCCAAACAAGGAAGTCACGATTCGAGTTCATGATGAGTGTAATGGCTCAGATGTTTTTGGATCCGATATCTGCACGTGCCGCCCCTACTTAGCTCATGGAATCGAGGAGGCGATTAAGACAGCGCAAAAAGGTGGTTCGGGTGCGATCATCTATTACCGCAAAGAAGGCAGAGCTCTGGGCGAAGTGACGAAGTTTCTCGTTTACAATGCCCGTAAGCGCCAGCAAGGGGGAGACTCGGCTGCCACCTACTTCCTACGCACCGAGTGTGTTGCAGGCGTTCAGGACATGCGTTTTCAGCAATTAATGCCCGATGTGCTTCATTGGCTGGGTGTCACTAAAATCGACAACTTCATTTCGATGTCCGACATGAAGCATGATGCGATCGTGCAGAGTGGAATTAAAATCATCAACCGAGTGGAGATTCCCTCTGAGCTCATTCCTCCGGATGCACACGTTGAAATGGAAGCCAAGAAGGCGGCAGGATATTTCACGCCAAAAAAAGCTCTCGAAAAGGACGAGCTTCAGAAGGTCAAAGGCCGAGGGCTGGACGAATGAGCTCGCGCGAGGAATTAAACCCGAGCTCGCGCGAGGAATTAAACCCCAGCTCGCGAGACTACTTGCTGTCTCCACTGGCCATTCGCCAGCGCAGCCGAGCTCTTTTCGATCTCGCCGCCCAGGGCGGCACCCATTTCCAGCTTCACCCTGAGAACCTATCGCAGGTGGCGAAGCTGGTCATTGACATCACTCGCAAGAACTACCCTACGCTTGCCATTCCTTTTCACTCGCGCTGGGGGCACTTTCGAGCAGGAGGTCTAGATCGCCTCAAGAATCTTAGAAATGAGCTCAGTCGCTTCGACCCGCTCGAACGCGTTCGAACTCTCTGGGATCTCGTCATTCCTTCAGTGCTCCTGGATGCAGGTGCAGGTGATCGCTGGCGCTTCCTTGAACCCAACGGCACCAGTGTTACACGCTCAGAAGGACTCGGAGTAGCGAGTCTTGCGCTTTTTGAATCTGGTGCGCTCAGCAACGAGCCCAAAATGCCCCATCGCGCTCAAGCCCAAGCACTTCAACGCTTCAGCAGCACCACCCTCGAGCAAACTTTTCAGGTCTCTCCCGCCAATCCACTGATTGGTTGCGAAGGGCGGGCGCAACTACTGCGCAGACTCGGACAGGCCGTCTTCGAAGATGCTGAACACTTTCCACACGCGGGACCCGACCGAGGCGAAGCGCGCGTCGGATTTCTTGCAGACTTTCTAGTCCAACGATTTGGAAGAGTGATTCCTGCACCCGCGATTCTTCGAGCTGTGCTCGACGCTCTTGGTCCGATCTGGCCGGGAAGAATTCAGTGGCAAGGCAAGCCCCTAGGCGACGTATGGAGCCATCCTGCGCTAGGTCCTGAGGGCTCGTTCGAGAGTCTTGTGCCTTTCCACAAACTCTCGCAGTGGCTGACCTACTCTTTAATTGAACCGCTTCAAGATTCTGGTTTCGAAGTCACCGAAATCTCGTCGCTCACGGGCCTAGCGGAGTATCGCAACGGCGGTTTGATTCTCGATGGAGGGCTCGTTTCGCTACGAGACCCCAGCCTCGCCTCACGAGCTCATCGACCCGACTCTCCACTCATTATCGAATGGCGGGCTCTTACGCTCGCTTGGCTGGAGCAAATCGCCATTGAAGTCCGCACGCAATTGCAGCTCGATGAACAAAACCTCCCCCTTGCAAAAATTCTTGAAGGCGGCACCTGGTGGGCCGGTCGCGCGCTGGCCCGCGAGAAACGCCCTGAAACCGCTGCTCCGCCCTTAGAGCTTCTCAGCGACGGCACTGTTTTTTGAATCAATGCTTTAGAAAAGGAAACTCAACATGACCTCGAAAACCTCATCGCTTCACGTCGTTGATCATCCCGTTGTCAAACACAAGATCACCATGCTTCGAGATGAGTCGACTTCTCCGTTAAGCTTTCGCCTGATTACCGAAGAAATTTCGCAATACTTGGCCTACGAAGCTACCCGCGACCTCCAGCTGACAAGCCGACCGGTCACCACGCCTCTTGAGACGGCTCAATGCGAAGTCGTCGCCGAAGAGCTGGTACTGGTTTCAGTCATGCGGGCCGGCCTGGGAATGCTCAGCGGAATGTTACGAATCCTGCCCTTTGCGACCGTGGGCCATATTGGCATTTACCGCGACAAGTTCATCCAAGCGACTGTGGAGTATTACTTGCGCCTTCCGAAGAACGTGAAATCTAAACGGGTTCTGCTACTCGATCCGTTACTTGCCACCGGAGATACGGCTTGTGCCGCCATTGATCGGCTCAAAGAGTACGAGGTGGGCCCCATTCGCTTGGTTTGCTTTCTCGCCTCGCAAGAAGGAATTTCTCGAGTGACCGAGACCCATCCCGATGTCGAGATCATTACCTGCAGCATCGAGCGTTGCCTCAACGAAAAAGGCTATTTATTACCGGGCTTAGGGGATGCAGGCGACCGCCTTTATGATACGGTAGGGGCCTAACCCCACTCATAAAGGACCCAGCAGTGACCCACTGGAATGGAAGAATCATCGGAATCTCTGGAGGAAGCGGCTCTGGAAAAACAACTTTCGCCCGCGCTCTCAAGCGCACGATCAATGAGCGAACGGGCAATTCCGAAACCGCTTCGATTCTGGCTCAAGATTCGTACTATATCGATCAAAGCCACATCTTTCGGGGCGATGGCGAGAACGTCAACTTCGACCATCCTGAGTCATTAGACTTCACTCTTCTCGCTCAGCACCTTCATACTTTACGCCAGGGAAACGCTATCGAAGTACCGATCTACGACTTTCCGACTCATTCGCGCCGGTCTGATCACACGCCCTTCGAGCCTCGACCGCTCGTCATTGTCGATGGCACGCTGATTCTTTCTCAGCCTCCGATTCGCGAGCTGTTAGACTGGAGCATCTTCATCGAAACCTCAGAAACTCTGCGCTTTGACCGAAGGTTCAAACGTGATCTCGTCGAACGCGGTCGCCAGCCCGAAGGAATTCGGAAGCAATTCGAGCGCCAGGTCAAGCCCATGCACGACCTTTTTGTCGAACCCTCGAAGACCCAGGCGACTGAAATCGTCTCGGGTGAAGCGGGATTCGAAGAGTCGCTGGATCGGTGGACTCAGAAGATCATGAGTGTCCTGTCATGCTAAAAGAGCACGGCCAAGTCACGGTTTTCGATGGTGCGGTGGGAACCGAACTGTACGAGCGCGGCTTCTACATCAATCGACCGTTTGAAGAGCTGAACCTCAGCGCGCCAAACGACGTTCGAGCTGTTCATCAATCCTATGTCGATGCTGGCGCCGATATCTTAACCACCAACACCTTCTCGATTACTGGCCCTCAACTCAAGAAATTCGATATCGATCATCAGCAAGCCAAGCTCCTTCAAGCGGCGCTAGAAATTGCGAACTCAGCTCGCGAGCACTCTACCCAGACTCGCGAAGTGAAAATCGGCCTTTCAATTGGCCCTTTAGGCGTGTTGGTCGAGCCCCTGGGGCCCTATGGTTTAGATGAAGCAAAAAAGGATTTCGCTGAAGTCGCTCGAATCGCCTGTGAGTGCGCTAACTCCAAATCGCCATTCGATGCATATCTGCTCGAAACCTTCTCGAATATCGATGAGCTTCGGGTGGCCATCGAGGGAATTCGCTCGATCGACCAGAAACGTCCGATCTTGGCTTCGATTTCGGTTCACGGGCACGACTCGACCCTGATCAAAGCGTTCGCCTCAAAAATTGGAAACCGCTCCGACGTGCAAGCGCTTGGTCTGAACTGTTGCGATGGTCCGAGCGATCTTTTTGGGTCTCTGCAGGCGCTACTCAGCCTCACGAAACTTCCTGTGGTCGTTCGGCCCAATGCAGGCGTTCCCCGCCAAGTGAATGGGCGCTACTTCTACATGACGAGTCCCGATTATCTCGCCAAGTACGCCAAGCGTTTCTCTGAAGCAGGAGCCCTGGGGGTTGGAGGCTGCTGTGGAACTGGCCCAGACCACATTCGAGCGATCCGCAACGCCCTAAAAATGACCAATGCGCGAGCGTTGGGGAGTGACCGCGCAGCGGAATCTTCCGAGAATCATTTCGTCGAGTCGAATGAACGTGACCGACCATCGCTCGAAGCTCGTGCTGAATTCTCTTCGCTGGCAGCCCAATTGGCCCAGAAAAAGAAAACTCTTTCGATCGAAGTTCTCTCACCCAAGGGCACAGAGCTCAGGGCGTTTTATCAGGGCCTCGAGCGGATCGCTGCGGCAGGAATCACTTTCGTGAATATTCCGGATGGGGCTCGAGCAAGCGCCCGTGTCAGCTCGCTTCATGTCGCATCCGTGATTCAAAATCGCTTTGCGGGAAAGCTCACGGCGATTCCTCACTTCACGACTCGAGACCGAAACCTCATCGCTCTTCAATCTGATCTTCTCGGCGCTTCAGTGGCAGGAGTGCACCAAGTTTTGCTGGTCACCGGAGACCCGCCGAAACTGGGTAATAACCGAAACGCCACGGGAGTATACGATATCGATGCCATCGGTCTGACCTATTTAGCAGACTGCTTGAATCGCGGAGTCACTCCCTCAGGCGATCACTTGGGCAGCCATACGCATTTTGCCATTGGAGTAGCGTCGAATCCAACGGCCATCAATCCAGAGCAAGAGCTCCAACGTTGGAAATATAAAGTCGAGTCTGGTGCCGATTACGCCATCACACAGCCCATCTTCGATCCTGAATCTTTTCTGCGGTGGCGTGACCACCTCGGAGCCTCGCACCGTCCGCAGATCGTTGGCATCTGGCCGCTCATCAGCCTTCGCAATGCCGAATTCATGGCTCACGAAGTTCCAGGAGTCCACGTTCCCCGTTGGGTTTTAGAAGAGATGGAAAAAGCAGGCGACGATCGCCAAGAAGCCGAGAAGCGAGGCATTGCCATCGCCAGGCGCGTGATGGACGAGCTGGAATCGCACTGCGAAGGGTACTGCGTGAGCGCCCCCTTGGGCCGCGTCGAGACCGCATTGAAAACCACAGGGCTTGCGTGAAGATCCAGGTATTTTGTCGTGGTGAGACGGTCGAGATCCAGGCGCCTTCGGGAGCACGTCTTCTCGACTACCTTCAGCAGCAAGCCGTTCCCGTGAATGCAGCATGTGGAGGCAAAGGCACCTGCCACAAATGCCGAGTGCAGCTTCAATCGGGCTTTCTTGGAATTTCTGCCGCTGATCGTCGGGCCTTTCGCGAAAGCGAGCTTCAGCAGGGATGGCGCCTCTCCTGTCAAGCAGTTCCCCGTGCCTCGCTTTCGATCCTCCTTCCCAATACTGAAAGCTTGCGCTCCCGCCCGCGCCTCGTCGTTGATTCACCGGCTCTGCACGATACGCTGGAAGAGCTTCGTACTTCACCAAGCGCCAGCAAATCTGACCAGCCTTCTTCGCTCGTATTGGCCTGCGACTTAGGCTCGACAGGAGTCGTCGTGGCAGTGGCAAAACGAGGCCAGAAAAAGCCCCTCATCGAAGCTCATCTTTTGAATAAGCAAGTTCCCTTTGGCTCAGATGTGATGACTCGACTTCACTCTGCCCAAAAACAAGGCACAGCGCCGCTGCATCACGCTTTTGATCAAACTCTCATCGCCTGTTTAAAAGCTCTGGAAGAAGCATCGCCTGAGCTTGCTCCCCATTGGAAATCGCTACCTCTGATTTGCGCAGGAAACTCGGCGATGACGAGCTTTGCCCATCAGTGGAGCATTGAATCGCTTGCCGTAGCCCCGTTTCAGCCCGAAAAACGCGAGGCCGACTCGTCCAGGCTTTCGGATCAAACACTCGTGCAAACGCTTCCGTTGCTGGCCGGCTTCGTGGGCGGCGATACGGTCGCGGGCATCCTCGCGATTGAGTCTCGTGGTGCGTCGGCACCCTGGATGCTCATGGATATCGGTACGAACACCGAAGTCGTGATCCGAAACGAGCGTGGCGAGTACTGGTTTTCCAGTGCTCCGGCGGGCCCTGCCTTCGAAGGGGGCAATATCCACCATGGCATGCGAGCAGAAACGGGCGCCATTGCTGAGGCCCGCTGGAGTGCGCAAGGCTGGACCTTGAAAACCATTGGACAAGACTTGCCACGAGGAATTTGTGGTTCAGGGCTGATCGATCTCCTTGCGGAAAGCGTCGAGCATGGCTTGATTCAAGCCGACGGATTCGTTCCGGAGGGGAAGCTTCAGATTACCGAGCAGGTTTGTCTTTTGGCCGATGATGTCCGTGAGTTTCAACTGGCCAAAGCCGCCACTCGAACGGCTGCTGACCTTTTAATCGAACGCGCGGGATGCGTTCCTCGTCAGCTCTACCTGGCAGGTACCTTCGCCCAGCATTTACGGCTCGAGTCCGTCGAGCGGATCGGGCTCTTACCCACTGGAATGGCCTATGAAACCCTGGGTAATGCCTCGCTGGAGGGCACGCTTCTCTGGGCTAACCTCTCGGATCACGATCGCCACGAGTTTACCGAACGCCTCGAGCGCGGACGTCGCCCCATCGAGCTTGCGCTTCAAGATGATTTTCAAGAAAGATTTGTGGCGCAGCTAGATTTTCCCGCCCCGCAACGCTAGATCAGCAGGTGCCAATGGACTTTCTCACCGAACTCAACCGAAGAATCCTCGTCCTTGATGGATCGATGGGCGCACTCCTACAAAACCGCGGACTTCCGGCCGGAATGGCTCCGGATGTGTGGATGATGGACCACCCCGAAATCATCGAACGCGCGCATCGCGATTACGTTGAAGCCGGTGCCGACATTCTGCTGACCAACACGTTCGGCTCGAGCCGATGGAGGCTTGCCGAGTATGATGCTTACCCTCGTTTGAGGGAAATCAACGCAAAAGCGGTGGAAATCGCGCGGCGAGCAGCGGGCAGCCATGCCTTCGTTGCTGGAGATATCGGCCCCAGCGGCGAAACGGTTTTTCCGACAGGCAAGAAATCGTTCGAGGAAGTTTGCGAAATTTTTTACGAACAAGCTCGGGTGCTGGTCGAGCTCGGAGTCGACTGCATCGTGGTTGAAACGATGTTCGACAGCATTGAGTTTCGAGCTGCGCTTTCAGCCGTTCGAGCGGCTTCCTCGACGATCCCATTGCTTGCTCATGCTACTTTTAATACCGACGGAATTACCGATACGGGTGCCACCCCCGAGAATATCGCGGCCATTGCCGAAGGCTTTAGGGCTACTGCAGTTGGCGTCAACTGCTCTACAGGGCCCGAGCCCATGGTGGGCATCGTTCAACGCATGGCCGAGCTCAGTAACCTGGTGATCTCGGTGCAACCCAACGCGGGTCTTCCCTGCATCAAAGATGGAAAGACTCACTTTCCGATGGATGCGACCCAGCTTGAACCCTACATCTCTCGTTTCATTGATGCGGGAGCTGGCATTATTGGCGGCTGCTGCGGCACGACTCCCGATTATATTCGACGCGTGAAGGCGCGAGTTTCAGGAGAAACACGCCTTCGCAAGCCCCCTCAGGAAGGTCGCGTCCTCATCTCAAGTCTTTCGCAAGTCATCCGCTTGGGTGGACGACATCCTTTTGTCGCCATTGGCGAAAAGATGAACCCATCGGGTCGAAAAAAACTCAGCGAATCTCTAAAAAAAGGCGAACTGACCACGCTTCTCGAAGATGCAACAGTGCAAGCTCGCGCTGGAGCCAAACTCTTAGATCTGAATGTGGGAGTTCCACTGGCGGATGAGCCCCGCCTGATGCGCGAAGCCGTCGTGGCGGTGCAAAATCAATTTCAGATTCCCCTGATGATCGATAGCGCTAATACGCACGCGCTAGACTCGGGGGCCTCGGTATATTACGGACGCCCCCTACTCAACAGCTTGAACGCCGAGCAAGAGAAGCTCGACGAAGCGATTCCGGTAATGAAAAAACACGGCGCCGCCGTCGTTTGTATGACCACAGGAGTCGACGTTCCGATTTCAGCCCAAGAACGCCTGAAAAACGCGCAAAAAATTACGCGCCAGCTTTTTGAAATCCATGGATTTCGCGAAGAGGACATCGTTTTCGACTGTCTGGGTCTGGTCGTCTCGGCGATGCAAGAGGGCTCTAAAAACACGCTGAAAACCATCGCACTCATCAAAGAGTATTTTCCACGCTCGGCAACCACTCTCGGGCTCAGCAACACGAGCTTCGGCCTTCCGAACCGACCTTTCGTGCACAACGCGTTTCTGGCTGCAGCCGTGCAACAGGGGCTCGACTCGGCCATTATGTCGGTGACCGATCCGATGGGACGCGCTCTGGCAGCAGCGGCAGAAATGTGGGGCCCAAAACCCTCTACAGTTGAGTCATTCATTCGAGATTTTTCGGTGAAAATCGAACTCGGTACCTCAACTAGCTCTGGCAGCAACGCCAGCACCTCGTCCAGCACTGAAGCCAAGCTCGCTTCAGGCCCAAAAGAGCCCGAATGGGTTGCCACGGCCACCCCGACTGAGCAGGGAGTTTTCCGCTCGATCGTGGATGGGCAGAAAGAAACCACCGAGCGGCTGCTTCGCGATTATGTCGCCACTTTAGATGCACTTCCGCCTGCAACACCGATGGTATTTTTCCTGAAAGTGATGACTCCGGCGATTCGTCATCTCGGAGATCTCTTCGGCGCTCGCGTGAAGTTTATTCCCCATTTAATGGCTGCAGCCGAGGCCATGAAATCGGGCGTCGCCATTCTTGAGCCCTATCTTCTGAAAGCTCGTGAGGCTTCGGGCGAGACTCGAGGCACGGTGGTGTTTGCGACTGTCAAAGGCGATATTCACGACATCGGAAAAAACATCTGCATTCTCATGCTTCGAAACTTCGGTTACGAAGTCATCGATCTTGGCAGAAATGTCGACGCCGAGCTGATCTTGCAGACTGCGATTGAGCGAAAAGCGAAAGTCGTCGCACTTTCGGCGCTCATGACCACGACGATGATGCAAATGAAAGTGGTGATCGACGCGGTTCGTGAGCGGAAACTTCCGTTTAAGGTGCTGATTGGCGGAGCAGTGGTAACGCCTGACTTCGCTCGCGAAATTCAAGCCGACGGGTTCTCAACTGATGTCGGAACCGTGGTTTCTGAGATGGAACGTGTGATCGCTCTTCTTGAAGCGGCGAGCTAACCGACGGACACGCATCCCAAGACCCTCTCCCCAAAGGCACCTGCTCGATTAGAAGAGCGAGGTGAAACCAGCCCCACTAGAATCAACAGGGCCTCTGGGTGAGCGGGCTGACTTGTTAAAAAACAGACGACGTCAGAACTACTGAAACTCGCTTTGACTACTGAGATGACGTCTTCGCTGCTTCGGGAGCGGCGCTGCTCGACGCTGGTGCTTCGGCCTCGGGACCCGAACACTCGTCGGCATGCCCCTGATGGCTGCGATGATGATGGCCATCGTGCTCATAATCGACATGCTTGCCGTGCTTTTCTGCCTTATGGCCACACTTTTTTCGATGTTGATGTGCATGTTCGGCGTGCTTGGAATGCTGCTCACCTTGAGCGCCCTCATGATGGTCGGCCTGTACTGTACCGCTCATGGCTAAAGACATCACTAAAACCCCAAAACTAGCCTTCAAAGACTTCTTCATTTGCATTGAGGATCTCCTTTTGTGTCAAACAACCTCAAAAGAATATCAGACCCGATCCTTGATCTCCAAAGACCTTCGGCTCTACACTCAGAGCCCATGAAACACTTTAGCAAGAATGGTTTATCAAACAGGTTGGCCAGCAGACTCGCCCCGACTGTGCTCGGTCTGAGCGTCATCGTTCTGTCGGCACTCACTCCCAGTTCCTCACTTGCTATGGGAGGAAATTCGCACCCCCCGCTTCGCACCGTCTCGAAAGTCGACTTAGCCTCCTTCATGGGGGATTGGCATGTTCTGGGAAATATCCCCTCATCAACCGAGAAGGGCTGTCATAATGCCCTCGAGCAGTATGCTCTACGCGATGATGGAGAAATCGATATCACTTTTTCGTGTCATAAAGGCTCCTTTGAAGGAGAGCATGAGGTCCATCATTTTCGCGGACTGATTCAAAATCCGGGCATCAACACCGAGTGGCGAGTGGCCATGAAGTTCTTGGGATTCATTCCCATCAAAGTGCCTTATCTGGTAATCGACTTAGCAGCCGATGGTTCCTACACGGTCATCGGCTACCCTTCGCGCGACTACGTGTGGATCATGGCACGAACCAAAAGCCTTCCTGAGGAAACGTGGTCTGGAATTCTTTCGCGCTTACAGGATCAAGGCTACGATATTTCGAAGATCCTTCGAATTCCAACCCAGTGAGACGAGCAGCAGACGACGATTACCGCTGACGATCAAAAAACCGCCGCCAGGGCGCACCAATAAAAACCCCCGCAAGGCTTGCGCTTTGCGGGGGTTTTCATCAACTCGATCAAGTCCGAATTACTGGTGAGCAGCTTCGGTCTTAGGAGCTTCGTGAGCAGCTTCAGCGTGAGCAGCTTCCTTCTCAGCTTTCTTAGCAGCTTTCTTTGCCTTCTTAGCAGCATGGGGCTTTTCAGCGTGAGCAGCTTCAGCAGCAGGAGCTGCGTGCTCAGTGGTAGCAGGAGCAGCGTGCTCGTTAGCGAATGCAGACACAGAAGCCAAAGTCACCAATGCGATCATCAACTTTTTCATAGAAAAGTCTCCTTTTGTGTCTCCGATTAAACGAAAGAAGCGACACCACCGCAACCAAAAATCCAAAACCGACGGAGTTCTGCTACAATCCGAAAGAACTGTTGCAAACCGCAACACCCGCCGCTTGCCAAAAAAACTGAACTGGTCCCGCTCTCTATGATTTCTCGATTTTTCTGCCTTCACGAGCGCTCAGCTCAACTGAGCGGCGAGTCAAAGTCCAGAATTCAGTCAAATTTAGCCCCCATCATAAAAGGGGCAGCCAGTTTTCAATTTACCGAGGTTTTACACTTCAAGACCACCCCACAGAGCTAAGCTGGCCGCCTTATGCTCACCTCTCCCTCTACGACGGCATCGGCACCCTCCACACTCTCGGCTCGAAAACTCTTAAGACACCTCGAGACCCTTCCGTTTTGGGCCGTTCACCTCGCCTCACTCGGAATCTTCTTCGTTCCTTTTGAGTGGAAGTGGGCGCTTCTTTGCCTAGGGCTTTACGTCGTTCGCATGTTCGGAATCACAGCGGGATACCATCGGTACTTCTCTCATCGCACCTATCGCATGAATCGATTTTGGCAATTCTGCATGGCACTTCTAGGAACCACCGCCATTCAGCAGGGCCCGCTCTGGTGGGCCGCACACCACCGCCACCATCATCGCTACTCGGACCAACCTCAAGACATTCACTCGCCCAAACAGCGGGGCTTCTGGTACTCGCACTTGGGCTGGTTTCTTTTGGGCAAGAACGACCGCACTCGACTAGAACTGGTCCCCGACCTGGCCAAATACCGCGAACTCCGCCTTTTAAACGACTATCACTACTTACCCGGCATCGGCTTGGCGCTTCTGTGTTGGACTTTCGGAGGAGCAGCAGCCTTTTTCTGGGGATTTGCTCTCAGCACCACGTTGCTTTGGCACGGCACCTTCACGATCAATTCATTGGCTCACGTCTTTGGCTCGCGCCGCTACGAGACCTCTGACACCAGTAGAAATAACTTTTGGCTTGCCATCATTACGTTAGGCGAAGGCTGGCATAACAATCATCACTATTACCAAAACAGCACCAATCAGGGCTTTTTTTGGTGGGAAATCGACTTGACGCTCTTGGCCCTACGCGCACTGAGCGTCCTGAAAATTACTTCGCACCTGAAAATAAAAAAGGGAGACTCATCCTTGAGTCTCCCTTCATGATTCTAACGAATCTCAATTACCAGCGGTAAGTCAGACCAGCATTGGCGAAAAGGTCATCGCTGAAGCCAAAGGCATTTCCAGTTTGACCAATGACCATATCCAAGTCAGCTTTGCCCATCTTGACGGTGCTGCCGAGAGTGGTCGTCGTCGCTGGAGCCACTTTGCGAGCGATCACGTCATGGCTAAAGCCCACGCGGAAGGTCAGCCACGAAGCCGCATCTGCTGCGATGTTCATGTTGACTGGAACCACGGATCCCGTGTTGTTGTTTCCACGCCAGTAGCTGACAGCGTAGTCCATGTGGATGTCGCCGAACTTCGCCATGCGGCCTAAGCCCAGACCCCAAGTATTGGTTGCCGTACCGGCAGTGCCCGTCTTGGTGGTGCGATAAGCAGCATACGGAGTCCACTCACCCCAGTGGTAGCGAGTACCAATGATGGTGTTGCTGGTTTTCACAGCGTTGGTCGCGCCATTTGAATCGGTGACGTTGAAATTCACAAAAGGCTCGAAGTCGGCAACGATCACGCCGGCATTGACCTTCGTGAAGTTTGGAGCGCCTTCACTGAGCGTACGGGTCAAGCCCACGCCCCACTTCGCACCCATATCACCACCGACCACGAGGTCGACAGCGCGTGAGCCGTTCACACCAGTGGTGGGGCGATTAAAGAACACACCTACGTTCACGGTGCTGACATCGGTCACAAAACCTGCGGAAGTGCCAGAGCCGGTGCCATTTTCAACGATGGCCCAGTTCTTCTGTCCGCTGATGAAAGCGGGGTTCCAGAAGATGTTGTATTCGTCATTGGTATAGAAGCTTCCGTACATGCCCGCTCCACCCAAAATTCGCCCACCATCACCGCCTCCGGAAATGGTGTTCTTGGCCTGAGATGCGAAAGCATTGGAAGACAAAACACTGAGAGCAAGTACTGCTACGACTTTCTTAGTCATTTGAAATGACCTCCGTTCAATGACAGCCCGGAGCGGTCTCTCTCTTCATGAGAAAACAGTCGTTTCGAAAGCCAACGCACGTTCACACACAAAAAGAGCGACAGAATCCGTCCTGCCGTTCACATGTTGGTACTGCTTTCTTACTGCTATGACTCTACCCTGAGGCAGCTTTTGCCCAGTGTCAACCAAGAATCTGACACCTCATCTTGGTCACATCAATTCAGAGCAGCATTCAGCGCGATGTACGCGCCCCCTAAAACTCCCGCGCGATTTTCGAGACTCGACACCCGTAATTGCGGCATAAAATCGATTCCCTGACGTCGACGAACCAACAACGTCTCGAGCTTTGAGCGCGAAGCTTCGAGATAAAGATCTGAAGCATTGGCGAAACTTCCTGCCAGCACCACGACTTCGGGAGCATAAAGCATCACGAAATTATGAATCGTAATGGCTAATAGATCGGCATATTCCTCGAAAAAACCCTTCACAACACGATCTCCGTCGCGAGCGCGACGAGCTAGCTCTGCTCCCGAAAGCATTTCCTGACCACTTAAACCCAGCTGAGCATTCGCTCGCCGCTCAAAACCTCGCCCCGACAAGTACGCTTCAGCACACCCGAGATTGCCACATCCGCAGGGCGCCGAAACATCGCCGGCACGAATGATCACATGCCCCCCCTCGGTGTGCATGCCCTTTCCAGCGCGCACCAAATGCCCGCCAACAATCATTCCGGTACCCACTCCAGTACCCAAGGTCATGATTACGGCGTCGTTAACTCCCCGTGCAGCTCCCACCCAGTGTTCAGCAAGAATGGCTGCGGCCGCATCGTTTTCAAGGCGTACCGACAATCCTCCTAATCCTGCCGATAGCGCTTCAACGATCGGAACCACCCCCCAAGACTCGCCTCGCGCGCTGACAAAATTGGTGGGATCCAGAAGAACCCCACGAGCCGGATCCAGCGGACCCGCCGAGGCCACTCCGACACGACTGACTTCAGGATGGTTCGCTAAAAGACGTTTGCCAGCGTCAGCCCATTGACGAAAAACAGATTCTTTTCCTGCGGAAAAATCTACTGCCACTCGGTATTCATCGAGCACCGTTCCTCGTGCATCGACGACAGCCGTATGCACTTTGGTTCCCCCGATATCGTAGGCCAGCACCACGTCTTTTTGTTCTGAAGAATTCTTCTGCATGTCGGTGTTATCCCAATCTTTTCGCGTGTAGCATAGTTTTATATGGAACAGCGATCCTCAAGAACTGCGCCCCCGCGTCCCTCCGCTCCACCAAGCAAAGACTTGAAAGCCGAGCTTGGCAGTGTGGCATTATTCGCTTTCGCGCTTTTCAGTCTTTTTGCCATTTGGACCTACGCCCCTCAAGACCCTGGGTTCTTTAGTTCCTCAAACGCTCCCATTCAAAATGCCTGCGGCAAAGTGGGCGCCTACCTGGCGTCTCTCATGCTTCAATGTTTTGGCTTGGGATCGTTTGTCCTTCCAGCAGCCATTGGCTTTGTTTCAGCAAGTCTCTACAAGCGCGAGGGCTGGGTCAGAATCGTAGGAACCCTGGGGGCGATGACTACAGCGGTGATTTCGCTGACGGTTTTTTTAAGCATTCAATGGAAGTACTGGCCCTACTCGGGCTCGCTTCTGTTAACCGGTGGAGCTTTTGGCGTCTGGTTAACTGAAATCCTTTTACGGCAGTTCAATAGCTTCGGATCCTCGCTGGTCTCGCTGCTCATTTTCTGTTTGGCAATCGCCTGGAGCACTCCGGTGAGCGTCGCGCGCGTCGGTGCAGCGATTCTCAAGAACCTTTGGAAAGTCTCACGTGCCGCGGGCACCGCTCTCGCGTTTTTCCTGGGAATGCTAGCCATTCGCTTGATTCAAACCCTGGCGGCAACAACCTGGCGCCTCTTGGAACGAGCCGCTCAAAAGTCTGCTGAACTCGCTAGAGAAAAGATCGAAGCCCTTCGCGAGGCTCGCCAAGCCAAGCGCGATGCCGAGAGAGAAAGCTCAACAGTCGACGGCAAAAAGCGAATTGCCGCCTCAAATGCCGAGGACAACACTTCCCAAGAGGATGATGCCGTTGTTCCTGCAGACGACTCGTTGCCTGAAGAGCCATCGCAGACCAGTACGATTGAAATCGGACCAGCACGATCGAAGAGCGATGCTCCCGAGGCCACGCCACCTCGAGGCCCTGGATTTCAGCTGGCGCTCCCCCATCCGATGACTCACTCTGAGGCTCCCAATGCCTTGCCCGAGCTCGAACAAAACAATGCTCAGGCGCTGGCAAGCCTGACTGATGAAGCACTCGCAGGAAATACTCCTGAGATTCTTGCTCATGACGACGCCTCAACCGGCGCCGCTCAGGCACAGCTGGGCTCGCCTGACTCGAACGGCACAGCCCCCAGTACCTCGAGCGTGACCTTGCCTAAAGCAGCCGAATCAGCGCTCAAGCGCATTCGAGCCAATCGTCCTCGCCGCACCGGCCAATGGAAGCTGCCTTCGCTGGAGTTTCTAAAAAAGCCCCCAAAAATCGAGTCCAACATCGACAAAGAGCGCCTGCTCAAGAACTCAGAAATCTTAAAGCAAAAGTTCCTCGATTTTGGCATCGAAGGCGAAATCACCGCCGTGCGACCGGGTCCTGTCATCACGCTTTACGAATTCAAGCCTGGTCCTGGCGTCAAGCTGTCTCGAATCGCATCGATGGCCGACGATCTCTCGATGGCCCTTTCGGCGCAAAGCGTACGCATCTTGGCTCCGATTCCAGGAAAAGCTGTGGTTGGAATCGAAATCCCCTCCGATCAGCGCGAGCCCGTATACTTGCGTGAATTCCTGGCTCATGAAGATTTCTACGGCGATCGTCATCAAATTCCCGTGGTGATGGGCAAAGACATCGGAGGCCAGACCGTCTTGAGCGATCTTGCTCGAATGCCTCACCTTCTGGTCGCTGGGCAAACGGGCTCTGGAAAATCCGTTTTCATGAACGGACTCATCTGCTCGCTCCTGTATCGCTTTACTCCAGATCAGCTGCGTCTGATTCTGATCGATCCGAAATTTATTGAGTTCAATGCCTATCAAGACATCCCTCACTTGCTCCTTCCTGTGGTGGATGACCCCAAGAATGCGGCAACCGCTCTGAAGTGGGCTGTTCGCGAGATGGAGCGCCGCTACCGCATTCTTCAGCTCTTAGGGGCAAAGAATCTGGCCGCTTATAACCACAAAGTGGATCAAATGGGCGCAGACGTCGTGCGGGACCTCTTAATGGAGGAGCAAAACAGCGCCGAGGACCAGAACGGCCAACAGACCTTCATCAGCGGTGGCGACTGGATCGAAGCTTTTGAGCTAGACGACGACGAGCAACCTCGAATCGGAAAGCTCCCGAACATCGTGGTCATTATCGACGAGTTGGCTGACCTCATGATGATCGCAAAAAAAGAAGTCGAGCACTCCATTGCTCGAATCGCGCAGAAGGCACGTGCTGCTGGAATTCACTTGGTCGTTGCCACCCAGCGCCCCTCAACCGATGTCGTCACAGGGCTCATCAAGGCCAACCTTCCGTCGCGCGCGTCATTTCAGCTGGCAAGCTACATCGACTCGAAGACGATTCTCGACAAGGCAGGCGCCGAGCGTCTCTTAGGTCAAGGCGATATGCTTTTTATTCCACCGGGAGTCTCTTCGTTACTTCGCCTCCATGGCGCCTATCTTTCGGATAACGAAATCGAGAAAATCACCTCGTTTTTGAAGTCTCAAGGAAAGCCCGTTTATCGAGATGAAATTCTCGTCGATGAAGATGCTGAGTCTGAGACCGGAGAAGAGGAACAAGAAAGCGATGCTCTGTATGATCGCGCACTCGAGCTTGTTCGAGGATCAGGTCATGCTTCGGCAAGCTTCCTTCAGCGTCACCTGAAAGTAGGTTACAATCGCGCGGCACGAATGATTGAGATCATGGAAGCCCGAGGAGTCGTGGGCCCAGCCGAGGGCTCGCGCCCACGCGAGGTACTGATGCGATGAGGATCATCATCCGCTTCCCTCACCTGTGGCAGGGGCTCACGAAGCGCCACATGCCTGTCGCGATTGGCCTGATACTGACTGAGGCTTGCAGTCTGGGATGGGGCTCGAGTGCGTGGCTAGTGCAGGCCCAAGAAAAGGCGGCTCCACGCGTGGTGGGTTCGATCGCGCCAAAACCCATCCAGCCAGTGGGTTCGAACGAGGCCAGTTCTCCTCAACGCAAGAAAAGCCAACGAGAGTGGAAGTCCTCTCGAGACGCCGAGGGCACGGCCGCGCCCGATCGATTCGAGGCTGAAACGGTAATCAAAAGCCAATACCTTTTGGATGGAAAAACCCTTGAAGTGGACCCGGATTGATCGAGCCATGCCCCTGCCTGTAGGGGTACGTGAAGCGCTTTCGAGAATTGATGCCGCGGGTTTCGTGGGATTCATCGTGGGTGGAAGCGTGCGCGACTTCCTGTTAGGTCGGGCCACCAAGGACTTCGATATCGCCACTAATGCCAAGCCAGAGGAGCTTGAGAAAATTTTTTCGAACGCGATCGAAGTTGGAAAAGCTTTCGGAGTGCTGAAAGTTCCTTTCGACTCAGTAACGAGCTCGGGCGAGCGCGGCCTTTTAGAGATCGCCACCTTTCGAGAGGATCTCGAGTACCGTGATCATCGCCATCCGGTGGGAGTTCAGTTTGCAGGACCTGAAGAAGACGCGCGCCGACGAGACTTCACCGTCAATGCTCTGTTCTATGACCCAAAAACACAGCGCGTGCTCGACTGCGTCGACGGTATGGCGGATCTTCACACGAAGACGCTTCGGGCGATCGGAGAGCCCGCGAAGCGCTTCAAAGAGGATGCGTTAAGACTCTTGCGAGCGGTGCGCTTCAGTCACGCCTTAGGTTTCGATCTGGAAGAAAAAACCCGCATGGCCATCGCCGCTCATGCCCGATTGATTACCAAAGTCAGCCCTGAGCGAATTCGAGAAGAAATCTCCCGCATGCTACTCGGACCTCAGCCCGCCGAGGCAGTCGAAACGCTTTCGGCACTGGGACTGCTTGCGCCGATTTTGCCCGAACTTGAGGCTCTAAAAGCCACTGAGCAGCCCACTTACGTGCAGCGCAACCTGTGGTTGCATACGTTACGCGTTCTTGAAGTTTGCGCGAACCAGAACCCTGAACGTTCGACGCCACTGGCATGGGCTGCCCTGCTACAGGAAATCGGAAAACCGATCGCCTGGCAGAAAAGCGGAAAAAAAAGTTTCTCGGGGCATGACCGTGAAGTGGCCCTGGCAACGGAAAAGATCACCCATCGGCTTCGCTTCTCGGGCGATGACGCCCAAGCAATCATCACTCTGGTGCGCGATCACTTAAAGCTTCGTGAAGTCTTCAATATGCGCGAAGCCACTCTTCAACGCCTGATTCGAGAGCCCCATTTCGAGAGCTTACTTGCGCTTCACCGTGCGGCTGCCACGGCCACCGATGGCAATCATGCGTGCTGGGAGTTTGCCCGATCGCGCTACCTCGACTACTTGCGATCGCCACCGCCTGAGACCGCAAAAATCATCACCGGCGAAGACTTGATCGCCTTGGGTTTACATCCTGGCCCCCGATTTGCCGAAATCTTACGGGCAGTTGAGGATCTTGTTCTCGAGCGAAAAATCACCTCGAAAGATCAAGCGCTCGAATTTGTGCTTCAGACTTTTGTGAAATAACCGCAGGGGTTAGTGAGGTCGCACTTCATCCGCATGAAGTGACCACAAAAGCTAAGTCTCAACCGGAAACCCAGCGGCAATCCAATCCCCCATCCCTCCGCCCAGGACGCAGACAAGATTCGTCAGCCCCGCTTTTTCAAGCGCCTCGGCAGCCATTCCTGCGCGGCGACCGGCATGACAATGAATGTAAATGGCCTTGAGCTGCCGGAGTTCATCTAAGTGGTGAATGACATGATCATGGGGAATGTTTCTCGCCCCAGGCAAATGCCCCTCACGAAACTCATCAGCTCCGCGAACATCCAGAATCACTTCATTCGCACCCAGCTTCCCAATCACGCCCTTCAGGTCTAGCATTCCGATTTTGCGCATTCTTGAGGCCCTCGAGG
>JBDLQW010000009.1:0-33522 GCA_039800365.1 Pseudomonadota bacterium
GAGGAAGCGTGAGCGGTACATTGACTGCCAGACAGTGATAGTCCTCATCGGTTTCTTCCAGTGCTTGAAGAAGGGCCGCATCGGTACTAGCCATCGTTCGGGCGGCTCGACTCGATTCGCGTGAGTCGGCTTTTTCGGCCCCGATGCGATCGCGGATATCCAGGAGAAAGACTTTTTTCTCGCGCGGATAGTACTCCAGGATCGAAAGTGCTGTCTTGAGGTTCTTCGCCCCCGAAAGCTCGAGTCCAAGGTACCGTTCACGCACGAGTAACTTTGACCTCCAAGCCCCGTGGTGCTGCTTTAAAGGGAAGGTGCTTCAGTCCGAGAGTCTCGAGCTCTTGCCGAATCCGCTGCCGTTGCTCTTGGCCTTGAGGACTGTCTGCGGGCTCGGGCAGGTACAAGAAAAAGCAGCCGCCGCCGCCCGCACCGCAAACTTTGCCTCCAGTGGCTCCCTGTCGGGACGCGATTTCAAAGGCTCGATCGATGACCTCCGTCGAGATGCCTGGCGCCAGACGCCGTCGGAAGCTCCATTCATCGGCGATTGCAGAACCGACTTGGTCCCAGTCGCGAGCATCGAGCGCGGCGCGCAGACGACGGGTGGCTTGCACGATGCCAGAAAACCCCGCCTTTAAAGCCAAATCGCCATCAATCAGGCTTTTGAAAAGAGCCCAGTTGTTGATTCCGGAGTTTCGAGATTGTCCCGAATAAAAGAGCAGGATGCGTTTTTCGAGCTCCTTCATCGTCGCTTCAGAAAGTGCGAAGCGAGTGTTTTTTCCAGGATTCCAGTGCAAAGACTGAAGTCCGCCAAACATCGCACCGTAATAATCTTGCACGCCAGCAGGCACGCGAATCACCGTCGTTTCGATATCTCGAACGAGAGCAATCAGTCCCTCGCCCTCAATGGAAGGCGAGGGGGCGATACCATCCTGCGACCAAGCAGCTAAAGCTCCGGCTAGTGCTACCGACAGGGTCGAGCTTCCTCCAAGACCAGCCCCCGCAGGACTGCGTGCCTGGGTCGAAACCAGGAGCTGCCCTTGGGGTGGTGTTTTGCGAAGCTTGGCAAAGTGACGGAGGAGTTTTCCATGGAGCTCAAGCTGTGGCGGCAAGGCGAGGGCCTCATCGCTCAGAAGCTGCTCCCACGAAACCTTTTGTTCGAATTTCTGGTCCTCAGCTCGAAGCATCGCATAGGGTGATCCACTAATGACTGCCTCAAGATGCACAGAAGCCCAGAGGTCGATGCCTAAATTCAAGGTGCAGGAGTCTGAGAAAAACAAGTGCAAAGGCCAGAGATCGAGGGTGCCCCCGGCGAGGTCAATTCGGGTGGGGGCGCGTGCATCAATGATCATGTTCGAGCATTCCGATGTAGGGTAGACCTCGATGCTTTCCTTCATGGTCGATGCCGTAGCCGACCACGAATTCTTTACCCAGTTTAAAGCCCCAGTAGTCAATCGGCGGAGCAATCTTTAAGCGCTCTTCTTTTACCAGCAACGCGCAGCTCTTCAGCGAAGCGGGGCGCCGCGCTCTTAAAAGGTTCATGATGTAGTTGAGGGTCAGACCCGTATGAACAACATCCTCGATCACCAAGACGTGCTTGCCTTCGAGGGGTTCGTTAATGTCGAGGGTGAGCTTGACCTCTCCTGAGGTCACGGATTTCGGATACGCTTTCACGCCCAAAAACTCCGTACTGAGGCTCAAGTCCAGCTGTCGAATCAGGTCAGTAAAGAAAATGAAGCTTCCCTTGAGGACGCAAATAGCGACGATTTCTTTTCCTGCGTAGTCTTGTCGGATTTCGCGAGCGAGCTCCGAGACGCGCTCCTTGAGCTTCGGTTCTGAAATCAAGATCCTCGGTAACTTGTTTCCGAAATCATCAGGCGTAGACACCGGGCGCTCTCCTTTTTGGCCACCCTTCTTGAGGTCAGGGATGGCGTTTAGTTTTTACCGTGCGAATCGGGCTCATGACAAAAGCGACAGCGGGCTTCGTACATTTCCTTGGCGCCGACGGCGACGGTTGCGTTTGAGTCTAAGTCTCCCACGGTCCGTTGAGTTCGTGAAGCGGGAGAACCACAAACGACGCAAACTGCAGTGAGTTTAGTGACCGCTTCAGCCACAGCAAGTAATTTCGGCATAGGGCCAAAAGGCTGCCCTCGGAAGTCCATGTCCAGTCCAGCCACGATCACGCGCATTCCCCGGTAGGCAAGCTTATTGGCGACTTCTACGATTCCTTCATCGAAGAATTGGGCCTCATCAATTCCAACCACCCGGGTATTGTCGTCTACCAGCTCGAGAATCTGTCGCGATTGATCGACGGCAATCGAAGGAAGCCGGTTGGCATCGTGACTTTGAACATGGTCTTTTGAGTACCGGTCGTCGATTCGGGGCTTGAAGACTTGCACTTTTTGACGACCAATCTGCGCCCGTTTACAGCGGCGAACTAACTCCTCCGTCTTGCCGCTAAACATACTGCCACAAACTACTTCGATGAACCCTTGAAGCGCGCGATGGAACATGTTCTTCGACCTACACTTGAATGCGACGCTTTCCAAGTTGGCAAAAAGAAAGACTTGCTGCGTTATTTTTTAACCCACTCCCAGGAGGGCTGAGAGCGCACGAAAGGCAAGCCATCCAGCCGCAACCAGACCCGTCGCCATCAGCAGCACGAGCGAAATCTTTGGGAAGAGAGCGCTTAAGAGCGCTCGACCTAGACTGGTACGGTGGGTTTCCATCAGGGCAATGGTCGTGGTGGTGAGAATCGCCAGTGGCGCAATGATGGACCCCGCAATGGGAATCACAGACCACAATACCGGAGCGCTAGAAAAGCAAATCAACCGAAGGGTCGCTCGGTAGCGGATCGGCTTTTCAGAGTCGATCAATACCCGTGCCGCCAGGTAAATTAAGAACGCGCTCAGGACCAGCGAAGCGAGCGTGAAAAAGGGATTCAGTAAAACTGAGGAGCTTCCCCAGAGCCACGGCAAGATCAGTTCTTTGAGGCGTTGTAGCGCCTCGGGAGGAATCGGGGGTTCTGCGTGGCGTCCGGGTGAATCGATTGCAGCTAGATCTGATGAAAAGCCCTGCCACAGCATCTTTCCTTCACGGAGGAAGTTACGAGCCATTTGCTGAACAGGGGCCTTCCACAAAAACGCCAGCATTGATGCAAGCCAGTGGGTGATCAACGCGTAAAGTAGGGGTAAGGTTAGTGAGCCCTCTGGCGAAAGCGCCGCAAAAAAGCGCGAAGGATGAAAAAGAATTCGCGTCGTCGTGCGGAAGTAATGCGGAACGATTCGAAAGGGGCTCACTGGACACTCGTCATTCTAGAGCTTCTCCCAAGGAAGGCTCTGGGCTGCGGCCGCTTCAAGCTCGAGGGCCTCGGCCCGTTTCGAAAGCAGATCGCGAGCGAGAACCTTTTCGCCTTCTCTCCAAAACTCTAACCTGCGCAGAAGCTGTGCCTTCTCGTCCTTGAGCGAAATCTCAAGGGCCCCTTTACCCGGAGTCTTGTTCTGGAGAAACGCCTTCACTCGGTTGCCGCTGAGCTGATCAAGAAGGGTCGAGATCTTCGTGTCATCGTCCTCTTTGAGCGAGTTCGTTGCGCTAGCCGGAGAAGCCGATGGGCTTGCAGCAGGGGCCGGGGCCGATCCTGCTGCGGTAGTAGCCATCGAAGAGCCGAGCCGAGCCCATTTGCCGTCCTTCTTGGCGAAGATCACGGGCTTAGGGCCAAGCGCCTTGGAGCTGAACGCGATTTCTCCCGCATTAAAGCGATCCATCGAGCCTAAGAGCCGCGAGAGGCGCAAGTCGCTAATCGACTTCTCGAGTCGTTCGCGTGATCCGAGTTCCAGCTCGAATACCGGATCAAGATTCGAGGCCGTCAAGAGTAGTTGCGAACCCTCTTTGGCCTTCTTCTCGAAGAGCCGAAGCGAGATCGACTTTTCGGTGCCCTTGGTCAGGGTCAAGCTCAGAACAGTCTTGGCACCGGCGAGAGCTTTTTGAGCTTCAGGCGATCCTTGCTTCTCGGCGGCAAATTCTTTGGCGCTCAAATAAGCGGTGGACGACAACCAATTGGTGACGTTCTCGATATCTCCCGGAAGTTCAGAGAATTTCTGAGCACCCTCGGTGCCATCGATCGTCCATGAGGCATCCTTCTTAGTCGCTTTGAAGCGCGACTTGAGGCCTTCGAACTGCACCGTGGTGATATCAGCCGCTTGAAGCGTGAGAATTTTCTTATCACGCCAATGGGTCAGGGGATGAGAAAGCGAGCTCTTGAACGCCAGCGGGAGCAAAAACACTCGTGATTCGTCTGTTTCGAGAGGATTGCCTTTGGTGCCTCGCTCGAGCAGGGCATATCGCGTTTCCCCCATGGGGTGGGGATCGCCCAGTACCAAAGAGACCGCTTTGCCTGAGTCGTTGGTGATGGTCACTCTCTGTGCGGCTCGGCGATGACTGATTGATAGGCCGTAGTCTTGAAGCAATTGTTGGCGCTTCTCGGCTGTGTCGGTCGAAAGGTCAATCGAATCGGTCGGCAGGAGGTTATTGAGTGACGACAAAAGAGACTGAACTGCGAGGTCGTCGGCACGGAGCTTTAAGGGAGCCGTGACTTCCCAGCGAGAGTTCTTGCCGGGCTGACAGAGCTTCTCTTCGATGTTCGAACAATGCAGTTGAAGGGTCGAGATGCCCTGAATGAGCGTGATCTCCGCCGTTTGAAAGTCATCTAGGGCGAAGATCTTCTTTTCTTGCTCTTTTTTCTTCTCAGTCGCGGGCTTTTTCTTGAACTCTAGCCAGTAGACCGAAGAACTCAATGCCACGAGCGCCGCTGCCAAGGCGAGGGGGCGCGACCAACTTGGAGTTTGAGTTGCCATCTCTCATGATCTCCTTTGTCTTAAAGTCGTTTGCGATAGGCCCAAAAACCAATTCCGCCCGTTGCGATCACCAGCGGCATCGCAATGACAGTCAGAATAAAGATTAACGTGCCTTGGTTTTGCGATAGCTCGATCTTGCTGCCCGTAGAATCCTTCGGGCGGATCGAAATCATGCTCTCGTCTTCCATCACCCAAGAGGCGGCATTCAGGAAGAGATCGGCATTGCCCATCATTCGCGAGAAGTTGTTGTTCGCGAAAAGGGAACTGCCGAAAACCACGAGGCGCGTGTTTTTGGTAGCGGTCGAGTCCTTTGCCTTGCCTTCGACTGAAATCACGGCATCCAGCGGTCCTGCTTGGTCTTCGCCATTCTTCTGAACTTGGCCCGTGGCGAGTTCCGAAAAGCTTTTCTCGGCCCAGCTCTTCGGGGTAGAGCGCGCGAGCCACTGCACATTCAGTCCAGCAGGCGCTCCAGACCGGATTTCTAGCGGCCGAGCAAACGGGAAAGCGGCGTTGAGCTCAAACCCTTTCGTGACCGGATGATCCTTCGAAAAGGTGGGCAAGATGATTACTGAAGGGTCAAGGTTCAGTACGCGCGAGAAAGGATCCAAAACCAGGGCTTTTCCCGGCTTGATATACCACTGATCCAGCAAGGTGATGAGTTCGGGTGAGGGCTCGTTACCTCGGATATCGAGGTCGATCGCCATCAGAGCTCGCCCGCCCTTTGCTAGGTAATCGCGGATCAGGCCGATTTCTTGTGGAAAGTAGGCCTTCGTTCCGCCCCAAATGGCCAGGGCATTACAGTCTTCGGGGATTTTACCTTCCGTAACTAGGTTGGTTTCTTTAACATCGTATGCTTGGTTCACTAAGCCCTTGCGTACCGAGTCGAAGCCCTCGGAGTCAGTGGCAGTGAAGGATTTCTCACCATGGCCGGTAAGAACACAAAGCTTCGGCGTCGTATTCTTGCTGAGCTTGATCAGGGCATTGGTGACTTTTTCTTCGACGAGCTCAGAAACTTGAGAGTCACGCGCTCCAGAAACAATTTGAAGTGTACCAAGGGTTCGGATTCCCGCCTGGCGAGCCCGAACCGGCTCGCGATTGGGGTCGACGATTTCAAGTTCGATCTTGCCTGGATTCAGTGAGCGGTAGTTTTCAAGAAAAGCGCGGCTTTGCTCGCCTTGGTCCATTTTACCAAAATAGACGAATTTCACTGAGCTCTTGAGTTCCCTCACGACTTTCTTCGTTTGGTCTGAGAGCGTATGAAGTTTGTCTTTGGTCAGGTCGAGTTTTCCGGGGTTTCGATGACCCAAGAAATTGAGGACCCCTAAGATCGAGACCACCAGAACGGTAGTCATCGCCGAATGGGTGCCGAACGCTACCGCACGGCTCTGGAGATTCTTTTTCAGGTGATTGAGATTAGGCTTTTGCATGGTCGATTACCTCCAACGAAACGAGTCGAGAACTCGGTGCGTAAGAAACAGTCCAAGACCGATGAACGATAGATAGAAAATCACATCGGTAGAGTTCAGAACCCCTTGGCTGAATTGGTTAAAATGATTGATGAGCGACATGTAGTTCAAGACATCACCCCAGGTTGAACCTACGGATTGAGAGGCCCAGTTGATCAGCCAGAAAAAAAGTCCGAAGGCGAAGGTCAATGCTCCTGCAACGATTTGATTTTCCGTCATCGCCGAAAAAAGCAGCCCGAAGGAGAGGTAGCAGCCCACGAGCAGGGCAGTGCCCAGATACGACAGTGCAATGGGGCCCAGGTCGGGGTTTCCCGTCCATACTAGAACAAGAGGGTAAACCGCCGTTAGGCCTAACATCGTCAATACGAGCAGAAAGGACGACAGAAATTTTCCGAGGATGATCTCGGTAAGGGTCACTGGCGCCGTTAACAAGAGTTGGATGGTGGCGTTTTTTCGTTCCTCGGCTAGAAGGCGCATCGTGATGAACGGAACCAGGAAAAGAAAAATCACGTTCATGTTCCCATAGAGAGGACGAACGATTCCATCAGTAATCGAGATGCCCTTTCCGATATTCATCTGCATGGCCTGCAGGTTTTGAAGATTGAAATAAGACAAATTGAAAAAGAACATCCACCCCATGATGGCTAAAAATCCTGCGATCAGGATGTAGGCGATCGGCGAGGTGAAGTACGATCGGAAGTCGCGATAAGCGATAGTCCAAATGTTTTTCACAGGTTTTCCTCCGTGGTGAGCTGCAGGAACACTTCCTCGAGGCTCAATTTTTCAGCGACAAACTCAAGCAGGCCCATTCGATGCGAGACTGCGGTTTCAGTAATTCGGTCGCGAAGCTCACCTGCTTCCGGTGCAATTTCCACCGTGAGCTTTTTATCGGTTGCGTGGGCCGCATCGGTGACCGACTTAATGCCAGGAATGGCCTTGATTGCTGCGATTCCTTCAGCTGAAGGGTTTTTTACTGCCAGGCTATAGACCCGACCGTGTTGGATTCTCGAGGTCAAGCGATCTAACGTGTCTTGCGCCGCGATTCTTCCTTTGTTGATGACGATCACCCGATCACAGGTTGCCGTGACTTCAGGCAAGATGTGGGTGCTTAAGACGATGGTATGCTCGCCCGCGAGGGATTTGATCAGTTTACGGATCTCGATGATTTGCTTGGGGTCTAAGCCCACTGTCGGCTCATCCAGGATCAGGACTTGCGGGCGATGGGCGAGGGCTTGGGCGATACCCACCCGTTGACGGTAGCCCTTCGACAGGTTGCCAATCAGTCGGCGCCGAACGTCACCGAGGCCGGTCTTCTCGATGGCTTCTTGTACCGCGCCGTCGAGTTTTGATTTTTCAACGCCATGAAGCTGCGCTGCGAACCGAAGATAGTCCTGAACTGACATTTCAGTGTAGACCGGCGGGGTTTCAGGCAGAAAGCCGATGTTCTTTTTGACTTCGATCGGCGAGTCGAAGACATCATAGCCGGCCACTGTTACCGTTCCTTCAGTCGCGGGCATGAAGGCGGTGATGATTTTCATCGTCGTGCTTTTCCCGGCGCCATTCGGGCCGAGAAAGCCCACGATTTCCCCGCGGCCAACCTCGAAACAGAGATTGTCAATTGCCGTGCGGGGACCGTATCGCTTCGTCAAATTCTGAATCTTGATCATGCGTTGATCTCCGTCAGTTTACAGGTTTAAAGACATAATGAAAAAGCTTACCGTCTTGTCAAGTCGCCAGCGGGCTTGTCTGAAGGAAGGTTTGCGTGGCGATCTAAGACTCGATACGCCGAAATCTGCCCGTCGTCAGTTCCCACCACGATCAGTCCTTGAGCCTGAGACAGGCCTTGGGCGTAAAGATACGCGCCGTCATCTGTTTGAAGCGGAATGCTCCACTTCATAGCGCCAGCTTGGTCAAGCGCCAGCAAGTGCGCGCGGCGATTTCGGTCGCTGACGTTCTCAAAGCCCAAGAGTGTCCACTCGTTCAGGAGGTCCATCTTGAGATTATAGTCGGCATAGCGCGGAGAGTGCTGGCTCCAGCGCTCTTGAAGCTGCGGTTGTGTGTCGTATTGAGCAACGGCTTGACCCCGGGGGCTATTTCCGTAAACCGAGATCCACCGACCGTGGTCGGCAAGGATGAGCTGCTGAAGCGGAGTATGCTGTCGAATGCTTTGCCGGCGCGAGGCTTTCGTAGGCAAGATGATCAGCGATTGCCCCTGCGAGGGATGATTGACGAGCAGCGCCGCTTCCGTATCCGGTTTCAGCGACGGAGAAGCGACCGAAGCATCGACGATTTCGCCTTCGAGTTGAGTTTCCCATCTCTTTTTGAATTCACTGTCCAGTAGCCAGACTCGGCCTCGAACAAAGCCAATCAAGATTCGCGATTCATCTCCTGAGACTTTCAAAACGAGTGAGTCGAAGGGCGCTCGCTGTTGATGAGTTTTTTTTCCGGACTCGTCGAGAACATCAAAAACGATGCCCGGGCTTGCATCATCGTCATGGTGACAGAGCACTCGCGAGGTCTTTTCAAGAATGAGGGGCCGACACATTCCCATATCGGGTAACTTCCAAAGCGGCTTTCCTGTGCGGGGGTCGAGTCGGATCAGCTCCTCATCATAAGTACTGAGAACCAGCCAGTCGCTCCCTGAAGAGAGGGCCTGCGCACGAACCGGGGCCGTGAGGGTCGTCGACCACAGGCGTCGTCCTTCAGCTGAGAACAGGCTCACTCGGGTGCGATTTTCAACAATGCCCTCTAAGACCTCCGAAATCAAGACGTGGCCGGTACGTTCAGCTACCGAAAGGTCGGTAAGTTTACCCTCGAGTTTCTGATTCCAGAAAAGCTTGGGTTGGTTCTGGCCCTGGCGAGAAAGCGGGAAGGGGAGCGGGCCGAGATCTTCAGGGTTTGGGCGAAGCATCGAGCAGCCCGCGGTTGCCGTAAGCGCCAGCGCCAAAAGAGAGATCGACATTGCGGAGAAGCACTTCGATTTGAACATGGACGCCCCGATGTTACAGTAAGGGTTCGGGCAGGATCAACCATGCGACTCGCAATCATTTCTCGAAATCGAAATCTTCATAGCGTTCGGCGCTTGCTTCAGGAAGCAAGTCAGCTCGGAGTTCCCCTGGACACGATCAATCCCACCGAGTGTCAGATCATTGTCGAAGGCTCTCGCAGTCGAATCGTGGTCGGCTCTCAGGAGTTACCTCGTTACGATGCGGTTCTGCCACGAATTGGCGCCTCGATCACACAGTATGGGCTGGCAGTCGTGAAGCAATTCGAGATCCTTGGAGTTTTTACGGTCAATAGCTCGTTAGCGATCGCCGAATCTCGAGATAAGTTTCGAGCTCTCCAGCTATTGACCCAGGCTGGAGTGCGCGTGCCGACGACCATCCTGACTCGGTCTGAGCGCAGCTTGCGATCCACCTCTCGGCTCGTGGGAGGGATGCCCGTAATCGTCAAGCTATTGCAGGGAACTCAGGGCGTGGGGGTGATGCTTTTGCATACGCCCGCCTCGTTTCAGTCGGTGGTCGAGACGCTCTGGGATTTCGGCGAAGACGTTTTTGTGCAGGAGTTTCTCAAGGGCAGCGTGCGAAAGCGAGGGGTCTCGAAGTCTGGAACGGATTACCGAGCCTTCGTGGTTGGCGACCGCGTAGTGGCAGCCATGCAACGAACAGCTATTCGTGGCGAGTTCCGATCGAATATTCACCGAGGCGGTGAGGGAGCCCTGGTGCGTTTGCCTCGGGACTATCAAGAAGTCGCGATCCAGGCAGCGCAGGCCTTTGGGCTTCAGATTGCGGGCGTCGATCTGATGCCGACTCCAGACGGGCCTGCGGTTCTTGAGGTCAATAGCTCTCCGGGTTTTGAGGGGATTGAGCGAGCCACCGGGCTAAATATTGCCGGAGAAATCGTCGCGCATATGGTTCGGTTAGCAAAAAAGCGCCAATCGGCAGGGGCTCGCGCAAAACGAATCAAGCGAAAGTAGGTTTTATCCTACAATTTTTTGATAGCGCTGCTTGGCTCGCTTTTTCTTCGCTTTTGGAATTCCTCGTTGGAAGTCTTCGAGGCTGAGGCATCCGTAGATTTTTTTCGTCATCATGAGGTTGACCTGTTGGGCAAGCTCTTCGGTGATCGCGGGTTCGAGCGATTTCGGCACAGCGATGTTTTTTTGACGAAGAAATCCCAGGTATTCGTTCACGATGCCGATGATAAAGGTCTTGCGGTCGGAGTCGGAATCCTGAAAATTATACAGATGCTGTTCGAAGATCACGTATAACGGATCGATCGGGGTCGCATTGCTGTTTGAGCTCGTGGAGGTGGTTGTTTTAGCTTTCATGGGGCGATCTCACCTTCATTGTTTCAATCGGAAGGGCAGGGCTGGAGCTTGAGCGGTACGAAGGCCACGAAGGCGATTTCGAAGGGCTCGCGAGTCGAGCTGTCAAAAGCGAAGGAATTCGCGAAACTCAAGGACGTGATCGCAGGCGCGAAGCGCGTGCTGATTTCCACTCATCTTTTGCCTGACGGCGATGGTTTGGGCGCAGAGACGGCCCTTTTTCATTATCTCAAACGGGCTCGAAAGGCCTGCCGAGTCTATAATCCCGACCCTCTTCCCAAAAGGTATCGATTTCTCGATCCGAAAGGACAGATTCTGTTGGGGCCGGGCGAAGTCGAGCTCTGGGATACCTGCGACCTATGGATCATCGTCGATACGAACGATCCTCGCCGACTAGGGAAGCTCTGGACGGAGATGTCGCTACGGTCGAAGCGGATTGTCTTTTTGGATCATCATCCCGATGTCGCGGGGGTGGGTGAGATTGCCTATCCGCCACATGCCACGGTTTTGTCGGATGTTGAATCCAGCTCGATCGGAGAGATGCTGCATCACCTTTTTCGCGAGCTCGATCTCGTAAAGCTGACTGAGGAGATCGCAACAGGGCTTTACGTGTCGATCATGACAGACACCAACAGCTTCCGCTATGCGCGAACCACGCCTTTGGCCCATCGTATTGTTGCTGATTTGATCGAGGCTGGAGTGAATCCCGAAGAGATCTACCAGCACATCTACTCTTCGAAAGAAGTGTCGCATCTTCAGCTTTTGGGCAAAATGCTTCAAAACGTGAAGGTCAGCCATGGCGGAAAAGTAGCGTGGCTCGAGATGAGCTTAGAGCTCAGACGAGCTCATCAGGCTAGCTCTGATGATACTCAATCTTTCCTGAACCTCTTGCTTCTCTTGAAAGACGCCGAAGTGGTTTGCTTTTTTCGCGAAGAAGACGACGGTCAGATTCGGGCATCGATCAAATCGAAGGGGCGAGTGGTGGTCAATAAAGTCGCCATGGAGCTAGGCGGTGGCGGTCATGACTATTCGGCAGGGCTCGCGCTGAATGCACCTTTAGATAAAACGGTAGCTGCCGTCATTCATCGGCTCGAGACGATTATTTCGCACCACGAGAAGTTCGGAAAATAAGAGCGGTTCGCTCATTCCTCTGTGACTGGGGGCTTTTCGTGGTTCGCGGAATGAAGGTGGTCGCGAACCATTTCTTTGTGCTTTCGAACCTGTCGTTCGATTTTCTCGATGACCAAGTCGATCGATGCCGGCAGGGTCTCTGCTTCGCACTCTCCAAAATAATCGATGTTCTTACCGACGACGTGGCAATGAGCGACGGCCGTGTCTCTTTCGAAAGTGAAGTTCCAGGAGACTGAAATTTTACCGTCGAAGTATTTGTTGAGCTTTTCAGATTTTTCCTGGGCATAGCTCTTCACTTTTTCATTGGGCTGGATGTGCTTGAAGGTCATCTGCAGGTTCATCTTGAAGCTCCTTTTTGTGGGCTAGATCAGCTTTTTTCTCTTGCCCGAAGAAAGAATTCCTAACATGTCGCGGTACTTCGCTACGGTTCTCCTTGCGATATCGATGTTCTCGGATCGGAGTAATTCGACAATCTTCTGATCAGAAAGGGGATTTTTTTGATCTTCCTTCTGTACCATCTGGCGAATTTTTTCCTTCACCGCTTCGCTCGCAAGTGCATCAGTCCCATCGGCAGCGCTGATGCTGGAGTTGAAGAAATATTTGAGTTCAAAGATTCCAACGGGAGTGTGCACGTATTTATTCGTGGTGACTCGTGAGATCGTCGACTCGTGCATTCCGATATCGCTGGCAACATCCTTGAGGATCATGGGCTTGAGGTGCTGAATGCCCTTTTCGAAAAAATCGCGTTGGCGGCGCACGATGGCGTCAGTGACTTTGTAGATGGTTTTTTGGCGATTATGGATCGAGCGAATCAGCCAGACTGCTGAACGAAGCTTTTCCTGAACGTACTCTTTTGTGGTCTTGCCGTTGCCTTCCTTGCTGACGCTCGCAAGGATGTTCTTGTAGTAGGGCGAAATCCTGAGCTTCGGCATTCCGTCTTCATTCAGAACGATCACGAATTCTTCGGCAAGCTTGTAAACGTAAATGTCGGGAGTGATGTAGTGCGTATCATTGGTCATGAAGCTTCGACCCGGCTTGGGCTCGAGTTCCATGATGAGCTTCGTGGCTTCGACAACCTTTTCTAACGACACTTGAAGAGCCTTGGCGACGCCCTGGTAGTTGCGGCGCTCGAGATCCGCCAAGTGATTGCCAATGATGCTTTCGACCAGGGGTTGCCTAGGGTTCATGAATCGGGCTTGAATCGAGAGGCATTCTTGCAAATTGCGCGATCCGACGCCTACAGGGTCGAAGTGATGCACGATTTTCAAGACTTCCTCGGCGTCTTCGGGCTCAATCACGGCTTCCTTGGCGAGGTCTTCGAGGTTTGCCACCAGGTAGCCATCATCCGAGAGGTTTCCGATCACGAGCTCGCCGAGTTTGCGCTCTTCAGGGCGCAGCGCCGTCATCGATAGCTGCCACATCAAATGGTCTTCAAGCGATGTGGTCTTCGTCAGCGCGTTCTCGAAGCTCGGAAGGTCCTCGTTGATCTCCCTCATTGAAGGTGCCGAACTCGAGTTCGAGTTGTACTCTTCAACGTAGGATTCCCAGTTGAAGTCGTCTTTTCCTGCGACCAATTGTTCTTCTTTGGTGGCTGGCTTCATAAAGGCGTCTTCGTCGCGCCTTTGATCGGTCTCGGGGTCGCTTTGTTGCGACGCCCCTTCTTCGGTCGAAGGAGTGTTCTCGCCATCAGGTGTTTCGGCGAGCTCTTCGAGAATCGGATTTTCCATCAGCTCTTGGTTGACCACTTCGGCCAATTCCATTCGGTTGAGCTGAAGCAGCTTGATAGCCTGCTGCAGCTGTGGCGTCATCACGAGCTGCTGACTCAGTTTTAGCGACTGCTTGATTTCGAAGGCCATCGTCGTCCTATCGGCAAGAAGGTTTCATCAATCAAAGCTGAAAATCAGGTCCAAGATACCGCTCGCGAGCCACGGGGCTTTGAACGATCTCTTGGGGGGTACCCTTCTCAAGAATCTTACCATCTCCGAGAAGGTAGGCGGCATCACAAATCGACAGGGTTTCTCGAACATTATGGTCGGTGATCAGGATTCCCATGTTACGTTTCTTAAGCACCTGCATCATTCGCTGAATCTCGCTTACGGCAATCGGGTCGATTCCCGCGAACGGCTCATCAAGCAAAAGGAATACCGGTTCAAGGGCAAGAGCTCGGGCCACTTCGACGCGCCGTCGTTCGCCCCCTGATAACGTGTAAGCTTTTTGACGAGCAATCGCGTTTAAGCGAAATTCATCGATCAGGCGTTCCAGTTGTTGCCGTTGCTCTTGGTCGGTGAGTTTTCGTCCCTCAAGCACCGCGTCGATGTTTTCTTCGACGGTGAGTCGACGAAAAACTGACGACTCCTGGGGTAAATAAGCAAGGCCCTTCCGGGCTCGTTGGTGGATCGGAAGATCGTTGATGACGTGTTCGCCCAAGCGAATTTGGCCCTGATCGGGGCGTACCAATCCTACGACCATATAAAACGAGGTGGTTTTGCCCGCGCCGTTAGGTCCGAGCAGTCCCACGATTTGCCCTTGATGCACTTCAAACGAAACGTCACGAACCACCGGACGTCCCTGGTAGTGCTTGGCGAGGTGCTGAGCTGAAAGATGAAGCTGCTGAGGAGGTTTATTCATGCGATCCTCGAGTAATGGCATTCGGATTTTCGATCTCGACTCGATCTTCGCGTCGATAGATGGTGATGATGTCTCCCGTCATCGTATCATCTTCTTGATAAACCTGAGGGTATTCGGTCAATACGAAGGAGTCGGTTTCTGGTGAGAACTCGGCTTGTCCGCTGGTTGAGTGCCGATAGGGTCGGTCTGTGCGCGAGTTGCCCTTCGTCCATTCTTCGATTTTGACATCGTCCTCTGCCAAGAATGAAGGCCTTTCTTTTTCATTTTCAGAGGATTGAGTTGACCCTCGCGAAAGCGGGCTGCTTGCAACGCCTCGGATTTCCATTCGTCGGGCTCGGGCTCGCAGTTCATTTGGACCGCTTTGTTCGAGCGTCACAAAAGAGTCCTTGAGCGGCGTTGAGCGAGAGTCAAGTCGAAGCAGTCGCTGGGGGTTCCAGAGTTCGGCCTTTGATGCTCTGAAAATCGCTGGGGCGCTATGATGAGACGGGTGTTCTGAGGTGTGTCGCGCAAGTGCTTGTTTTGAAACTTCGATCATCACGTTTGCTGGCAACACAAAGTGGCCTTCGTCGAGCGAACCTTCGAGGCCTTGGCTGGTGAAAGAGATTTGGGTGGTCTTCGAGTTCGGCCCTTTTCCTTGAGTGAAGTATCGGGTGGGAATGAGAACTCTACGAAGCTTGGGGTCAAATCGCAGATAGTCAGATTGAATTTCAGAGCCATCTGGAAACGAGGCGCGAACATTTCCTCCAACCTCGAGTTCGCGCGTGCTGACGAGGTATCGTGCTTCCCTTCCGGTGACTTTTACCGAAAGGGTTTGCTTGAGATCGTTTGAAAAGAGCTCGGCCTGAATCTCTTGGGCCAGCACGGTGTCGTGGTCTGAGTAAAAGTCGGCAGAGCGAGCCAGAAGCTGCCATTGCTTTTGCCCGGTGCTCACTGAAACGTAGCGAAACCGTTGAATGGAATAATCTGGGGCCGCCGCTACAGGTGGCGAAAAGCCACGAAAGGTGGGGGCCTCACGGGCAGGTTCGGTCTTGAGGGCCTGGGGGGCATTCGGCGGATTCCCTGGCGAGTCTTCCACTGGAGTTGATGAGGGCCAAAGAGCCACGACCTGCCAGAACAAAAGAATCGCAACGGCAGCAAGCAGGGCTCGGTGTGAGGAAACTCGAGGAATCATCTCTGTTCGGATTATGCCTGAAAGAAATCGTGGACTGGCTAAGAGTTTTACAGGTATCGAGTGCGGAGTTCTTGTATTGTTTAAGCTTTTTTGAACTCCAAAACTTGTCTAAATTACTATGGAATTCGGAGCCTGTCTTGGGTAGGGTGGGGTTAAAGGTGCTCTGAGATGAAGCTAGGGTGACACCATGGATTTGACGCAGTTTGAAACCCGAAAAAGAGATCATATCAGTCAGGCATTGGACTTGCGAAATCAGGCGCAGGGCTGGACGGGCTTAGAGCAAGTTCGGCTACGTCATGAGGCCCTTCCTGAACTCGATTTCTCGGAAATCGATCTCTCTGAAGAGGTTTTTTCTCAGCGCTTAAAGACCCCGTTTTTTATTGCTGGGATGACCATGGGTCATCCTGATGCGGCAGCGATCAATACTTTGTTAGCGAGGGCTGCCGCTCGTCGAGGCTGGGTCATGGGGGTTGGTTCTCAACGTCGTGAGCTTGAAGGGCGAGCGCTCCCCGATGAGGCAAAAAGCCTTCGTCGAGAAGCCCCAGATGCCGTCCTCATTTCTAATTTAGGGCTAAGCCAAGTGATTCGGGCGAGCAGCCAAGAAATTCGCGCCGTACTCGAGGCTTTAGAGCCCCAGGCGCTTGTTGTTCATCTCAACGTTTTACAAGAAGCGTTGCAGCCCGAGGGGACCCCTCAGTTTCGAGGCGGGCTCGAAGCGATCGCTCGTCTCGTTCGTGATTTGCCCATTCCCGTGATGGTAAAAGAAACCGGGTGTGGGTTCTCTGAATCTACTCTCGATCGACTGGCCTCGATTGGGGTTGCTGCCATTGATGTGAGTGGTCTTGGCGGCACTCACTGGGGACGGATCGAGGGAGCTCGTTCGCCGGTCTCCAGCTTCGAATCTGTGGCAGCGAAAGTTTTCGCAGACTGGGGCGAGTCTACGGTTTCGTCGGTGCGAGCAGCTGCTGAAGTTCTTTCGAAAAATCGTGAGGCGCGCTATTCGATCTGGGCTTCGGGCGGTGTTCGAAGCGGGTTAGATGCCGCGAAGCTGATCGCTCTGGGAGCTCATCGCGTGGGTTACGCGCAGCCAGCCCTTCAGGCGGCGATGGGTGGAGAGGACGTCTTGAATCGATGGATGGAGCAGCAAGAGTTCGAGCTTCGCGTTGCTCTATTTTGTACGGGCTGCGCTTCGCCAAAAGAATTGAGAGCAAAGGAAGGAAGTTGGAATTATGGACGCTCGTGAGGGAAAGTCCGTTTTCGAAGGGTTTCATCGATTGCACCGTCGCGAACGCTTGTCTTTGCTGCGCGAGTATTGCGATCTTTCAGAGCAAGAGCTGGCGACCTTAACGGGTGAGGTTCCGTTTTCACTCGATGTGGCGGAGCACCTGATTGAGAATGTCGTGGGCGTTTTTCCCCTTCCACTCGGGGTAGCCACGCACTTTCGAGTCGATGGCCGAGAAATCCTGGTTCCTATGGCGGTTGAAGAGACCTCAATTATTGCGGCCTGTTCGGCTACTGCGAAGTGGATTGGAAAAAATGGACACATCACCACTTACGCCAAAGGAAATCTGATCATTGGGCAGGTTCAACTTCCGAGTGTTCGCGATGCTGAACGGGCTCGCGAGATCTTGCATGAAAAGCGCAGTTTTTTGATTGAACTGGCAAATGCTTGCGTACCTGGGCTTGTTGCTCGTGGTGGGGGCGTTCGCGATCTCGCCATTCGAACCCTTCCCCGCCCAGATGGCTCGAGTGACTCGATGTTGGTCCTGCATTTCTTGTGTGATCCTTGCGACGCCATGGGAGCTAATCTGATCAACCAGGTTTGCGAGGCACTCAAGCCTCGAATCGAAGAGTTGACAGGCGAGAAGGTCGGACTTTGCATTCTCTCGAATCTTGTGGATGGAAAGCTGGCAGTAGCTGAAGTCGTGGTTCGAAACGTCGATCCTGTCGTTGGAAAGGGCATTCAGGAAGCGACGATTTTCGCGAAGGCAGATCCGTACCGAGCGACCACCCATAACAAAGGGATTCTCAACGGCATCGACCCCATTTTAATCGCCACCGGCAATGACTGGCGAGCGGTCGAGGCAGGTGCTCATGCTTATGCTGCTCGATCGGGTCAGTATCAGCCGCTTTCAGATTGGGAGATGAAGGGCACCGACTTACATGGGCGCATCGAGCTGCCGATGGCGGTAGGAACGGTTGGAGGCGTCACGAAAGTGCATCCCACGGCTCGAGTGGCCCTGAAAATTCTGGGAGTGACTCACGCCGAAGATCTGGCGCGAATCTGTTCCGCAGTGGGGTTGGTGCAAAATCTAGGTGCCCTCAAGGCATTAGCGACGGTGGGAATCGTCAAAGGGCATATGCAGCTTCACGCAGCGAACTTAGCCATCGCGGCGGGGGCTGAAATTCATGAGATTGCACGAGTTCGAGAGCGGCTCGCAGAAGTCTTGAAGGTCGAAAAGAGCATCAATCTTTCTCGAGCAAAAGAAATCCTTCAGTCGATTCGCGGCTTGAAGCCTCAAGCTGGATCTGGGCAGCCGGCAGCCCTCTAGCTGTGTTAGCCTCGGTTCCCGGAAAAGTTTTTCTGTTGGGAGAGTATGCGGTGCTAGCCGGCGCGCCAGCGCTTGTGGCCGCGGTTCCTCCGCGCTTTACTCTATCTTCGAAGGCGATAGACTCGAGCATTCCTGCGCAGTTTCACCCGCAGAGTCCGGTGGGGCGTTGGCGATCGTCGCGGCTAGACCCAGGAGCCCCGTACCCCGCTTGGTTTTGGAGTGATCCCGCCTTGGGTGCCGGGGGCTTTGGAGCGTCAACAGCGCAGCTGATATTGGCCGATGCTTTGGTGCAGCGCTCGTCATGGCACGAGCTTTGGCGAACCTATCGATCGTTGCATCAAGACTCTCTCGGGTCGCCACCCAGCGGAGCAGACCTGGTCACACAGACCTTGGGCGGCGTGATTGAGTTTCAGCTTCCCGAGCAAGAAGACGCTTCTCCTCGCGCAGACCAGCGCCAGGACGGGCTTGCTTCGATTCACTTGGCGGTCATTCAGGCATCTCAGCAATTGGGACGTAAGACGGCCACTCATTTGCACTTAAAAGAGGTCTCGAGGTCGCAACGAGAGATCTGGCGAGAGCGATTCGAACCATCGATTTCAGCTGGAATTCAAGCATTTGCTCGGGGCGATCGTCTCGCGTTTTCAGCGGCGCTACATGCTGCGGCGGAGGGCTTTGCTCGAGAGGGGTTAGAGATTGAGGCGGCAGCGCGAGATCGCGAGGCTCTGGTGCGACTTCCCGGAGTGCTTGCGGTTAAGGGAAGCGGAGCCATGCAGTCTGACGCGTTAATCGCCGTGATCGAGCCCACTCGTTTTGATCCCGAAGAGTTCGAGCGAGTCTTAATCGAGCGGGGCTTGCGCTTATGGTGCTCTCGTTTGAGTGCGACTTCCGGATTGGAGGTTTCTGAATGAGACGTTGGGCTCGGGTGCAGGCACCTTCGAATATTGCCTTAATCAAGTACATGGGGAAGGTCGACGCGACAAAGAATTTGCCGGCAAATCCCAGCATTTCTCTGACTTTGGATTCGCTTTGCACTTTGACTGAAGTTGAGCTGGTTTCTGAGCGAAGCGAGCCCTTCGATCTTGAGTGGCAAGGGGTTACTGAAATTGAGGGTAGGGCTCTTCGTCCGCTAGATCTTCGCGAGAAAGATCGTCCGAAAATGCTTGCTCATTTTCGCCGCATTTTTGAGCATTTTCAGCAGCCTTTGGTCGGTAGATGGAAAGTACGTACGGGCAATGCGTTTCCGGCTGGGGCCGGAATCGCCTCGAGCGCCTCGGGCTTCGCTGCGCTGACGCTTGCCATCGCCAGTGTCCTCAAGAAAGGTCGCGACGCCCCATCGGCGAGCACCTGCCAGGATTCCTGGGCGGCGCTTTCACGGCAAGGGTCTGGAAGTTCCTGTCGCTCTTTTGGTGGCCCCTGGGTGCTTTGGGAAGGCGAGCGGACCTCAGTGCTTGAATCGAATTTCGAACCTCTAAGCGATTTGGTGATTTTGATTGAGGAGAAAGAAAAGGCGGTTTCTTCGACCGATGCTCATCGTCGAGTGCTTTCTTCGCCGCTGTGGGAAGGACGAGTGGCACGAGTTCACGCGCGTTTGCAGCGGCTGCGTTCGGTGCTGATTTCTGGAAATTGGCAGCAGTTTTCGACGTTAGCTTGGGAAGAGGCAATGGACATGCATGAGCTATTTCATACTGCCGAGCCCTCATTTTCGTTCTGGCAGCCTCAGACTCGCGAGGTTTTAGCTTGGCTTGAGTCGCTCGGCGTACGCACTGGACAAGACGGGGCAAACGCTGTGAAAGCCGCAGTGACGTTAGATGCCGGCCCGAATATTCATCTGTTGATTCCTCAATGTGATGAGGCTCGGTGGCTCGAGCGACTTCAGAAGCGCTTTCCAGAGTTCACCATTTTGGTCGATCGGCAAGGAATGGGTGCACGCTGTTTGGCCTTAGGAGAGGAGATCTCATGAGGGGCCTGGATTGGAGTGCTTTCGAAGTTTCAGCCCCCGGGAAATGGGTTCTTGCCGGCGAGCATGCCGTGCTTCGCGGAGCAACCGCTGTGGCGCTGCCGCATCCTGAATTTCGCCTGCACTTAAGCTTTGTGCCTTCGGATCATGGGGGGCTGGTGGTTGAGCCCGAGTCGGCACGGTCGGTCATTCTGGATTTGCTGTCTTTGGTGCAGGACGAGCAGCATTCGCGCGGCCGAGAGTTTCATCTTCCTTCGGGAGTGTTGAGGCTCGAGAGCACGATTCCCTCGGGGGCAGGGCTGGGATCGTCCGCCGCCCTTTGTGTTGCCATGGCTCGATGGCTTTCAGGGCCTCTTGGTGTTCCCGAGGCAGGACTTCTCGAGTTTGCCACGCATCTTGAACATCGATTTCATGGCAAGAGTAGCGGAATGGATGTTGCGGTTTGTGCTGTTCAGAAGCCGATTAGCTTCGTTCGAGGACGGGGCCCCTCTCTCCTTCCGTGTGAAAGGTTCCCTCGGTTTACCTTTCATGACACTGGGCTTCGAGCTTCCACCAGTGAGTGCATTCGACGGGTCGAACTCTTGATGTCGGAAGATCCCATTTCGGCCATTCGGGCCGATGAATCGATGAGTCGTGCCTCGCGTTTGGTACTCGAGGGACTCGCTCATTTCGATCGGATTTCCGCCCCTGGAGCTCTCGACCAAGCTCTGGGTTTGATTGCCCAAGGGATGAAGGCTGCCCATGAGAGTTTTCTCATCTGGGCTTTAGTTCCCGGAAAGGTGCAGCGGGATATCGAGGCGCTCTATCGACAGGGGGCTCTTGCCGTAAAATTGACCGGAGCCGGCGGTGGAGGCTTTCTCGTTGCGCTTTGGCCCTGAAACGACTAGACCAAAGAACGTTTTCCATATTTCAAGCCGGGAGGAGGTGAAAATTTATGCCAGGTATTACGATTCGTGAAGGCGATTCATTCGAAGCTGCCCTCAAGAAATTCAAAAAGCAGTGCGAAAAAGCCGGCATCCTCTCGGAAGTCCGGAAGCGCGAAGCTTATGAAAAACCCTCGGTTAAGCGCAAGCGCAAGTCGATTGCCGCTCGTAAGCGAGGAGTCAAGAAGCCCCGCCGCGCGGCTTTCTGATGACTTGAAGGAAGTTGTTTTCGAGAATAGGGCGAAGGCACGGTGGAAAATTCCCCGGCCTTCGCTTTTTCGTTTCAATTCAGCTCTCAATTAAGGACCGGTTTCATGCCTACAATCAAAGAACGTTTGTCTGACTCGATGAAGGCAGCCATGAAAGGTGGCGACAAAGCCACTCTGGGCTACGCCAGAAATTTGCACGCAGCCATCCGAAAAAAAGAAATCGATGACCGGGTCGACCTTGACGACGCCGGCGTCGTAAAAATCATTACTTCTCTTGCGAAACAGCGACAAGACTCGATCGAGCAGTTTCAGCAGGGGGGACGCGAAGATCTCGTTGCTAACGAGACGGCCGAGCTGACCTTCTTGAAGGCTTTTCTTCCAGAGCAAATGGGTGAAGACGAGATTCGACAGCTCGTGGCTGCCGCCGTGGCACAATCCGGAGCAAGCTCAGCAAAAGATATGGGCGCTGTGATGAAGATTTTGATGCCTCAGGTGCAGGGTAAGGCCGATGGCAAGCTCGTTAATCAGATCGTTCGCGAAAAAATTGGCGGTTAGGTCGAAGGCCGGGCTGCCGACCGGTGGCGTTCTTGGAAAGCTCATTTCGCGGGATTTCTACTCTCATAATCCTGTCGAGGCTCGGGCAGTGCGGATCATAGAAATCGGGGCTCGCCGCTCGTGTGATGGTGCGATTCACTCCGCCAATGGCCATGTCAGCCGAGTCGAAGGAACCTCGATGGCTCGAAAGGAGGAGTGGTTTGGCTAGGATCGCGGATTCTACTCTTCAATCCTTCAAACAAGAGCTTCGAAATCGGCTCAATCTTCTCGATGTCGTGAGTGAGCATGTGGTTTTGCGCAAGGCCGGCGCCAACCATATGGGGCTTTGTCCCTTCCATTCCGAGCGTTCACCCTCATTCACCGTAAATGAATCCAAGCAGATGTATCACTGCTTCGGCTGCAAGAAGGGTGGCGATCTCATTTCCTTCGTGATGGAGATCCATGGCCTGGGGTTTATGGAAGCTCTTGAGGAGCTCTCTGAGCGGGCGAGAATGCCGCTTCCCCATGAGCTGGCCGATTCCGCCCGAAAAGATGACCCTGAGCGGGCAAAGCTTCGGCAAGAAGAGCGCGAGAAGCTTCAGTTGGCTCTTCGGCTGAATCGATTTGCTGCGGCCTTTTATCGTGAACGACTCGGTCAAATGCCAGAAGTTCACTCGTACTTCATGAAGCGGGGGTTGAATGCCCTGGAGCCCCAAGGCTTAGCTAGAAATTTTTATCTCGGAGCGGCCCCTGTGGGATGGGACGCGCTTGCGCGACACCTGACCCAGGCAAAAGCGCCGTTGGCGATTGCTCAAGAATTGGGACTGATCCGTCCGTCTCAGCGGCAATCAGGCTATTTCGATTTGTTTCGGGGCCGGGCGATGTTTCCGATTTTGGATCTTCGAGGTAAGGTCGTGGCCTTTGGCGGTCGTACGATTCCTGAGCTTGCGCAAGCTCCAGCAGGAGCAGACGAGGTGCGCGATGCAGGTCCGAAGTACTTGAACTCATCCGAGTCGTTTTTGTTTCGAAAAAGCAAAGTGGCTTACGGGCTCTTTCAGGCTCAGAAACATATCCGAGAGTCTGACGAAGTGGTTCTGGTCGAAGGGTATTTCGATGTTTTGGGTCTGCATGCAGGGGGATTCGAAAACGCGGTGGCCACTTGCGGAACCGCTCTGACTACTGATCATTTAAATCTATTTCGTCGCCTTGGCTCGCGAGTGGTGCTGCTTTTCGACTCCGATCGCGCAGGAGATGAGGCTACCGAAAGAGCGATGGAGCTCGGGCTCTCGCAGGGCTGGGTGCTACACGGGGCCAACCTTCCGCGTGGCGTAGATCCTGATGAAGTCATTTTTGATGCCTCGACAGGCGCACCCTTGCCGGAGGGGCGTGAGCGGATGCTCGAGATTCTCAAGGCAGCCAAGCCGTTGATCGATGTTCGCATCGATGAGGCGATTCGCGGGGCCTCTGGAGGTCCCGAGGCCTTGAGTCAGGCGATTAAGAAAATCGCCGGATGGTTGAAGATTTTCTCAGATCCAGTCGGTCGAGAAGTTCGAGTGCGGTCTGCCGCCCAAGCTTTGGGGGTCGAGCCCCGCCTCTTGCTGACGTCGATGGGGTCGTCGCCCCAGGCAAGGGCAGGGGAAGTGCGGGTTCCTGAGCGCCAGAGCGGAGCTTCCCCGTCTAATCGTCCCACGCTGGGGGGGGCGCCTGCTTTCGTGACTTCGAATGCGGCGGCCAAGGGGCGTCGATCGCCGGCTCTTGGAAAGCTCGAGCAGGTTGTTTTAAGGGGTCTGGTTTGGGGAGGGGAGTTCTCTGAAATTCTGGCTCAGGCTAGGGTCCAATTGCCACCAGGGGCGGGATTGTGGGAACTTTTTGAACACCCGTCAACCCGGCAGTGGGTCGAGAAGGTGGCCTCCGACCCCCGGCAGTTCGCTTTGCTGAGGCAGGCGCCCGAGACGCTCCTTTCTGGTATCGACTCACGCCAAGTTCTCACAACGATTACAGAAGCTCTCGTGGCCAATGAGCCTCCTCATCTGATGGCGGACTTTCAAAGGGCCCTGAAGCGTCAGCTCGGTCGGGCTTGGGTACGGTTTTCGCAGCACATCAAGCAGGCGCTCGGTTCTGCAGAAGCCAGCCAGGACGCGGAGTTACAGGCGAAACTGATGCAGGAATATGTTGACGTCCAGCGCAAAATAAAGGAGTTTACCAGCTTCTATGACGAAGCCGAATAATGGGATCTCGCCGGCCGGCGCCTCTGGTGCCACCTTGTCTTCTTCTCGTTCCGAGCTCGATGCTCTTGTTCCAGGCGACTCGTCACAGACGAGTGAAGCTCAGATGGCTTTGTTGAAGAACAAGGAAATCAAAAAGCTTCTCGAGTTTGGTCTTCAGCGTGGCTACCTCACTTACGAAGAAGTGAACGAACTTCTTCCGCCAGATATTCTTCTGGCAGCCCAAATCGATGAGGTGATGAATCTTTTGGGTGATAACGAGATCGAAGTTCTCGAAACCACCAAACGTCCGAAAGAAGTCGAAGACGAAGAAGATTCTGAAGAAATGGGATTGGGCGGAGCACCCTATGCGGATTCAGAAGAGGAACCCGCGGCCACGCCAGACTTCGCTCGCGGCGCTGATCCAGTAAAACTTTATTTGAAGAAAATGGGCAGCGTATCGCTGCTGACTCGCGAGGGAGAAGTCGAGATCGCCAAGCGCATCGAAGAGGGTGAAATCGAAATCCTTCGCGCTCTTTTGGCTTCTCGTCTCGGAACCCTGGCAATTGTTGAGTTGGGCGAGCGCATGGAAAGCGGCCGCACTAAAGTGAAAGACGTGATTCGTGGAGTGGATGAGGAAATCTCCGCTGACGACGAAAAGGTCTACCTCGATCGCGTCGTAGCGGCGATCGCGAAAGTCAAAGCTCTCGTGGGTTACCAAGAGAAAGCTGAGCCCAAGCTGGTTGGGGCAGAAGCCAAGAAGACTCCAGCTGCCGAAAAAGAAAGGCTTCAGCAAGAAATTCAGCGTCGCGAACGCCAGGTCGAGTCCGCGTTCGAGAATATCATGTTTAATCGTAAGACGATCAATCAGCTCTCGGCCAAGATCAAAGGATTTTGGGCGCGAGGAAAAGAGCTGTTGGACGAGCGAAAGAAGACCATGGACTACCTCGTGGTGAAGAAGCCCGAGGAGCTCAAGAGTGTGATTTCTGAGTTTAAAAAAGGTGGCGAGGGAGTAAAGGCTCTCTGCAAGCAGTACGACACCAATGAACAGAAGCTCGGGCAGATTGTTCAGGTTGAAGAAGAAATTGATCGAAAGATCGAGAAGCTGGAAGAAGAATCTGGAATTGAGATCAGCGAGCTCCGTCGCATTCACGACACCCTGACCGTTGGTGAGCGCAAGGCTGACCAGGCAAAGAGCGAGCTCGTGGAAGCGAACTTGAGGCTCGTGGTCTCGATTGCGAAAAAATACACGAATCGCGGTTTGCAGTTCCTCGATCTTATTCAGGAAGGAAATATCGGCCTGATGAAGGCGGTCGATAAGTTCGAGTATCGCCGCGGATATAAGTTTTCGACTTACGCCACTTGGTGGATCCGTCAGGCGATCACCCGCGCGATCGCCGACCAAGCGAGAACCATCCGTATTCCAGTGCACATGATTGAGACGATCAATAAATTGATCCGTACCTCTCGATTGTTGATTCAGCAGCTGGGACGTGAGCCGACCCCCGAAGAAATCGCCGTGAAGATGGAGCTTCCCGTTGATAAGGTTCGAAAAGTGCTGAAGATCGCAAAAGAGCCCATCTCACTCGAGACCCCGATTGGCGAAGAGGAAGATTCTTATTTGGGCGACTTCATCGAAGATAAGAAGATCATCAATCCCGCTGAGGCGGTCATTAACATCAATTTGTCAGAACAGACTCGTAAGGTTTTGGCGACGTTGACGCCTCGCGAAGAGAAAGTTCTTCGAATGCGTTTTGGTATTGGCGAGAAGTCCGACCATACTTTGGAAGAGGTGGGTCAGGATTTCTTCGTGACTCGTGAGCGTATTCGTCAGATCGAGGCGAAAGCTCTCAGAAAGTTACGTCACCCCTCGCGTGCTAAGTTGCTCAAGTCTTTCGTTGATGGCGGAAGCACGGGCTCAGGCAACGGCTATTGATCAGGTTTTCTGATTTCAGGGGGCCCATAGCTCAGCTGGTTAGAGCTGGCGGCTCATAACCGCTTGGTCGGGGGTTCGAGTCCCTCTGGGCCCACCAAAACAGCACGTTATTTCCAGGACCTAGTTCCAGCGCTTTCGTGAGCGGTGGGGGTCCTAAGATTAGAAGCGCCTAAAGCTGGGCTAAATTACGCTCGCAGCTCCTCAAATGCCCCATCCTCATCGCGCCCCGGGGCCAGGCAGGCATCCGCGGGGGACTTTGAAAGTCCTAGGCTCGGTTGTGGCTGGCAGCCAAATTCGATCATTCACGACGAGTGGAAAGGCTCGTAATCGGAGTTCAATCCCGACCACGGAGTCAGAACTATCCCTCCTGATAGCTTTCGCCGGTATCACGAGCAACCGCGTTTACCTTTTGGAGCGCTGCAAAGCGTTCGAAGTCACCTGATCTCACCTGGCAATTTGGCATTTCACTTGGTTCTGAGGGGTAACGCATTGAGTTATTAGTTCCCCATCTGAAGGTCGCTCTTTTGGCGATCTAATAATTGTCTGCTCCGCTGGAGCATAGAAAGGAAATAAAGCTTATGAAAAGCTCTCTCTCTCAAACGACTTCGGTGAAGATGGCCTTAATGACGTTTGCGGTCGTGTTGTCCTTGAGCTCGGCCCGCGCCAACCTAAGTGATAGCTTCGAAGGCTCCGGGGATGACCTTGAAAAAGAAGCAGCTCGCAAAAGGTACACAAGCCGGTATCTGAAGCCTTTGTTTGACCGAATCAGCCGTTATAATATCGACCCTCGCGTCATCGTTGAAAAACGAAATCCTGATAATGGGAAGGCACAGTTTCCTCAAGACTATATCGGGACTTACAGCGGCGCATGCTCCTGGATTCAAAGCTATCAGGAAATTGGCCCTTACAAGCACCTTCATGATTTCTGGGTCCATGAGTTCACCCTTTCCAAGATCGATGGTCCCAAGGGATCTGGTACGGACCTCTTCGCTCAATTTGTGAAGTCTGACATCGAGAGTTACATGACGCGCTATTCCGCAGAACATAATGCCCTAAGAAATAGGGGCCAGCCTGTGTTTGATAATGTTCCACACGACTTGATCCAAGGCTTTCGTATTCCTAATGACTACGCGATTGATTTGAATCCAACCGCCCTCATCGAAGAATACGAACTCGATGCTGCGCTCGAGAATCACATCTACCAACCGCTCGCCACGCGAAAGGTCCCCTTGGCGGAGTTTAATCCGAACGACCTCAAGGCGAAGCGGAAATACCGCATCGTCGTATCTTCAGATCGAAAACAAGGAGAGATCACTTCTGAAGCAGCGACTCTCTTCGGAGTCGGCCGACTGGAAGCCTTCCAGAATCCATTTGATCTCCGTGACTCGCGCACCCTGATCTCCTTTAAGAGCGAATTGGACGCTTTCAGTCCGACCGTGGCTGCTTTTCCCGGACTTCTAAGTCCTTTCGAGGCCCCTAGGTTTCGTTGCATCTTTCAGAAGATGGCACGTTGAGACCGACACTAGAAAGGAGCGTTGTCTATGAAACCTTTGAGAGCATTATTTTTATTGGGGATATCGGTCAGCCTGGCTAGCCACTCTGCTCTGGCCATGGGCCGCCCACCGAAGGCGGAAGACCTTCAACGATTCGAAGGCCGCTACCGGCCCATCCAAGCTGACTCAGGAGTCTGCCGGGACTTGGAGGTCAACATCGCAAATTCTGGCGCACGCAACGGTCCCGTGGTTCGTCTAAAAAATTTGGAGGACGGAAGAGTGATCGGAATTCTTCATTCGATCAATCAAGGGAAATACGAGGACTCTCAAGGGTACACAGTCAAAAACACCTGGAGTGGAGATACTCTCACCCGCAAGGAGTCCATTAACCTGATCTTTTTAAGCGAGAAATCGACGACCAAGTTAAAAGCCTTGCAACCCAAAAACATCAGCCTCTGCATCAAAGGTCATTCACGGTTTTTCGCTGACGTAACAAGCACGGGCTATTGTTGTACTTATCAGAGGCTGTGAGGATTTACGCTCGATTGCAAGCGAGCCGTTTTGCACCTAACGGAGGGAGGAGTGAGAGTTATCTCTTCGTTAGGTGTCCTGCACGGTGAGGTCAGGTGAGGTCAGGTGAGTGTCTAATAAGTTTTCACATGACTACAGTTTGCGCTGTCATCCTCGCTCTGAAGTCCACCTGATATCTGAAAGGTCAAGCTTGACATAGTTGATCAAATAAGTCATATATTCGGGCGCATGGTTTCTCCAAAACTGACCTATCGTGAAATTATTAAACAAGAGTTCGCTAAACGACTGAAAAGAAATCCCCGGTACTCGCTTCGAGCCTTCGCGATCTTTTTAGGCTTACCCTCGGCTCAGCTGAGCGACATTCTCAATGCGAAGTACGGAATGTCGGCCCAAAAAGCGGCGACATTGGCCAAGAAGTTGGAATACTCCGAGCAAGAGACCGAGATATTCTGCACTCTTGTCGAAAAAGAGCATGCCCGCTCCAAAGCAGGCCGGGATGCTGCAGCAAGGAAGCTCGAAAGCCTTCGTGATGGCCCTTCGAGGCATCTCCTCGAAGATGACGCATTTGAGGCGATCTCTGGGTGGTACCACTTTCCGATCGTCGAGCTCACTCGCACCGAAGGATTCGTGGGCAGTCCGGCTTGGATCGGCAAGCGTTTGGGTATCTCAACGATCGAAGCCGATCTCGCCGTCGAACGTTTGAAAAGGCTTGGGCTCCTCAAAATCGAAAACGAAAAGCTCGTTCCTTCGCGGGAGTTTTACGAAAGTCCGCGCCAGGCGACCCCTTTTCAAGCTCGTCGCAATTTTCACACTCAGATTTTGAGCAAGGCCGGCGAAGCGATCATGACCCAGCCTCTGGATCGCAGGGATTTTTCGGCGGCAATACTTGCGATCGACTCGCGCCAAATCAGTGAGATTCGCGAAATTATCTCCCGGTTCCGCAAAGAGCTTGATCAACATCTCGAACGATCGGACAAGAAAGATTCGGTCTATTGCGTCTCGGTGCAACTCTTTGACTTAGGAGCTTCATATGAAGTTGCTTGACCGCGCCCTTGCTGCTTTGTGCATGCTCATATTACCGTGCCTCGCACACGCACATGGCGGCCATGTCGGCGACGGAGGCCAAGGGGTTTACGACCTTCGTTCGGGAAAAGTTCGTTTTCTCGACATCCTTTCGGAGGAAGAACTTGCGCAAATGCAATTGGCCGAGCGACCTGATGTCGAAGTAATTAAGCGATTTCAGCCGTGCACTCGAGTAACGACCAAGAGTTTCTACACGACGTATGGCCGAATGTCGCAACCTGTTCAAACCATCGTTGAAAGTCTCGGGGCCACACTGGGGGAGCTGCTGCCAAGCTTTCGTTATGCTTCTCACTTCAACTTTCGGCACATGACCGCGCTCCACCTGAACCAGCGGCGAGATGCGAAACGAGCCGATCCTCGCTTTCAAGTGCAATTGGCAATCTACAAGGACGGCGTCGCATTTTTTCAAGAACAGGCCCTCGCATTGATGCCAGAGCATGATTTGGAATGGTTGCTCATGAAGGAAGTGTTTCGATATGTGGCGGACCTTAAGAGAGTCAAAGTAGAAAATGCCCTGATCGAGGAAGCGATCTACTTCCTCCATGCCCAAGACGCAGAAGGTTTCAGGTCCTCCACTTATTATCAGCAACTCGCTCCACTCGAGGATTTGCCTCTCGGAAAAACTGTCATGGAAAGGGACCACAGCTTCTACGCAAAATCGGTAGCGCTGCATGACCTCATTGCGAACCTGGGACATGTTCCGGCGTGGGCGATCAAGATTGGAAACGACCCGATATCGTACGGCAAGCTCAAGCTAAGCGATCCTTTTTATCGAGGTGACGCCCGCTATACGGGAGACTTTAACTACTTCAAAGGCTTCGATGTGGAGACGGCCAAACCAGTTTATGACTTCGGCCGCTGCTCGGACTGATTCCGAACTTACCTAATCTCGCCTTGCGATACCCTCCTTGCCCCCGTTGCGGTTGATAATGCGTTGCAATATTTTGTTGCAGGAAAAATGAACGGCCAACACGGCCTAGTCAACTCGAATCAAGAAGGGTCAAGTCGTTATGAAAAAAGTCTCCCTGCCTATCGTTCTGCTGGCCGCTCTGTCCTCCATTCTATCCACCATGAGCATGGCGGACTCTCTGGCCGCATCGTCTGAGTCGGTATGCGGTTGGGAGTCAAGGGCCTTGGACCGCTCGGGGACCTGGACCAGTCCGTCCGAGGATTTCGATATCGTAAATGGGACTTTCTGTTCGAAGGCTTCCTCCCGAAAGTCCGCCAGGAGTCTCTTTTATCGCGCTCGTGTCCCAAAGGCGGGAACGACCGATCACCCGAAGGAGATTTTAATCATCGTGCATGGCCTTAAGGATCATAGCGGACGTTATGATCGACTGATCCACGCATTGGATACAGCGTCTCGAAATGATGGCTCATTCGAGGTGTGGGCCTATGATCAACCTCACCACGGACGCTCGGGTCTGATGGAAGTCGGATCCGGAAAGAAACCGACGGGCAATGTTGATACAATCGACGAAAATGTAAAACATCTGCGCAATTTCGTTCGCTTGGTTTCAGCGGAGCGTCCAGGTCGCCCACTTATCCTTTTTGGGCATAGCATGGGAGGATTGGTGGTCGCATCCTATCTGCAAAAGCTTCCGGAGGATTCCGCTGTCAGTGGCGCGGTTTTGAGCGCTCCGGCCTTGAAAACTTTCGATAGCTTCTCAAATGATCTTCAGGAAGTTTTGATCGGTTGGATCGGCAGACATGTCCCTTCCGAAACACCGGCGGTTCCAGACTTCCTGAAGAACAAGTATTTTTTCCGAGATCCAAGTCTGAGTGCGAAGCAAGTCACGCTCGAGATCGAAAGACTCAAGAATGATTCGTTAGTGCATCACGGCCTTCATACGATTCCGACTGCGCAGGCATTGATTAATGGCATCGAAAAATTCAGGAGTGCTCAACCTTCGGTATACTCGATTCCTGTAATGATCGTTCATGCATTCGGAGATCGCATCACCAACCCAAAAGGAAGCTACGATTTTTTTCTCAATATTAATGCCTCCGGGCCTTCTAGAAAGAATGAGTTTCATTTGCTTAAGGACCATAGCTTTCACGATCTGCCTGGCCAATACGCTGAAAAATTCGCAGAAATGATCTCACAGTGGATCGGAAAAATTAGATAATCGACGGAGCATCGTTTTCTAATCAGCCTGGAGAGATGAATCCAGGATCTAAATCCCGTCGCTTCAGCTGATTCACGACGCGTTGGATCTCACTTTTCGTCGACTCCGACTTCAAGCAAACGGCTGAACTGACGCCTTGTCGCCTTGTCGCCTTTCTGTCAATGCGTTGTCGGCGATACGACTCTTTTTGGCCGCGACTTTCTTTGTTCGAGGTTTCTTTTTTTGCGAGGCAACGCGAGAGCGATGCTACTCTTATTCTTGGATCACGTTTCAAGAAGAACAGAAAACCCTCACTGAAAGTGGAGCCTTTGGGCCATGAATCTCAAATTTAAGACAAGAGTTTCGCTCACTATCGCCGTTGCCTGCGTGATCTGCACGGGGGCCGCGATTTTAATCGCTCGGTCGCAAATTGCCAAAAATGGCGAGGCCGCGCTCGTTCAGAAATCAGAGGCGATTCTTTCTCGTCTTGAGGTTGGGCGCGACTACGTGGCCGACATGGGGCTGGTTGATGAGATCGTTGCTGAGACCGTGAAAAAGTTTCCAAGTGGCAATGTCTCAGATGAGCAGCGCTTGAAGATTCTGAAGACAGTACCCGTATACGCCGCTTTCAAGTTGGGTGGAGTCGGGGCTGAGAAGGAAAATTACCGTTTTCGAGTGGCGTCGGATTCGCCCAGAAATCGCGAGAATCAAGCAACGCCAGAGGAAGCTGAATTGATCGAGAAGTTCAGAGCAGATTCAAAACTTGCTGAGGTAACTAGTCACACCGCTGATGGAAAGTTCCTAAGAGTGACTCGTCCTGTTCGCATTTCGGAAAAACAAGGATGCCTTTCCTGCCATGGTCATCCCTCGACCAGTCCATGGGGTAATGGAAAGGACGTCTTGGGGTTTCGTATGGAGAACATGAAAGACGGCGATCTTCGGGGCACCTTTACGGTCATCTCGAGCCTTCAACCGGTTCAAGAGGCGACGAAAGCTGCGACGACGAAAATTGCGCTTTTGGGGGCGATTTTTGCAGGGGTGGCGCTGTTTATCGGTTACTTGCTGACCCGTCGTCCGATTGGACGCCTGGGCGATGTGGCCCAAAGCCTTGCCGGTGCGGGGTCTGAGCTCGGAACGGCAAGCGGGCAGATCTCCAGCGTGAGCCAAGCGCTCTCGTCAGGATCGACTCAGTCGGCGGCCTCGCTTGAGGAAACGGTGGCGTCGATCGAGCAGCTCAGTAGCATGGTTGCCAGAAATGCCGATAACGCCAAAGAGGCATCCTCTTTGTCAGCTGACTGCCGATCTTCTGCTGAACGCGGTGAAGCCGAGATTCGCGAGCTGATTCAAGCGATCGCAGAGATCGCCCACGGTTCGAAGAAGATCGAAGAAATCATCAAGGTCATCGACGATATCGCGTTTCAGACCAATCTCTTGGCTCTAAACGCGGCAGTTGAAGCGGCTCGAGCAGGAGAGCAAGGGCGAGGTTTTGCTGTCGTGGCCGAAGCCGTTCGAAATCTGGCTCAGCGTAGCGCATCGGCGGCAAAAGACATCACGGGTCTGATTCAAGACAGTGTCGAAAAGGTGCAGCGAGGTTCGAGCTTAGCCGCTCATAGTGGCACCGCTCTCAATGAGATTGTTACCGCAGTGAAAAAGGTTGCCGATATTAATTCAGAGATTGCCTCTGCGAGTGCTGAGCAATCGGCTGGCATCAGTCAGATCAGTAAGGCCATGCTGCAATTAGATCAAGCCACTCAGCAAAATGCCGCAGCTTCTGAAGAGGCCGCTGCCTCGGCAGAAGAGATGGCCGCTCAGGCTCGAGCGCTCTTGAAGCTGGTCGAAGACCTCTCTGGTGTTATCGACGGAACTCAGACCGATCATTCGGGCTTGAGCAATGATTGGGATTCGAATTCCAGCGCCAAGAAGCCTGCTCAAAGAGGGTCCTCGAAGCGACTGAGTCGGGCAGACGCGGTCGCGTCCAGGGTCGCGTCAAGGGCGGGAGCGTCGGATGAAGTTTTCCCTGAGTCGGCGCTACTTGAAGAGGGTGCCAGCGAGCGGAAGATTAGTAGCGCCAAGGACATTAGTCGCGACTTCTAGAGGATTGCTCGAACGATCGGGGCGTGGGCTCGTTCACGCTGCCGCTTCGTAAAAGCTTCCGTACTTCTTCGTCACTCAAGGCGTGGAAGTCATCATACCAGCTCCCCACTGATCCGAAGGCGTCGATGCGCTCGATGGCGATCACTTCGTCGTAGAGTTCACCCGGCGCCCAGAGTGCTGCTGCTGAGTCGCTGGCGGCCACAGGAATCGCCAGACTGATTTTTTTTGCGCCTTTTCTGCGAAGAAATCGAGCCGCGGTCTCGGCAGAAATCCCCGTTGCTAAACCGTCGTCGATCACTAAGATCGAGCGCGACGGTGACTTCCATTGCAG
>JBDLQW010000010.1:0-7377 GCA_039800365.1 Pseudomonadota bacterium
CCCCAAGAACCGGGTGACCTCTCCAATTTTCAGGAAGAACCACAACAACAGGTCTCGAGGAAGCTTCTGAATATCCGCTTTCAGACAAAAAGTGCGGCAGTGCCGCAGTCTTCATGACCCTCTCGACAGAGTCAGCGTCGCCAAACCTTCCGCGACGCACGTAAACTTCACCCATGCAGGCCTCAAGAATGACCAGCACGTCGGCACATAACTCCCCCAGCTGGTTGCGGACGGCGGCCTCAATCATCGACAGACTCGATACCGGCACCAACGAAATCCCCAGCATTTGACCAAACGTTCGAGCCGTCGTGAGGCCAATACGAATTCCAGTAAAACTACCAGGGCCTACTCCGATGCCCAGAAGGTTCAAATCCTGTGCGCGTAGTCCTGCTGACTCCAAGGCTTCAGCAATTCCCATCAAAAGCCCTTCCGAGTGCTGGCGCTGATCCACTTCGAGCACCTTCGTGAATCGAAGGATGAGCTCATCAGCGAAATCAGCCAGAAAAAGGTAACCCGTCTTTCCGGAAGTGTCCCAACCCAGTACTTTCAAGTCATCTCCCGATCGAGCACCCACTCAAAATAATCGGGCGATATCATTCCTCATGACGATGGCCATGAGAAGCAAGACCAGCGCAAGCCCCACCTGTTGAACAATCTCAAGCTGGCGCATCTGCAACGGCTTTCCGCGAACGGCCTCGACTCCGAGCAAAAGAATATGTCCCCCATCTAAAACAGGAACGGGAAGAATATTCAAAACTCCAAGACCAATAGACAAAATCGCCATCGTACTCAGAAAAGTCATCAATCCTCGAGACAACGATTCGCCTGCGATCTTGCCAATCAAAATGGGTCCACCTAACGTCTTCACGCTCACATCACCAGTAACCATTTTCGCCAACGAAACTAAATTTCGCCACGAAAGCTCGACCATCTTGCTGATCCCTGCAGGAATGACTTTCAAAGGATTCCAGTGCCGTTCAATGAGAACTTCAGGTTGAGCCCAGCTCAACATGGGAAAAATCCCGATGGTGTACTGACGAGCAGCAGAAGGATCGGCGTTCTTGATTTTAGTCTCAGTCGGACTCAGTTCTTTTTCAAAAAGCTTTCCCGACCTCTCCCAAACCAAAGCCACCTTTCCCGTCGTCTCGCCGCCCTTTTGAACCAACTGCCGGAGTTCAAAGAAAGATAAGATCGGCGTGCCACTGACTGAAACAAGGCGGTCGCCAGAAACTAGCCCTGAAGACTGAGCGGGAGACCCCTCGACGACTTTTTCAACAAAAAGCTCCGAACTGAAAAGCCCAGATTCTTCAGAAAATGAAACGCCTGACTCTCCTCGTTTCCAAGAAACCGCGAGGGCTCGAGCATCTTTCGTTTTCAGCTCGACCTTCACATCATCACCCGCTTTTAGTCCCGAGAAGAGCCTCTCCACTTCTTCGAAGCTAGAAATTGAGACCCCGTTCAACGTAGCTATTCGATCTCCAGTTTTGACGCCCGCTTTTCCTGCCAATGAGTCCGGACTCGAAACCCCCACGACCGCGTCGCGAGCTGCAGGAAAAACCCCATCGAGATGTCCTACTCGCGTTTTCTCACCAAAGGCAGAGTACCCTTCCTCGCTACCTACTGGAACTTGCAGGAGGAGCTCACCAGCACCAGGACGCGAAATTTTCAAAGCAAGCGTCGTATTGGGCTTCTCCGAAATCACCGCCTCTAGCTCTTCATATTTTGAAATCGATCGCCCCGCAGCCTCAACCACAAGGTCGCCCGAAAGCAGCCCTGCCTGAGCAGCCGGAGACCCCGAGAGCACTCTTCCGATTCGACTCGTCACGTGCTCTTCGCCAATCACTTGAATGGCCATGAACAAGAGCGCTGCAAAAATAAAATTGAAAAGAGGTCCACCAAAGAAAATCCAGAAGCGCCTCCAGCGCGACTGACTTTGCAAAGAGCGGTGCGCCAGCTCAGGAGGAAGCGTTTGACCAGGCTCCTCGCCCAATAACTTGACGTACCCCCCCAATGGGATGGCGGATAAGCACCACTCGGTCTCTCCTCGCTGCCTTGACCAAAGCTTTGGCCCAAAGCCAACCGAAAAAACCTCTGCCTTAACCCCAAAGAGCCGCGCAAAAATGAAGTGCCCAAACTCATGAACGACAACCAGAGGACCCAGAATCGAAATAAAACCAATTATTGAAAGAAGCACAGTTTACCTCAGAATTGCGATCAAGTTACGGCAAAGGTTTCAACCAATCGCCCGGATGCAAAAGTACATTACGGGAGCGCTCACTACGAGTCCATCAAATCGATCTAGAACTCCCCCATGCCCAGGGAGCAACTGGCCAGAATCCTTGCGTTCGAAAGCTCGCTTGATGAAGCTTTCACAGAGGTCACCCAGTTGAGCAAAGGTGCCGACAATGACTGGACCCATCAGCGTAAAAAGCCACGACATCTCGCGAAATACGATGCCCTTGTAAATCAGGGTCACGAGCATTCCGCCCAACATCCCTCCCCAGGCACCCTCCCAGGTCTTTTTGGGACTGATCTCCAGATAAAGCTTCCGCTTCCCCTTTTTCAGTCCAACGAAATAGGCGGCAGAATCACCCACCCAATTTAGAAGAAAAAATAAAAACAGCCACGAACGGCCATCAGGAAGCCCGCGAATCAAGGGCAAGAAAAGGGGAAGAAGCCCCAAATAAACCAAGCCAAAAAATCCGTAAACGAACTCCCTCAGATGTGCTTCCAAAGACGCTGAAGACTGAGCGTGTCGTCCGGCCGTCAGCAGGAAATAGGCAAAAAGACCTAAGAACGAGACCAAAAGCAGCTCGTACTCCATCCTGGGAACGAAGAACGAAAAAAAATGAACCAGCCAAATCACGCCGAAAAAAACTTGGCTCTTCTCCTGACGGTCGTCGAGGGTCAGCACCATGCCCAGAAACTCATTCATCATGAGCAATGCCAAGACAACGGCCACCAAAGCCGTACCCCAAACCCCAAGTCCAAGAGTTAAGAAAAGAAGGGCAGCCACTCCAACCGCTGCCGTCTGCACCCGCAATCTCAACTCAGGCCGAACCGAGGACCAATGTTCTAACAATCTCATTTCAGCCCCTCTCTCCACTCAGGACCTGGCCCCGAAAGCTGCTCTTCCGTTGCCCCAAACCGCCGCCGACGCGACGAAAAGCGTGCCACTGCATTTCGAAAATCATGAGCTGTAAAATCAGGCCACGCCTGATCCACAAAATCGAGCTCGGCATAAGCCGACTGCCAAAGAAGGAAATTACTCACTCGGCGCTCTCCACCAGTGCGAATCAATAAATCGACATCGCTGTGAACACCTAAGTACCCCGTATCTAAAAGAGCACTGAAATCAGCCTCTGAAGATGCTTCAACCTTCAGGCTCCCCTCTTGACATCGAAGAGCAAACGCACGAGCGGCACGAAGAATCTCGTCTCGAGCACCGTACGAGATCGCTAAATTAAACTGTAATCCATGACAGCTCGCCAACGAACTTTCTGCAGCCTCGATTACTTCTAGAATCGGCGGTGGAAGCTTTGATCGATCACCAATCACTCGAAGGCGAACATCATTAGTGCGAAGGGCCTTCATCTCGCCTGTCAAATACCTCGCCAGGAGCTTCCACAAAACAGCCCGCTCGTGCTCAGGGCGTTTCCAGTTCTCGGTCGAAAAAGCGTAGAGGGTGAGCGCTCGAACTCCAAGTCGACACGACTCCTCAACCACTTCTCGAACCCTCGCAGCACCACGCACATGACCAAAAAAACGAGCGTGTCCTCGAGCCTGAGCCCAGCGCCCATTTCCGTCCATGATCACTGCGACGTGCAGAGCATTCATGATGGTGCCTTCTCTCCTCCTGCTGGAGACTAGATGGTCATGATTTCCTTCTCTTTAGTGGCGACAACCTTATCGACCTCAGCGGTCTTCTCGTCGGTCTTCTTCTGAATGACATCCATTTGCTTTTTCGACTCGTCTTCAGGAATCGACTTATCTTTCTTCACGAGGTCATTAGCATCGCGACGCTGATTGCGGATCGCCACTTTCGCCTCTTCGCCCATCTTTTTCACGACTTTGACCATTTCCTTACGACGTTCTTCGGTCATGGGAGGCAACGAGATTCGAATGACTTTCCCGTCGTTTTGGGGCGTTAATCCAATATTTGCGGCTAAAATAGCTTTTTCAATTGCACCGATGGTCCCTTGCTCCCAAGGCGTTACCTGAATTGTTCGAGCATCAGGGGTCGTGACATTAGCAACCTGGTTCACCGGAACGCTCGATCCATAATAGTCGACATGAACCGGCTCTAAAAGAGCAGCCGATGCACGACCAGTCCGCAATTTTGCAAGCTCTCCCTTAAGAGAAGAGATCTGTTTATCCATTCCTTGAGACATCTGATCAACGATTGCATTAGCCATAGGCGCTTCTCCTTGCTTTCAGTTTATTTCACGAGTGTTCCGACAGCTTCACCGGCAACCACTCGCTTCAAGCTTCCTTTTTCATTCAAATCGAAGACGATGATGGGAAGTCGATTATCCATGCACAACGAGATTGCTGTAGAGTCCATGACTTGGAGGCCTCGATTTAAAACCTCAATATAACTGAGTTCCTCGAAGCGCTTCGCCTGCGGATTCTTCCGCGGGTCCGCGTCATAAATTCCATCAACTTTCGTGGCCTTCAAGACCACTTCTGATCCCGTCTCCATCGCGCGCAGCGCAGCCGTTGTATCGGTGGTGAAATACGGATTGCCCGTTCCAGCTCCAAAGATGACCACACGGTTTTTTTCTAAATGCCGAACAGCACGGCGACGAATGTAGGGCTCTGCCAACTCACGCATCTCGATTGCGGACTGCACCCGAGTATGAACGCCCTCATTCTCGAGAACGTCTTGCAGGGCCAGGCAATTCAACATGGTGGCTAGCATCCCCATATAATCTGCCGATGCTCGGTCCATTCCCTGAGTAGCGCCCTTGATACCTCGGAAAATATTGCCCCCGCCGACAACAATACCGACCTGAACGCCCTGCTCGTGTACGGCTTTGATGTCAGCTGCCAGTGATTTTAGGACTTGGGTGTCAATCCCATAGCCAGCATCTCCAGCCAACGCCTCGCCAGAAAGCTTTAAGAGAATGCGTCGATAGGGTTTGGTCCGGGTTGATGACTGTGCGGTTCCCATGAGTAAGGACCCCCTGGATATAGAAAAAGCCGGTGATCCCGCTTCAAGCGAGACCACCGGCAATGAAGAACACTTCTAGTTAGCAGACTCTTCGGCAGACTCCTTCACGCCTTCGCCCAGAACAAAACGAGCAAAGCCATGAATCGAGAGCCCACCGCCCACTGATGCGTCGATTTCCTTCACCAGCTGAGCAATGGTTTTATTGGGGTCCTTAACAAACGGCTGAGTGGTCAAGCAGGTCTCTTCGAGAATCTTTCGAACCCGTCCCTCAACCGCTTTTTCCATGAACTCAGGCTTCATCGGCTTGCCGGAGTTCTGAATCTGAGCCAATGCAATCTCGCGCTCCTTCGTCGTCACCTCAGAAGGAACCTCAGACGCATTCACCCATTGAGGAGCTGCGGCCGCAATGTGCATCGTCAGATCCTTGGCAAAAGACTTCAGCACTTCCCCATGAGCAGCTCCGGCAGAACCAACAGCGAGATCCACCAAAACGCCCACTTTCCCTTCGCCGTGAATGTAAGAGGCCACTAAGCCCTTACCATCAGAAGGCACTTCGAATCGCTGGAAGCGCCGAATGCTCATATTTTCGCCAAGCGTAGCAATCGTCTCTTGAAGCAAAAGAGACGCAGTCTTACCACCTGCGGCAGCGATGGACTGCTGAGACAATTCCTCTACGGACGCTGGCTTTGCTTGAAGAATATGATTTCCAACCCATGAAATGAACTGTTTGAACTGCTCAGTTCGGCTAACAAAGTCGGTCTCACAGTTGATCTCAAGCAAGACTCCAGCTTTCCCCTCGGGATGCACGAACGAGGCAACGAGCCCCTCCTTCGTCGCACGGCCTGCTTTTTTTGCGGCAGACGCGATTCCTTTTTTGCGCAGGTAATCTACCGCCGCATCAAAGTTGCCCTGAGTCTCCACTAGAGCCTTTTTACAATCCATCATCCCCGCGCCCGTTTTTTCGCGAAGATCTTTTACGAGACTTGCAGAAATTTCCATGATTCCTCCTGGTTACTCCTCAGTCGGGGTTTCTTCGGGTTGAGCTTCCAGGTCAGCCTCATCAGGACCACGAAGATCGATATCGCCTTCAAAACGAGAAACCTTCTTCTCGTTAGCCTCGTCTTCTTTTCCTTGATCAGCGCCCTCTTGAGCAATGAGTCGCTCTTGATGGATTCGAGCACCCTCGATGCAGCTATCAGCAATCAGCTTCGCAAAAAGCCGAACGCTTCGAATGGCGTCATCGTTACCGGGAATCACGTGAGTAATGTTGGACGGGTCACAGTTTGTGTCCACCACTGCGATCGTAGGAATTCCAAGCTTCTTCGCCTCCTGAACGGCGATGTGCTCTTTCATCGTATCAATCACGAAGATCGCGCCTGGAAGCTTCTTCATGTCTTCGATGCCGCCCAAAGACTTCTTCAACTTTTCAAGCTCGCGATCGTAGCGAGCCTGTTCCTTCTTAGGAACATCGCTCCACTCAGGCGAACCCTTCAGCGCCTCAATCTTCTTTAAGCGATCGATAGAAGCTTTCACCGTTTGATAGTTGGTCAGCATCCCGCCCAACCAGCGGTTGGTGACGTAATGCATTCCTGCTCTTTTTGCTTCCTCTTCAACGACTTCCTTTGCCTGCTTCTTCGTTCCAACGAAAAGGACTTTCTTTCCATCAGCGGCAATCTTGGTCGTAAACGCGGCAGCGGCACGGGCCTGATCTACGGTTTTCTGAAGATCAATAATATAGATTCCGTTTCGAGCACCGAAAACATAAGGCTTCATCTTCGGATTCCAACGCTGAGTTTGGTGACCAAAATGAACGCCAGCTTCCAGCAGCTCACGCATGGTAACTTGTGGCATAATAACTCACTCCTCGATTTGAATAGTGCGGGAGAGAGGAGAACTTGAGGCGTTCATGAACGAGCGCACCGAAGGAAACCCATCTGCCGCGGTTTTTGGAGGATACCACCGACTTGAACCATCCAAGTCGAAGCACTCTCCCCTCCACTCAGCCAATCTGACCGCCGCCTCGAATGCTCTCGGCTCGAATCAGACACCACGTGACGCCAAGTGTGTGTGATGGGGTTCCTGTACCGGTTTCGATTTGCTTTTGCAATTAGCCTTTTGGGCTCATCGTGGCTAGACGATTGACTCCCAACGACGGTAGGGGAATGCTCTCAGTCAATGCAGCCCGCCACATTTAAGCTCCTGCG
>JBDLQW010000011.1:0-7832 GCA_039800365.1 Pseudomonadota bacterium
CCCAGGAAAAAGAAGCAGCCACCGAGGCGCTTCTCGTGTCGGTGAAGCCCTATCCCTCTGTCCTTCAGCTCGTCATCGATCTTCACGGCCAGAAACCCATGGCGGTCGTTTCAGGGGGCTCTCGTAAACTGGTTCATCACCTCCTGGAGCATACCCAGCTTCGATCCTACTTCTCAGCAGTCATCTCTTTTGAAGACACCCCCCGAGGAAAACCGCATCCCGATCCTTTTCTAGAGGCGGCCTCCCGCCTTCGAGTTCCGCCGCAAGACTGCGTGGTCCTCGAGGATGGCGAAGCGGGCATTCAAGGAGCGTGGCTCGCAGGCATGCGGGTCATTCGAGTTTCGTCTGAGGGTCAGCTTTCAGTTTGTTTGAAACGAGAAGATTGATCCTTCAGCCATCATCGACTGCATCGAGGATCTAGAGAAACGGGCTTTTTCCTTGAATCGCCAGCGCCCAGGCAACCAGGGTCAGCGCCACGTAAGTCATTGCAGGCACCAAAACCCAGACTCGCGATCGTTGCGAGTGCCCAACCCACCATCCCAGAAGCGGAAAAATCTGAAGCGCATGCATGCCGATGAAATGGGCAATGCGAAGGTCGCCCACCACGGTGCTCCACCCTAAAAAGGGCAGCCCCGGACCTCCCGGCTCAGCACCCACCGTATGGCCCGACTGCGCGCTTAAGTAAGCGCCTTCGACACATCCCAGGATAAAAATACCTAGGCCCCATCGAATCCCTAAAAGCAGCCGCTCATCCAGCTCCGGAGGCGCAAATTTCCCAAAAGCCCGAAACAGCACGATTCCCACCGGAATTTGTGCCACGGCAAAGATTCCCATGACGCCGTAAAGGGCTAAATCCATCGGCGTCGACTGATTGAAATGCGATCCAACCCCGCGCGCGCTTTGCAGCGTAATGATCGCCAACTCGATGGCCATCGACCATCCCAAGAGTCGAACCATCGAGTCGACTCGACCCCATCTTGGCCTCAAGAGACTCAACAAAAAATGCATGGTCGAGAGATAGATGCCCACCGAGAGGTAGAACTTCATGGGCTTGATCCACACGCTCTCGTTCAGCCAGGTTCTCGAGTCGAGTCTCCAGAGAACCCCGCTCACGAGAAACCCCAAGAGAGAAAGGGCGCCCAGTCGAATCAACGGTGCGCGAAACACTGAACTCATACTGAGGCTCCTGGCACCCTGTTCCTGAAGGTGCGAAGCACGGCGTAAGAGAGAAACCCCACAGGCCCCAGATAAAAGGTCAGCAAAAGAACCGGAACCACTCCCAGAGGTTTGAACCCCCGAGAGTGAGCATCACGGGCGATCCAAGCACCAATCAACAAATCAAAAGCCAGGTAATGCACCCAACCCGCAAGCACGACCTCGGAACGTGAAAAGAGCTGTGTGACCCCTTCTAACGTCGAAAACGACTGAAAATCTGACACACTAAAGGACAGCAACACCCTGACCAAGTACACGAGGCTGAGCCCTAGGGGTAAAACTCCCTGATGAACCAGACGTTGCGTCAAGCTGCTCTTCGGAAAAACTACGAGCAAACCCCAACCCAAAAGCGCTGCAGCATTTGAAAACTGAAAAACAAGCGATGGTGTCACTGGGGCTGCCTCCTGCAATCGCTCTAGTGTGACGGGCTGGCACCACGTTCGCAACTTTAAAAACCCTCGTGGCCTCGCGCCCTCATTTTTGGCACAATCGAAGGATGAGAGCCTCACTTCCTGGCAATGTGGTCAGTCCTCGTCCGATCAGAAACCAACGGGTCATCTACGATGTGCTTTACGGCTTCATTCCTATTACAGAGTGGGAAGAGCAGATCATCAACTCGCCCTTTTTTCAGAGGCTACGCTGGATCAAGCAACTGGGATTCTCGAATTACATTTTTCCGGGAGCCGAGCATAACCGTTTTGCTCACGTGATCGGCGTCATGCATTCGATGGATCAAATGATTCGCGCCTTGGGAATTGCCGTGCCCGATCATGAGCTCTTTGATCGGAGGGCAACCAATCCAGCAGCGATGCTTCACAAGAGCCTTCGAATCTCGGCTCTTCTTCACGATCTGGGTACTTTTCCTTTTTCCCACGCCATCGAGCACGCCTATATTCGTCATGGCAACGATACGAGACGCCCACGAGCCACGGGAAGCAAGCACTCGGGTAAAACACCCAAAGCCCTGCCCAATAACCACGAACACCTCGGCTCGTTCATCATCAAAAACACTCCTTATGCCGGAGGAATCACTCGAATCCTCGAAGACTTTGAATTCGACATCCAGCTCATTTCCGACATCATCAAAGGCGAGTCACGCTACTTGATTGCCAATCAGCTGATGCATTCCGATCTCGACGCTGATCGCATGGATTACCTCTTGCGCGACTCGCATTACACAGGAATCAAGTACGGTCAGTTCGACCGCGAATACATCCTGGCGAACCTCAGCACTTTCGACGCCGGTGACGGCCAACTCGCTTTCGGCGTCCGCGAGAATGCCATTCATGCGCTAGAAGACTTCTTGATCGCGCGTTTTAGCTGGTACTCGCAGGTCATCAAGAATCCCGGATCAGCAAAGTTCGACATCATGTCGTCGCATATTGCCGAAGCCCTGCTCGAGGACGACCTGATCTATCAATTTCACGATCTGCTCGACATGATCTTCGCGGGAGACGAGCGCTTCTTCTGGTTCAATGACGTCTATTTCATGAACCGTTTGCAGGAAGTGCGACTTGGCAAAAAAGTCAAAGACCGAAAAACCTCTGAGCTGATCGAGATGCTGCTCTATCGCAAGCCCCCGAAAACGCTGCTTCATCCGCTTTTTCAGCATCGCATCTTAAAGTGCGATGTCGATGATCGTGAGAAGCAGCAATTAACTTCGAAAATTCAAGAAAAAGTGAGTGAATTCGAGCGGATTCTCAAACGCCATGGCAAGGGACGCGCTTGGATCTTGGCCGATATTCCGAAGAAGGACGTCGTCTTCACTCGAGGTCTTGCTCAGCTCACGAAAAAGGGCTCACCGACATTAGATCAGGAGTCGGTGAAGATCATCAGCAAATCAGGAAAACCGTCACTCTTGGTTCAGCGCGAGAATGCGTTGATGAAGCATCTTTCAGGATTCATTAACTTCGTTCCTAGCGTCTACGCCAATGACTTGGCTGTCGAGCTTTTGAGAAAACGCCGGCTGATTCCCTAATCTTATTTATAAAGACAATTGGCTCGGCCCATGTCGTTGCCGTTGAGCTTGCTCCGCGGAGTTCCGTTCTGATCGAACGTCGGATACATCACGGCCGTTTTATAGGTTCGTGAGAGAATTCGCGAAGAACAGTTGGGCTTGCCGTCATCACTAGAAAATTCGCAGGAGTGCCCCAATCCCAGCACATGACCCACTTCATGTACCAGAATCGATTGCAGGTCGGGCTGTGGCTTACCCTCTGAAAAGAAGTGTTTGGTATTCACATCAATCACCGAGACGTGAAAATTGCTGGTGCCCGTCTGCGTGCAACTCGTCGTCAAGGCCGTAACTGACGACATACTGTCAGACCAAGCATCTTTCTTATGAATCACTACCGGATTCTCAAATCGACTGAACGTCGGGTCTAAAAGAGTATACCGACAAACGTCTCCTGAAACCCCACTCCCATCGGTGCGTACATCTCCATCTGTGGCCTTGTAATCGATAATCGCGTATTTCAGGCTCTTGCCCGTAAATTGATTCCAAGTCTCAAGAGCCTTGGCAATCACCACGCGATCGGCAGGTGTTGCAAAACTATAAATCGATGCTGCCATCGGCACGGGGGTCACCGCCCATTTTCCAATGAAGGTTTTCGTTTGATCGGCTGGCAACACACATTGCATGGTCACTCCCGCATTCTGAGGAAGCCCGCAGGCTCCACCTCCGAACGCGGCGACTACCACCATGAATCGCTGCCAAAACCCCTTCACCCCATGCCTCCTTTAGGCCTGTCACACCCTTTTCGGAATTTTCTCATAAGAAGGTAAATTTCGCCCAGTCAGTCCTTTGACAGATAGATTGTCTTTTAAAATCAAGAACTCAGGCACTGACTGCTCTAAGGCTCACTCGAATAAATCAGTCCACCCTGAAGATCGGTTCTCGAGGTCAAAACCCCATGAGTCCGAAACGCCTCGAGCACCTCAGGACTCGGATGGCCGTATCGATTCCGAAGCCCAACTGAAATCCAGGCCTGAGTCGGCTCTAAGGCTTTCCAGACGCTCAGGGCTGACGAATGCCGCGAACCATGATGCGAGACTTTCCAGATGCGCTGAGCCTTCCTCGGGCCAGGGCGCCGCTCTTCGAAAACGCTCCACTGCTCGGGCCACTGGGCTTTCAGCCTCTCTAATAAGACGTGCTCGCGCACTCCTCGACGAGTGCCTGAATCGCCAAGGTTCAGGTATCCGCCCCCCGAGCTGAAGGGCACTAAAACTCCGGCCATCACTCCATTCGCTTGCTCTTGAAATGAGCGTGCGCTTACCCACGCAAACGGAAAACAGCCCTGAGCGCTCTCTTGAATCACTACGGGATAACGCTGAATGACCGAAACCATCGCACTCCAACGAGGATCACGTGTAGCCCCTTCGGGCAGGACGAGGCACCGAACCGGAACCCCAGGCAAAATTCGAACGAGAGCGCCCGCATGATCCTCGTCTAAATGGGTGAGCACCACGACATCTAGGCCCGAGGCTCCTCGCCTAGCCAATGCTGAAATCCACTTCTCTGGAGTACTGGCCCAAGCCGAACCCAGATCCATTGCCGCAAACTGCTGGCGATGATCGGCGTCTTCCCACTGAATGAGTGCCGCATCTCCTTGACCGACATCGAGTTGAACCACGTGCGAGGCGGTCACCAACGAGTGGCTCACGTCGGACCGGCGAAAATCGAAGAAACCAAATTGGCGCTCGAGTAAAATCAAAAAGACCCCGAGGCTCGCTAGAGATAAGAATTGTTTTCCTCGAACTGAAAGAACCAGTCGCAGAAAAAACACCCCAAAAACACCAAGAGCTAAAACCCACAGAGATGGGGACTTCAAAACCCAGGTCGCCCCTGGAAAAAAAGCAACAGGCTGGGTGAACGCCAAGAGCAGACTCCCCAGCGCCTGCAGAGACTCAAAACCGACCTGAAAGCCCGACGAGTCCTGACGATGAAGGACCTCTGAAATCAGCCCCAAAGGAAGAAGCAGCCCTCCAGCGATCGGAACTCCGACCAAACTCAAAAGAGGCGTTGCCAAGGCCATCCAACCGTCATGCACCAACTGAAGCGGCGCGACCCAAAGCCAAGAGCCCCAAGCCATCCCCAGATGAGCCCAAAACCCCGACTTATCCCGAGCTCCCCAAAGGCCTCCCCAAACTGCCAAAAAATAGTGCGCGCGCCCCCAAGAGCCCTCTTCCTGAACGACCAGAGCGAGAATCGATTCGAGCGACACGGCCATCATCAAAGGCCAGCCGCGATCCCATCGCCAGCCCTGACGCTTCGATAGCGATTGAATCCCAATCAACAGCAACGGACGCACCAGGCCCCAGCGCCAACCCGAAAGGGCCCAGACCCAAGCAAAAACGAGCCAACGTGCGACTGAAAAAACCCGCCTCAGGGTTTGAAAAACAAAATAAGGAAGGCCCGGAAAAAACCAAAAGACTCCCTCACCCATCAAAACAAAAAACGCTGACATTAAGCTCGAAAGCATCAAAAGGTGCACACCTGCAGTCGTGAGCACATGCACATGACCCAAAAAGAAAAAAAGTCGCGGATCAGCATGCAATGAACTTCGAAGTTGCCCAGGTTTTTCTTCGCGAGGTGATTCGCCCAGAAACCACTGCCGAAACCATCCGCTCTGGTCGTAAGGCGCCAAACGCATCGAAAATCGTTCGCGCTCGCGCTCGAGTGATCGCACCGCAGTAGAAATCCACCGACGCCAAACACTCTCCCCAGATAGCGTTCTTGAAGGCTCACCCTGATATCGAAATCGCCACGACGACGGTGATGAACCGATTTCTTTGGGCCGATCAAATGAAGTCACCGAATCGAGCTGCCATTGCCCATTTTGAAATGAAGGCATGACCCAACAACTGGGCTGACGCCGGGCCAATTCACGCATCCATTGCTCACGCGACAGGCACACTTCAAACCTTTGAGAATCGGTACTAGCCCTGCGATCCTGAACGATAAACGACACCCAGCAGGAACTTCGGACTCGTCGCCTGAACTTCACCACGGAAAGGCAGTCGCCACTTTCAGAACTTTCAGCCTGAGCCGACGCCAGAAGCGAGCTCAGGCCAAGCATAAGGCCAAGAAAAAGGACCCACCGAGGCCCGCGCGTTCGTAGAATCGACTGAATCATCCCATCTGGCCTCAGGGCAGACTCCGTGCCATCATTTCATTGATGTCTGCACTCACTGCTTCAGTTCACAAAGAATGGGCGGCGCAAATCTCGGAGCAATTCGGAGCGGCGCAAATCCTCTTGCTACTCGTTGCAGTGTTTTGGTTTCTTCGCCTTTTTAAAAGCGCCCATCGCGAGTCGCAATTTCGCTCTCGCCCAGCAAAGCCTAGCCCTCAGCCCCACCCTCGATCTGAAAAAGAAGCCAAGCGAGACCGCGAGCGCTTGCTCCTGGGAGGATTCGCCTTTACTGGTCAAGCTCATGAAATCCTCGGAGTCTCAAAAGACGCCAACGAGCTTGAGATTCGACGGGCCCATCGTGCGCTGATCAAGCGTTTTCATCCTGATAAAATCGGACGACCAGGCTCAAGAGAGTGGCATGAGGCCCAGAAAATTGCGGAATCACTGAATACAGCTCGCGATCAGCTTTTGAAAACACTGCGAGAACGCCGTCCCTCATCTTAAAAATTCACGAACTAGCCTAGTGGCATGAAACTCGAAATCGGAGCTCCATCAGAAAAGCGAGACTCCTCCGATGTTCACTTTCTTTGCACCCTTGCACCGCGGACTGAAACCCGAAGTTCAATCGATTGAGGTCTGGACCTCCTTAGCCATTCCCAGCTTTCGAGTGGTGGGCTTACCTGGGCCCGAAATCATCGAATCGTGTGAACGCGTGAGAGCGGCAATTGAAACCAGTGGAATGGAATTCCCACGACGACGAGTACTTGTGAACCTTTCTCCTGCGGGAGTCAAAAAGCAAGGCACAGGTACCGACCTTGCGATCGCTCTAGCCGTGATGGCCACTTCGTTTGAGAAAGAGCGAAAATCGACGCTAGAAACCCGCTGTTTTATCGCCTCCGGAGAGCTTGCCCTGAATGGCTCGGTACGTTCGGCCGGCCGAGTGCTTCGCGCTTGCCGAGCAGCCCTCGAACACGGCATCTCGGAACTCATCTTGGCTCGAGCCGATGAGCCTCAGGCCTCTCGTGCCCTACAGCTCTTGGGAATGCCGAATCTGAAAATCCATTTGATCGAACACCTCTCTGAGGCGCCTCTGCTTTTCGATTCCTCCTCCAACACCCCGGGATCACCGCTTCAACAGCATCCTCTTGAGACGGAACAAGCTCCGTCCATCGACCTGCTTCCCCTTGAGCCTGACCTCGAACGCACTCTGGCAGTTGCCGCAAGTGGTGCTCATCACTTGCTGCTAATCGGTCCAAAAGGAACGGGGAAAACCGCAGCCCTGAAATGGCTTCAGGCGCTGCGATCGACCATTTCTACCCAAGAACTACTCGACCGCCTGAGTCTTGAAGAGCTGTCTGAGCCGCATACCCCGTTGATAATTCGACAAGCCCCGATTCGCGTCGTTTCGCCGCAAATCCGCCCCGAAGCCCTAATCGGCGGCGTGTCTCGGGGAGAGCTTCGGCCCGGTGAACTCTCTCAAGCTGA
>JBDLQW010000012.1:0-22567 GCA_039800365.1 Pseudomonadota bacterium
TACGCCACGAGCGCTTCGGCGTAAGTCGCTTCGGCTTCGAGTCCAGGGTGACTTTCAACGGCAAGCGCGAAGTGCGGGCTCACCGATTCCAAGGCAATTGCCCCCACAAAAAAAGCCAGGAATGCACCGATCGGATATCTCCACGTTGCATGGGCCCGGCAGGAGACGCCTCTTGAGATTTCAAGAGGTCCTCTACCTCGAGAGGACCAATCACGAGCAAAGAGCGGCATGCCTTGAGAATAGCACCAAGATTTCAAGATGTGTCGACGAAAACCCATGACAGAAACTTGGCGGATTGGCCTAAGCAAAAGTTTCACCTATTCTAAGAGAGATGAATACTCGAACGGTTTTATCGGCGCGTTCCGTTTTGATAGCAGCCACGCTTTGTGTGCTGCCGTGTTCGACTGGCTTTGCAGAAGAGGCCGCACGCGAAGAGGCGGGACACATCGTGAGCGTCATCGGAAAAGTTCTGATTCGCCACGAATACGATGGCCATTCAAAAGACACCCACGCCGCGCAGCCAGGTAAACCGATTTATGTTGGCGATATCATCACCACCCCCAGCGATGGCAAAATTAAGCTCTTACTGAGCGATCGCTCGATTCTGGATATTGGACCTTCTAGTCTCTTTAAAATGGATCAACTGAAGCTCGGAGAGGGTGGCCAGCGCCAAGTAGACGCAACGGTCGCCTACGGCAGCTTGCGCGCCGGAGTGACCCGCAAACTGGAAGGAAAGAGCCATTTCAAAGTCAGAACCTCGAGCGCAACGATGGGTGTTCGCGGCACCGAATTTGTCGTGAAGTCGGAAGTGGGCAACCTCAAGCAAATGCAACAAATCCTGAATGCACCTCCCGGAGAGCTTCCGAAGTCTTTAGCGATACCCGGACTGGCCGCCGACAAGACAGAAGTCACGGTACTTCAGGGAAAAGTCGAAGTTGCAACCCCTCCCCCTCCCGCACTTCCAGGTCAGTCTGCTACCGGCCAGCCGGCACAGAGTGCAGCCCCCGCTCCGGCGATCCTCAATCCGGGAATGCAGCTCATCACGGGGTTACCTGAAAATACGGGTCGCTCATCGCCAGGAGCTTCAAACAGTGGGGCTCCTGAGGTACGTCGCCTCGACCTACAAAGCTTGCAACAAATTGCTTCGAGTGCTCGAGCACCCGACAAAGCTTTTGATCAAGCTGTTGCAATCAAAGGCGCAACGAAAGAAGAAGAAGCTCAAGTAAAACGCGAAGAACGACGGCAGGCCCTGGCCTCTCGCGAGGATTCGCCTGCACGAGATGGAAAACGCGAGGAAGGCGCAAGCCCCGCTGCTGACGGCGGAGCGAAGGCCCCAGTAACGGTAGCCGATGCGAGCGACCGATCGAACGCCAGCAGCAGAGCTGCCAACGGCGAAAGCAAAATTCCAGAAAGCAGTAGCGGTGAAAATCGCGAACGGCGACCAAGCTCGACTGCTTCATCAGACAGCACCACCCCCGGTGTCGCCCTTGCGGGCGCGGCAGATCGCTCTTTTTCAGGGGGCGGAACCCCTGGCAAAGAAGGAAACCCCCGCCCTGAGCCAGCAGCGATACCCATGCCTCCTAGCGTGATCGCAAGCGCTCTCGCTTCAAATCTTCAAACCACGGCGGGCTTCGTGCAGACCATTCGTGCGCAGGATGTCACGGTAGGCGCGGTGGGATTTAACGCCATCGTGGCGCCCAATCTCAATCGCGCTCCTCAAATCAATACGCTCACCATTCAATTCAAGGCCCCAGGAACAGGGACGAATCAGTAGCGCCTGAGCGGAGACGAAATCACGAGCTCGACTCGACGGTTTTTAGCCCGAGAGAAGCGCGTTTTTTCAGGACTTGAAAGCCGTGAAGACCCCATGCCCGCCACTTCGGCAGTGACCGGACGAGGCGTATGAGTGCGCTCCCATTCTCGCGTCATCCACTGATCGAGCCAGAGCGCGCGTTCGGCTGAGATCTGCCAAAGAGTAGCACGATCTGCACCACTCTCGCTGACATCGCAATACCCCTCCCATCGCACTCGATGTTTTGGAAATCGCGCTAGAACTCGAGCCACCCTCTCTAAAAGCGGCCAGAAGTCTTCCGGAATGCGGGAGGCACCTTCGACATAAGAATCTTGAATCACCCAGCGAATTTCTCCAGGACGATCCGAGGTCACTCGAAACTGAGAAGACTCTAGCTCTGCAGCTTCATCCAACAGACGCCGAAGCTGACCTAAATCGCTATCGTCGCTCGCCCGCTCAGAGCCCCCCTCGCGAGTCTCTGGGTTTTGCTGGAGAGATGAACCCAACGATGCCTGCCTCGCTGAAGTAGCGGGATTGCCCGGGGCTGAAATCGGCGGCTCACCGGGAAAATTCAAAGCACTGCCCTGAGGCGCCACTGAGGAAGGGGAAGAGGAAGAGGAAGAGGACGACTCTCCATTGAAGGCTCGCTTCATTCCCTCGCTAATCTTTTTGAATTTCTCGAGATCGGCTTGAGAAATCGAAAACATTAATACGAAAAACGCAAAGAGCAGCGTGAGAAGATCGGCGTAAGAAACGATCCAACGCTCAGAGCCTCCGCCTGAGCCGCCATGCCCCTCAGCGCTCGAATGCCGAGCCCTCCCGCGCCGAGCCATTAAGAAACCGCCTCGCCACCCGATGACCTCTGCGCTTCAAACGCGCCCTGCTCAGATCGCCTGTCTTGATCGCTCGCTTGAACGTACAGACGCAGCTTCTCGCCCAAGAAATTCGGACTCAGTCCCTCTTGAATTCCCAGAATTCCGATCAAAACCAGCTCGCCACTTTGACTGCGCTCTTGGGCACGCCGACGCAAGCGACTCGACCAGGGCAGAAAAAACAAGTTCGAGGCCCCGACGCCGTAAACCGTCGCCACGAAGGCCACCGCAATGCCCGAGCCGATCTTCGAAGGATCGCTCAGCATCGAAAGCACGTGAATCAAGCCCAAGACGGCTCCGAGAACCCCAATCGTCGGAGCATAGGCGCCCGCAACTTCGAAAACCCGAGCTCGACTCTCTTCATGCTCGCGGCGCGCATCGATTTCAGTTTCTAAAATCTCTCGAACCGTCTCAGGCTCGAAACCGTCAATGACGAATTGAATGGCCCGGCGAAACGGCTCGTGCCGAATCGTGCTTTTCTGAAGCTCCAACGCAAGAATCCCTTCTTTCCGGGCCAAGCTTGCGATTCGTACGATCTCATCGATGATGGGCATCAGGTTCACCGTCTCGCGAAAATACAATTCAGGAACAGCGCCGAGTGCGCGACGCACTTCATTCCAAGGAAAGGAAAGCAAGACCGCCCCCGCCGTTCCTCCAAAAACAATCAGCGCAGCCACGCCTTGAGTGATTTGGCCTAGAGTCCCTCCTTCGAGCCATTGCCCGAGAATAACGGCTCCCAGTCCCAAAGCTGTTCCCAGAACGGCCATTCCATCGAGTTGTCGCTGCGGATTCATGATGCTTTTAGTGTAGGGGGCTCTGACGTAGAATCCAATGGCGATGACGAAGGATCCTGCTCTTGCCACTTCGCCCCCTCCGGCAACTCACGCCTCTGCTGCTGCATTGGCCCAAGGGTACACCTCTTTTGAGCCGAGAGTGCCTCGGTTCAAGCGGTTTCTGGCTAGAGCAACCGACCTTCCGTTCAGTCTGATCGCCCCCGTTCTCAGTATCACGCGCTTTCAAGAGACTCCTCTCTTGACCTGGAAAGCCGGTGGTCTTTGCGCCTTGGCAGCCCTGCTCGTAAATCCACTCTTAAGAAAACTCTTGGGAAGAACTCCGGGCGAGTGGTTCTGGGCCCTCAGACGTGACCCCGACCGGGGGCTCGTGCACCAAAAAATGACCAACCCCTTCAACGCTCTGTTGGCCATTTCAGCTCTTGCGGCTTCGCTAATGCTATCGATTCGAATGATCGAAAGGGCCCTCACCTTTCATCCCGTGTTTCAAGCAGCTCACTGGATTCAAATTCCACGATTCGAGCCGTCGCCCCAGAGCCCGGACCGCTGGACGCGAATGACGCTCTTTACGCTTCGGGCGCAAATTCCAAAATTGCTGTCGCAAGAACGCTACTGGGTTTTTCTTCCGTATAGCAAAGGGCCACCTGCGCGCTATCCCTCGCAAATCCTGGTTCGCTCGATTGACTCTGAAGATCACCTCGCCATCTTTGCCCCAAGAACCCTTGAAAAAAGTGCAGACGACGCCTTCGATTGGAAGCCGTGCCTGCTCTCGAACTGGAGCGTGTTGAATTCTCGGTGCCGGCGCTGGCGTCGAGCGCTCGTTGAACGTCATGCCCGTGATTTTGACTTCGGCTCAGAGCGCCCCATTCGATGGCAACTTCAGGGCTTTGATGCGCCGGAAGCTCGGGGCATCGGAATCTCTGCCGTCTCTGAATCAGAAGCCCAGGAACGCTGGATCGACCTTTCTGATGATGGAAAGGAACGCGTTTTTCACTGGCGATCGCGAGCTGCTGTGACCCCTCTGGCAGCAACACCTGCCCCAGAAGGAGAGGTGCTTGACTCACAAACACCGTGGGCGCCACGCGCAAGCCCCCTCCATCCCGTTCTCGTGGCAGTTCTAGGAAGCCTCGAAGAGCTCTCGCAGCAGCAAAATCCCATCGGTTCCAACCCGCCTGCTCCAGAGGCTCAGGAACGATGGAGTCAGCTCGTCTCGCAAATTGGCCAGAGACCCGCGCCGAGCGAGCCCTACGCCGAGCTTGCCCAGCTAGCGTTAGAGATTCTTGAACAAAGCCAACACGAGCCAGGAAGCGAGACCCTGCGATGGCTAATTCGTGCTCAAGCCGACTCTGCTCGGCGCTACTTGAAGGATCTGCGCCCTGGAGATCCGCTACCAGAGCAGATCGAGACTCGAATTCGGGAAATCCTCCGACGGCCGCCGAAACCCTTGACGGATCAGCTGCGAGGGCCAAGAGTGAGGGCGCAATGAGTTCGTTGTCTCGCCCAGGGGGGGCTTCTTCAAGTTCAGGCGTTACTGCTTCAGCCTCGGCGCGAGCCGAGGGTACAAGTTCAGCCTCGGCGCGAGCCGAGGGTGCCGGGCTAGGCTCCTTGAACGAACGTCAGCGTCAGGCGGTGCTTCACGGTGATGGCCCCCTGCTCGTTCTTGCTGGAGCCGGTAGCGGCAAGACCAGCACCATGACCCATCGAATCGCCCACCTCATGGCCGGACGCGGAGTTCCTGCGTTTCAAATTCTCGGGCTTTCATTCACCAACAAAGCCGCAAACGAGCTCAAAGAGCGCGTGAAGAAACTCGTGGTCTCCCGTCTCGGAAGCCGAGCAACCCGAGGTCTGATGATCTCGACATTTCATAGCCTTTGCGTTCGCATCCTCAGAACTCACGCCGAGCGCATCGGCTTTCAGCCCAACTTTTCGATCCTCGACTCGTCTGATCAGCGCGATATTCTCAAAGACATTTTCAAGCGCGTTAACATCGATGATCGACGCTTTGACCTCGATCGTTTGCTCTTTGCCATTGGACAAGCCAAAAACCAATTTCTTCAGCCTGAAGACGCCGAAACCTATTTTCTCGAACGCTCAAACTTACCCTCAGATTACTCGTTGGCCGCTGCCGCCGCTTATCGCCACTACGAAGAACACTTGCGCGCCCTCAACAGCATGGACTTCGATGACTTGCTTTTCAGGGCCGTTCAGCTTCTCGATCATCATGCAGACATCCGCCAGAGCTACAACGACCGCTTTCGCTACCTACTGGTCGACGAATACCAAGACACCAACCCTGCGCAATTTCGGCTGATTCGCTTGCTCACGCAAACCACTCAAAACCTTTGCGTGGTAGGCGACGACGATCAATCGATCTATGGGTGGCGCGGGGCAGATTCGACGCATATCTTGGAATTTCAGCACCAATTCCCTGAAGCCGCCGTTATTCTTTTAGATCAGAACTACCGAAGTAAAATGCGCATTCTTGAAGCGGCAAACCACGTCATCAAGAACAACACCAAACGACACCCCAAAAGTCTTTGGTCAGAACGCGGCGAAGGCGATCCCCTTTCCGAGATCATCGTCGAGGACGATCGTAGCGAGGCGCAACTCGTCGCCGATGAGATTTGGCTCAGACTCAAGCGCGAGAATCGTCCTTGGAAAGACTTTGCAGTGCTCTATCGGTCCAACTCGCAGTCTCGTGTCTTTGAAGAAGCGTTTCGACGATCTAAAATTCCCTACACGATTGTTGGCGGCAGCTCTTTTCTCGAGCGACGGGAAATCAAAGATGGCCTTGCGCTTTGGCGCACGCTCATGAATCCGGATGACGAAGCCTCGCTGAGGCGCTTGCTCGCTTGGGCAGGAAGCGGCGTTGGCCGCACCAGCTTAAAGGCGCTAGGAGACTATGCTTTCGCTCAAAAGGTTTCGCTCTACCGTGCGCTTTCCGAGGCCCCTCAAGTGGCCCCGCGCGCAGCCACCGCAATTCATCAACTGGTTACGAAAATCGAGACTCTTCGGAAAAGCCTCGAAACCACTGCCGCCGAAGGCCCTGCACTTGCCGACTGGGCACGCTCGGCGCTAGATCTTTTTGAGATCAAAAAAGCCATCGATGAAGACGCATCTGACCCCGTGGTGGCCCAGCAAAAGTGGGAAAACTTGGAAGAGCTGCTCCATTCTCTGGCCTCTCTCGATGCGAATGAGCTTCGCGAGGAAAACCCTGAACTGACCGCAGCCGACTGGCTGCGTGAGTTTCTTCAGCGCATGGTGCTTGAGGCGCAAGATCAGCAAGAAAAAGCCGAAGAAAACGCAGATCGCGACAAGAAAGACCCCAAAAACCAAGTCACTCTGCTCACCCTTCACGGCGCCAAAGGACTCGAGTATCCGGTCGTCTTCCTCGTTGGAATGGAAGACGGTTTCTTGCCCCATCGACGAACGATTGAAGAAGGCGTCGACCTCTCTGAAGAGCGGCGCCTGGCCTATGTCGGCATCACTCGAGCGCGTGATCACTTGATCTTAACTCGGGCCAAGCAAAGAATCCGGTTTGGAAAGCCCGTACCTCGAATTCGAAGCCGATTTCTAGATGAAATCCCCAGCCAACTCTTGATCGTTGAGGATACCTCAACTTCTGGTGGTCCTGATCTCAGCACCAAGGCCGCTCAAGACGAGCATGAACAAAAAGTGAAATCGTTTCTTTCCGACATCAAAGCAAAGCTACTTCAAAAATCCTGACTGAGCCTCTCGGGTCCGATGACCGCGCTCTTCACAAAGGCCGGGGGCCTCGCTAGACTCCAAGAACGATGGAAATCTCGCATCTTCAGATCATTCGAGCCTTGGTCAACGATCCGCATCTCAGCCGAGCGGCTTTGCGCCTTCATCTCACGCAATCAGCCTTATCGAAGCGCCTGAAAGCGATCGAGGATGAGATCGGATGCCCCCTGTTCGAGCGACGTGGCCCACGAGGCCTCAAGCCCCTAACGCAAGCCCACGAGCTCGCGGCACTTGCCGATCGCGTGACCACAACATGGAATAGCGGCGTGAGGCGCATTCGCGCCGGCGCTGCCCAACCGAAGCACTTTCTGCTCGTAGGCCCGCAACTTTTTTTGCGGGAAGCGGTTCTTCCCTGGTGGAATCGCGCGGCGAGCACCTTCCCTGAGATCGAACTCGAAGTACGCGTCTCTCCACTCTCTCGAATTTCAGTAGAAACGCTGCAGGCGGGAGCAGACGCGGCGATTCTGGAGCATCAAGAAGATCTACCCGATTACACGTGTCGTCCCATTTACACCGAACACTGGGGAGTGGTGCGAAACCCCAAGGAGCGCCGCGAGCGCCTCCAAGACTACCAGTGGGGCGTGCCCTCTCTAGGCGACAATCCCGTCGACAGCTGGTTGGTGCGCCGAAATAAAATGCCACCGCCTGCCCAGTTTCGCTTTGTTTGGAATGATCTTACGGCCATTGCCCGCTGGATTTCGGAAACTCGAGGCGCGGCATCGGTCTTACCCTGGCATGCGGTTGCTCAAGCCGTCGACCTCGGAAAACTCACCTACGAGCCTCTTTCGGCTGCGACCGATACCAAGCTTTTTCTGGCGTTCCAAAGAACGACCCTGCATCGCAAACTGATCAAGAGCATGACCGAGGCCCTCGAGGAGTTTGAATCCGCCGGAGCCCCCTCTCAGAGAGAGGCGCGAGGTTAGGGCTTGACGGTAACGCGCCGCGCTGTTATCCGCCTGACCGAGGAAATCAAGCTTGAAGAACCACTCAATCTTTCTTGTAACGGGAATTTTAACAGCCTCAATTCAGACCCTACCGCAAGAGGACTCAAAAGCGCCTCCTATAAGCAGTCCTGACCAGAGTCAGGCCCTAGAACTACGTAAAAGCCTAGAAAGTAGACAAATCCCGATTCGTCAAACCGATGCAACCTCTTCTGTCGAGTGCTCACGGTGCGCTGTCAAGAAAGACTAAAAATCTCGAACTCATGATTTATAATGAGACACTTTTCGATCCTGCTAGCGCTTGCCGTCGTTACCGTAGCTGGAGCTCTTTCAATTGATAAAAATCGGACTAACAATCACGCGATGAGCTCTCTTAGGTTTGCTGCCTCATATTTCATTCGCGCCGACTCTATCGATCCGGCAAAACCGCTAGATCTCGCAACTTATCAAGCACTTGCCAGCCTATTTTCAAGGCTGGTTTACTTCAAGGAAGCCAACAAACTAGAGCTCATGGCGGCCGAGCACTTTGAGTGGTCAGGTGCGACCCTACGGATCAAGGTAAAACGATGGAAAACTCGTGACGGTTATGAAATTTCTGCTCGCGATGCAGCCTTCTCATTACGACGCCTGCTCATTCTTGACTCAAACTCTCACGGCTTCATCAAAGACCTTCTTTGCCCTGGCGAACAAGTAAGAGATCCCACAGTGGACTGCAGGGGTATTGCGACCGATGGTGACCAATTGGTCCTCTCAGTAGAAGACCCAAGAAAAAAGAAATTCCTGCTCCCACTCTTGGCAAACGCAGACTACTCGATCATTCCCATACCCTCAGTTGATACCACCAAACCCAATCTACCGATTATTGACTATCGCAACACGAGCGGGCCATTTTATTCAGATTTGCCACGACCTGACAAAATCCTTCGAGCCCAGTGGAACCCCAACTTCTTTTGGGACCGGGGCAATCGCGCTGAGACCGTGTCTTTTTCTCTATTTCCCGACGGCTTCCAGGCGATTCAAGCAGCCACTCAAGGACAGATTGACATTATTTCAAAAGATTTTTTTCTAAGCCCCGAGGCCATTTCACTAGCGGTAGCCTCGAAGTCCCTAAAAGTCTCGGCCACTGAACCAATCGAACAGCTGAGAATCTACGTTACGAACCCGGGCCTAAAGAACTTCTCCCGAAAAAGCCGCGCTTTTGCTCTAATTGAGGCCTTCCACGAATTAAAGAAAATCGGCTACATCGACGAGACCTGTACTCTGGCTCACAGCCTGTTTCCTCCTTCGTCACTTGGCGACCTCAACCCTAATCAGATCAAAACAATAGAAGACGAACGCCGTCAAATGCTTGATGCAATCGCAAGCGCCTCTCAGTCTGCCCTCAAACCCAAGGGAATATTCTGGGCATTTGGCGACCCTCGCTTTCAAAAATCAATTTCTGGCAAACACGTCTCTCTGTTCGAGCGAAGTTCCATCAAAAATTCCAAGATTACTCCTGAAGATTTTACGATCCAGGTTCTCCCCGTAGATTCCGCATTTTACGAAGATATCTCTCTTCTATCATACGAATTCTCTGGCGATCGACTCGGACTGAATACCGAAACCGGAAGACAATGGCTCTCAGATTATATGGCAATCGAGGACGATGAACTCAGGATTGCCAGACTGAAGGAATTTCAATTCAATGCCCTGAAGGAGTGGATGGTCCTCCCCATCTGCATGAGACCCTATTACGTTCTTCACCAGACCAATATTGTGGACTCAACTCCGAGACTAATGGCGAGCTCACCGTGGTGGATGTTTTCAAAAAACAAGTAGCTGACGCCATTGAATCATTGGCCAGACTAGATCAAATTCAGGTACAAGAATTCACTTGGCCCAAGGCTATCTCGTTAGACTGGAGCCAATATAAAATATCAATTTTCCACGGATCCAATGAGATAACGGGGTTTGGCACCGACCCAGTCGGCGACACCGCCCTAATCAAGGCCTTCATGGAGTCGATCGAAAGATCCTATTTGACCCTTGGAAACTCCTCGCTCAAAACATCAAATGGTCTTGCCGCTCACTTTTCTAAAAATCTCGCATGCTCCAATGCACTGAATGAAATCATCGAAAGGGATTCTTTTTTCTGCCACTTTTTAACAAAGACACCGTTTGAATATGTCTCGACTCTGACGTTCTCATCTGGGGTCCAGACTTTTCTTAGCGCCCTCAAGAAAGAAAACGTCATTTTACATGTCCGATCCATGAGAAGCTCTTTTATCAACCGACACTGTATACTTATTGTTGCTGAAAAAGTTGAGCAACAGCACCGACGCGGAATCACCATGGCAACCGCTTGCGCCGATAGCATCCAAGGTGCTTTCGATAAGGCTCTACTTGAAATCGCCGGACCGATTTTTTTTAAACTTCAAAACCCAATTTCAGATCGAAACAATAAATCGATCTCCATCGACGAATGGGGCCCCGAGGAACACGCTTCTCTTCTCCTCAACCCAGACTATTGGTATTGGTTCAAACGACAATACCTACAAACGTCAGAAAATCCGATTCAAAACGGGATCGACATTTCTCAAAACTCAGAGCCCCACATCACTTTTGATCAATTCGAGTACTCGCCTCCGTTTATTCCAAATTTTTCAGCTCATCTTGCAATCGCAAAATCCAATGAACTTCAGCCGCTTTATTTTGGCAGTACTTCAACAAGCCACCTGAATTTAGAGCGACTTGAAAAGTTTTTTAGGCTTCATCATTCATTGAAATCAAAAAAATTTGAAATTGAACTCATGGAACATCCGTTTCCATAATTAGCTAACGATTAAAAGACGAGATCACCAAATTGCGCCTCAATACCAAATCTATCTTACAGGCTTTTTTTGCAATTTATCTGATGCTTCTAGGATCATTTTTGATACAAAAGTTTATTCGCATCCGTCAGATCAGCTCGCTATGGACTAGATCCGCAAGCTACCACCTACGAATTGGTGACCATCGCACAGCCATTAGAATCCTGCAGGGTGCGATCGACTCCTTTGCAGACTCGATCTCAATTCAGTCAGGCCAGATAGGCGAATCACCAATTTTAATAAAATCGTCCGAATCGAATGCTGTTTCAATTCGTCCTACTATTTCAATCACAGAATTCATTAGCGACCTACCGTCGACGCAGATTGTATTTTTCGTTCCAGTTTGGGACTTAGTCTTGGGTGCTACAATCATTTCGCTAACCTGTATCGCTGGGTTCATATTTGTAGAGAGGAGAATTAGGACGAACTTTGTTCGACAAATGGAGGAGGAGCGAAGAGTCAAAGAGTCAGAGGTTTTGATCCGAATTGCGAATCAAGTTGGCCATGATATCCAATCACCGATCTCCGCACTCAAGACTTTGAGATCTCATTTTTATAAAATAGACCCTGATTACCTCGAGCTTTTGGATTCAATCACTGAGCGCATCCAGAGCATCGCAAATGATCTTTTAGTGATCCCTGCGAATAGATCAAACTCACCGAAGGCGATTCAATCGCTGGGTTATACTAACGTAGCGTCCTTGGCTCGGGAGCTGATAAAAGAGAAGCGTCTCGAAATACCAGACAGAGTAACACTTGATTTGCACTTCCTGACTCAGGAGGGTGATGATAACCTCAGTGCAAAATGTGATTCTTCTGGTCTTCAACGAGTTCTCTCTAATCTGATAAATAATGCGGCTGAGGCGATTTCGAAAGATGGCACAATAGAGATGACAATTTCTCGCCGTGCCAACCATCTCTTGATTCTCATTTCGGATAACGGAAAGGGCATGTCCGCAGATGAGCTCGCGTCGCTTGGAACAAGCCCGATTAGCTTTAATAAGACGAAATCGAATCACTCGGGTCATGGTCTTGGGGTGTCGGGAGCATTTCAGTGGGTTCAGGCAAATCACGGAAGCATCCATTTCTCCTCTTCACCAGGACGAGGCACTGTGGTCACGGTTCAACTTCCGGCAGCCCCCCAGTCTCCTGAGACACACCCCTCGGGCTAACTGCAGGCAGTTTTCCTGATTCATCTCCCGCGCTTATCTTGCCCAGAAACTAAACAGCGCCCAAACTCCAAACAGCGCAAAAACCAATGAGAATCCCCTATTTTTGCGAAGGTTTATCGTCTTTCTGCCGAAAAGAGGGCAGGAGGCGTTTAAGATTTTGACGGCTGCAAAGAAGATCCGCACGTCTAAGTCCTTGATTTCAGCGGCACCAGGCCTTCCGCATGCCTCTTGCTCTTCTGTTAGCCAGGGAGACTCCACCGTGACCGGGCCTTGGTTTTCACGAATAGCGCCAAAATCTTTGCGCTCTCGCGCTCCATCAAGCTTGAGCGTGCTGGCACTTACCTTCCTCGCCCTATCCGCCTGCACGAACCAACTGGGATCGCGGACGATAAAAAAACCCGCAGTTCAGCTCACTCCCAACCCTTACGAGAATCAGGTCGCTACCGTCTGGGTCGAGGCGGCGGTGCGAACGCAACTCTCTCCCGATAACTCGATCGACCTGATTGGCTTTGCAGCCCGTTATCCGTCGACCACGCCAACGAACGACTCGACGTTCGTTCCAGGAGCCAAAGATTCAGGTGCAATTCAAAGCTTCTGCCAATCGACCTCGAGCTCTGAAAAATATGGCTGCCGTTGTGTTTTTCAATTCGTCCCAAGCGATGGCGGCACCACTCCCGTCAGCATTGAGGTCGATCCGACTTATGTCGAACCGAATCTAGCCCGTTGTCCGATCCCAGGCAGCGCCCTCAATGGCTCGTTCGATGTGTTTCTGAAGCGGCAATCGACGCCGTCGTATTCGAATAAACGAAATTTCACGATGGCACCCACTTACGACTTCAATAGCCTGATGTCTTATCAACAGATTGACCGGTACACTTGCAGATACCTCCCCTTCATTACGGGAATCATGGATCCGGCAGTCATCGACCCCCTTCTTCTCACGAGCAAGTCGAACGCTTTCGAACGCACCTATTACACCAGCAATCGTGGAGGTGCTCTTGCCGCCTTTGCCGGGCTTTCTAGCGACGATCAGCGAGAGATTCATTGCCCCCCCCACGTGAACTCAAGCCAAGCTGCACTCTCGTTGGTGCTGACCAAATCCAATACATCACCCAACCTGACGATCACCGACTCGAGCGACGCCACCCTTATCGCTTCAGACGGAAAAGACTATCTGAGCTTTTACCTTTCGAAAAAAAGCATTCCCCCCTTTGTGCGAGAAATAGCGATCTCTCCTGCTCCAGGGGTGGCCCCAACCTCTTCATCTTCATCTTCCGGCAATCTCTCTCAAGGCTATGCTGCGATTCCTGATAGCTCTGATGCTTGCCCCTCAAGCACTCCTAGCGGCATGGCTTGGAAGAAACTTTGGCTTTTCGTTCAGCACCCCAGTGAGCGCATACGCCCAAGAGTTCCTCATCTTGAGAAATTCGCCATGTCTTGTCAGGCCGTGACCGTTCCAGGCGACGTGACTAACGGAAAGTTTCGGAATTCAACTACGATTGCCAATAAAGACCTTCCAGGCGCTGCACCTGCAAAGACCTACAGAGCCAACGACTACTTTTTCTATAACGACTGCGGACGCAACTCAGGGGCACTGGGCGTTTGGAGTTCTGACACGGATGATGCCATTGGAGTGGGAATCGATGAGCAGAGCTTTGGTGAGTGCTCACAGGTCGCGGGGCGCGTTCCCGTAAGCAATTTCAAGGATATGCTGCTTTTACCGACAGGCTCATCATCCTCGTTGACCCACAATGATTTTCATCGCTGTATTACGGTCTCTGGGTCTACCTGGGAAGACCGTTGCGACACCAGTCGCTTTAGTTGCTTTAGCAATGCAAGCTGGGACTCATTCGGACTTTGCAACAAAGCCGTGAGTAGTCGGCAACTCAAGACCGAGTTCTCCGGAAGTGACATCTGGTATCAACCCATCGGGCTTCCCTCTAGCGATCTGCTCTTTGTCATCACTGATACTTCCGAAACCAGCAGTTCGATCAGCAACTGGCAAGTAACCCGATCTACCGGGGCAGGAGTCTCAAACTCACAACCCTATGTCGCCTCTTTAGGAACTCAGAATGATCTTCAAATTCAATTCCCGCTTTGCGTGCTACAAAGGAGCCCTTAGCGATGCGCCTCATTCCAAGTATTCTCCTACTCATTACTCTCATGCTCAGCGCCTGTTTCGAGACGCAAGTGAACCCGCGCTCGAAGCTCTCGACTACCAGTGGCGCTAGTCCCACGCCGCTACCCCTGCCCACTCCGACGAAAACGATTACCGTGGCACGAGTAGAAGGTGATCAGAATAACCGTCAGGTTCTAGTCACGTTCGACACCGGCCTTCCGGTTCCTACCCCAAGCCCCACTTCAACGGCCCTGCTTCCTCCAGTGGCTTACCCGATGGATCGGCTCTGCGGCGCCGGTAATACCTGTAAATGCCGATTTGATTGGAATGAACTCAACACCGCAATTCCAGGCGATTCGACACTTCTTGAAGAGCCCCCCCTCTCCATCGCTCGAACCGATTTCACGAGTCTGAAGGCCATTCAAGAAGCAGTCGTAACGTGTACTCTACCTGCGCTTTACTCGACCGACATTGGCAGCGGCGACGCCCTCACAGTGAAGATTGTGCCGGCAACCACCTCACAACCTCAATTTGCGATGTCGGCTTTTACGGTCACTCGAGAGACGAGCGCGCCACCCATGGGAAGCCCGCAATTCACCGATAACCGTGGAAACGCCTTCTTTGACATCCTCAGGTACGCTTGCCACGAAAACAGCATGCACCGGTCCATGGTCACACCCGCAATGAGTCAGTTGAGTGGCTTTGAGCCTCCCCACAACATCAACACCACAGTCATCCCAGAGTCCTTACGCTTGAACTTCGCTTCAAGATTCTGTGTTACTCTCGCAAGTGGCTCACTTCCTGAAAGTACTAACGGCGGTACTGACTGCGTTGCCAACACCACTGATTTGCCGCGAGTCCAAAATCACTATTACAGCCTGTATACTCAGAAAGGAAATCTCGCACTTCCCTCTTCAAATGCGTCATTCTCGTGTCCGCTCGTGGCTGCCGGAGCAGGAAAGCTGAACACCGCACTCGCTAGCGATCTGTTTCCGATGGACTCGCGCTTTGCCCTAGCCGCCACGAAATCGCGGGAGTTTCCAGTACCAGTCGATGGACGAAATCGACTAGGCACTTCAAATAACTCAGGCGCAGCGCTTTGTGATGGCACCACGCCCACTCAAAGTAGTGGCATCGCAGTTGCCTGCTTAGGCTTTGCCGCAAAACCTCTTGTGGATGGCTCTTGCGGATCAGTAACGGTGAATAACAGTGCAAAAAAGATGTACCGTTTGCGCCGTTTTACAGCAATTTATCCGCCCATTTACGATGCCAACGGCGCTTGGATCACGGACGCGCGCGCGAAGACCGACCAGATTTATGTTCTCGACCGCCCAAGCACGTTTTCTCTTTCTGCGACGGCAGCATCCGTCACCGGAACCGCCTATGGCCCCAAGCCCTGCCCCTTCTCGTGGTACGATCGCACTGGAGTCACGGGTTCGGTGGGGTACAAAGCCACGAATCACTCGACTTGGGCCGGAAAGAACCCCGATGGCTTACGCTTTCCCTCAGCAACCTCTGCGTGTGAAGCGATGGTTCCCCGCTACGACGAGTCTTCAGGCACCCTGAAGATTTCTGTTGGCAAGTTAAGTGATGCCGAAGCCATGATTCGTCCGCTGCAAGCAGCTTGGGAGCCTATTTACTACGAAGATCGGCTCTTTGAAGCGTGCGCCCCAGAAGCTTCGGTTCTCGTCTCAGCCCCCATTCACCAAAAGCAACCTGCATCCAAGGCAAGCTACTGCGAGGAGATCTACCCCACCTCGCACCGTGGTACGACTACAGAAGGCGGGCATCTTCCCGCCAGCGGAAGCAGAAAGATCACTGTTGCCAGCACCGACACCTCCTCGACTCAACTGCCCCTGCTGGCAGAGATCACGGGAATCGAAAAAGCGCTCGACCAAGTCAGCTCTTATGGATGTCAGGCCTCTTGGCTTCCAAAAGCTTATGCCACGTCGATTGGTAGCCTGTTTCCTAAATCAGGCGCTTGCTGCTCAACAGCTTCAGCACACAACAGCAGCTGCACCACTCCATGAACACCAAGGTCTCGGTCGTCTATGAAGATCACGATCTCTTAGTGATCGATAAGCCCTCAGGAACGCCTTCGACGGCTCACTCGCCAGAAGAGCGCGGCACGGCAATTCATCTCGCCCTCGAGCACTTTCCTGACCTTCCGTTCCCGCACTCACTCGAACGAGGGCTTTTGCATCGACTCGACACGGCAACGAGCGGCGCCCTGGCCTTTGCGAAAACCGAGAGCGCTTACGCTCATTATCGAACCCATTGGAAAACCGACGTTCGAAAAATCTATCGAGCGCTGTCGCTAACAACAAGCCCCTGGAAACACGACTTGCCTCATCTTGTGAGTCTCGAAATGGGCCATGATGCGAAGTCTTCTCGGCGCATGCGAGTGCTTGATGCTGCACTGCCTATCTCCTTGAAAGAGCAGATTCGCCGAATCCGAGGAAAACCCCAAGAAGCACGAACCACCATCTTAAACACCCGCAGTCTCGAAAAACTGCCCGAAGCACTGGGCAACTCATCCCACGCCGACGAGCATCTACTCGATTTTACCATGGAGATTCACACAGGAGTCTTGCACCAAATTCGAGCGCATCTGGCACATCTCGGCTATCCGATTCTCGGAGACCCCCTCTATCGAGGAAAGCCCAGCCATCGCCTTTGGCTTCACGCATGGAAACTCTTCATCGCAGGACAGGAAATTCAGGCGCCACTACCTTCAGTATGGCCCTGATGATGGCCATCCCGGACACAGAATCATGCCTCGCCCCGGTGCCTCAGGCCAAAGCGCTTCACAATACCCTCCTTCGAACGCGGGCTGCAGTCTCGCGAGCTGAATCGCATTTCTTGAGGTTCGAAAATGCTCGTCTAAGGTCTCCGCGACTTCGCGAGAACTCTGAGGCTCGACGTCGGTTTCAACTCGTCCCAACCATCGCTTCTTCGGAAGAATCACCCACCGAGCATCACCTGCCCAGCCCAGAAACTCTTCGGCATTCCAGGCCATCCACCAGCCGCGTTCATGCGCGGGAGAGATGGCTTCGGGCAACCGCACCTCCGAAGGGTTCCAGGATCGGGGATAAAAAAGTCGCCCCTTCATAAAAAGCCTCGAAACGGGTTCGCCTCGAAACCCAAGCGACTCGAGATGCGCTCGCGCCTGGGCGGTGCGAGCAAGAGGCAACTGCTTTTCGATCAAATGCGAGAGCTTGAGATCTAGTCGATCGAGAAGCGCCTGTCCGACATAACTTTCTAAACGATGGGCCTCGCAGGGACTTCGAGCAATACAAAGGTAGAACTTCACGGCAAGCTCCCAGTGCTCAAAGCCCAGAAGCTGCGACTGGGGTCGAAAAATTAAATCGAGTTCGCCCTGAGTGTGGCTTGCCTCTCGAATCGCCACACCTGAAATCCAGTCGATGGGCTCGCTCTCAGACTCCCTCAACGCATAGCCGACTAACGCTTCAAACCAGTTTCCCAAGCGCCCCGATGATGGGCGCGAATTCAGAAAGTCACGAAGTGGCTGCGAATCCTTCCTGAGGCGTTCGAATTTTTCAGTCCATGGTAGCTCAACAGCAAGAGCACTGCTTAAAAGCGACGGACTTCGAATCACCCATTCGAGATCGCGCACCTCAGAAGCCGAACTACGACCCCCTACAGCACGGGCTGCATCCTTACATGCGCTCAGGCAGCGGCACTCCTAGCAAGGTCAACCCTTGCCCCAAGATTCGACGAGTGGCCTCAACTAACAACAATCGAGCTTGGGTCACCTCCGAAGCCTGTCCCAGAACATGACATTCTCGGTAAAAGGCCCCAAACGCTTTGGTCACATCAATCAGGTAATGTGCCAGCTGGCTTGCCTTGGCAAATCGAAGAGTGCGTTCGAGATGAAGCGGAAACTGACCCAACGTCTTTAGAAGTCCCAATTCCTCGGCGCTTGTCAGCTTGCCCACCACTTCAGGACTGAAAACCACGTCGCCGACCAGCTCGCCACTTTCTCGGGCTTTTCGTAAAATACTCAAGCAGCGCGTATGCGCATACTGAAGGTAAGGGCCAGTCTCACCCTCGAAATCCACCACTCTCTCGACATCAAACTCAAGATCACGGGCCGGGTCAGAGTGCAGATCGTGAAAAAAGACGGCGCCCACTCCGATGGCCTCGACCATGGTTTCTAGCTCGGCAGGCGAAAGCTTCAAGCCCTCGCGTGAGGCTAAAATCTCCTTCACACGATCACGCGCCAATTCGAGGACATCCTCAAGGGTCACAAAATTTCCCTTGCGAGTACTCATCTTCGCATCTTTGAATCGATAAAGCCCAGTGGGAACGTGCTCGCAGCGAGACTCCCACTCATAACCCATTTTTCGGAGCACACCGAAAACCTGCTGAAAGTGCAGCCGCTGCTCTCCGCCCACGATGTAGCTCATGCGATCGAACGCGAACTTTTCGTACCGATACCCGGCGGCGGCGACATCTCGAGTGGCGTAGATCGTCGCCCCATCACTTTTTTCCAGGATACACGGAGGCAACTCCTTGCCCTCGCGATCGGTTACCGGAACGACCCAAGCGCCTTCGCTCTGAACCAAAATGCCGCGTTTCTTCAGTTCAGACAGTAACGGGCCCAAGAGCGACGTGTAGTGACTCTCTCCCCAAATATAGTCGAACTTAACGCCCAATCGAGCATACAGCCGATGAAACTCACGAAGCGAAATGTCGACGCATTTCTTCCAAAGCGCGAGCATCGCCTCGTCTCCCTGCTCGAGCTTCAAAAATGCCTGTCGAGCCTCATCCTCCAAGGCAGGATTGGTCTCGGCGGCTTGATGAAACTTCACATAAATCGAGACCAAATCATTAATCGAAGGCTCTGCTGGCAAATCTTTACCGTACTCACGAAACGCAATGGCTAACTTGCCGTACTGAGTGCCCCAGTCTCCCAAATGATTGATCGAGACGACATCAAACCCGCGAAATCTTCCAATGCGGTCGAGCACTGCCCCTAAGATCGTCGTTCGCAAGTGATAGATATTAAATGGCTTGGCCACGTTCGGGCTCGAGTACTCGAGTACCCACTTCCCTCGGGTCTTCGGGGGAAGCGCGCCATAAGAGCCCAACCCCGGGCCCGCCACAATCTCGCTCAAAAGCGCCGAAGCCAAAGCCTCGGGGCGCACCATGAAATTCACGTAGGGACCGACTGCCCGAACCGTAAGCTCGGGAGGCAGCCCCGTGATTTTTCCCGCGATCTCAGCAGCCACTTGAGGAGGGCCCTTGCGATACTGCTTAGCGAGCTTAAAGCACGGAAAGCCAAAGTCGCCCATCGAGGCATCCGGAGGGTTCTCGAGCTCGGATGCCAGCACGGGCATCTCTAAAGCCCGCGATAAAGCCTCTGCTGCCACCGTCGCAAAGCGTTCCATGAAATGCCCTTAAGATTTGATTTGAGCGCGAGCCAGTTCGCGATTCAAAAGGCGAATGTTCGAAAGCTGAATTCCCTTGGGGCATGCTGCCTCGCAGGCACCGGTATTCGAGCACGCTCCGAACTTTTCGCGATCCATTTGAGCCACCATTTTCTGAGCGCGTTTGCTTCGTTCGGGCTGTCCCTGAGGAAGATGCGCCATCTGGCTGACTTTGGCGCTGACGAAAAGCATCGCCGAAGCGTTCTTACACGAAGCCACACAAGCGCCACAGCCGATACAAGCAGCTGCGTCCATGGCAGCTTCAGCGTCTTGCTGCGGAACCAAGATCGAGTTTGCTTCGGGAGCATTTCCCACATTGGTCGAAACATAGCCCCCGGCCGCAATGATGCGATCGAAAGCCGAACGATCAACCACCAGATCCTTGATCACCGGAAACGCCCGCGCCCGCCAAGGCTCGATCACGATCGTATCGCCATCTTGAAAGTGACGCATATGCAGCTGGCAAGCCGTCGTGCGAGGCAAATCGCCATGCGCGCATCCGTTGATCATCATGGCGCAAGAACCACAGATCCCCTCGCGGCAGTCATGCTCGAATGCCACGGGCTCTTCGCCCTTTTTTACCAGCTGCTCGTTCAGAACATCCAGCATCTCGAGAAACGAAGCGGCCACGCTCACGTTTTCAATGGTGTAATCCACGAATCGACCCGAATCGGCGCTGTTTTTTTGCCGCCAAACTTTCAAATGCAGAGTGAGACTTTGAGCTGTCGTCATAAATGCGATCCCTCTTTTTTGAATCTCTACTTATAGGAACGTTGAGCCAGGTGAATGTACTCGAAATTCAGCTCTTCTTGATGACGGAGCGGAATCTTCCCTTCGCCTTGATATTCCCAAGCCGCCACGTGCGCGAATTTCTCGTCATTTCGAAGCGCCTCGCCTTCGGGAGTTTGGTACTCCTCGCGGAAATGCCCGCCGCAAGACTCTTCGCGCTCCAGCGCATCTCGGCACATGAGCTCACCCAGCTCGATGAAGTCAGCGACTCTTCCCGCCTTCTCGAGTTCTTGATTGAGCTCAGAGCCTGTGCCCGGCACCAGGAGGTCTGACCAGAACTCTTCACGCAGCTTCTGAATGTCAGCGATAGCCTGCTTCAGACCAGCAGCATTTCGAGCCATGCCACACTGATCCCACATGATCTTGCCCAAACGGCGATGGAACGAGTCGGCTGTCTGTTTTCCACGAATCGAAAGCAACTTCTCGATTCGAGCGCGCGTTTCGCGAAGGGCGACTTGGCACGCATCATGATCGACCCCAACCGGCGCCAACTTCTCGCCTCCCAAATAATTGGCAATCGAGTACGGAGCCACAAAGTAGCCGTCGGCAAGCCCTTGCATCAACGCAGAGGCACCCAAGCGGTTTGCTCCGTGATCTGAGAAGTTCGCTTCACCGATCACGAAAAGCCCAGGAATCGTGCTCTGCAGCTGATAATCCACCCAGAGCCCTCCCATCGTGTAGTGAACGGCCGGATAAATTCGCATCGGCACTTCGTAGGGGTCTTCGCCTGTAATCTTCTCGTACATTTCGAAAAGATTGCCGTACTTCTTAGCCACGCCATCCTTGCCGATGCGCTTCACGGCGTCACCGAAGTCGAGGTAAACCGCCAAACCGGTTTGACCAACGCCATGGCCTTTATCGCACATGGCTTTGGCGGCTCGAGAAGCCACGTCGCGTGGAACGAGATTACCAAACGCAGGATAAATCCGCTCGAGATAATAATCTCGCTCAGCTTCTGGAATGTCGCGCGGATGGCGGCGGTCACCTTTGGCTTTCGGAACCCAAACCCGACCGTCGTTTCGCAACGACTCCGACATCAGCGTGAGCTTCGACTGATACTCGCCAGAAACTGGCACGCAGGTGGGATGAATTTGCGTGAAGCAGGGATTGCCGAAAAACGCGCCCTTTTTGTGTGCGCGCCAAATCGCCGTACAATTCGATTTCTTGGCATTCGTCGAAAGATAAAACACGTTGCCATAGCCGCCCGTGCCGAGCACCACGACATCTGCCGTGTGAACAGAAAGCGCTCCGGTTCTCAAATCACGAACCACGATGCCGCGAGCGCGGCCATCAACGACCACGACATCCAGCATCTCGTGATAAGCAAAAAGCTCGACGTTCTTTTCATCAACCTGCCTCATTAAGGAGCCATAAGCCCCCAAAAGCAGCTGCTGACCGGTCTGTCCTCGCGCATAGAACGTGCGCTGAAGCTGCGCCCCACCGAACGAACGATTCGAAAGATAGCCGGAGTACTCTCGAGCAAACGGCACCCCCTGGGCAGCGCACTGGTCAATGATATTCACCGAAACTTCGGCCAAGCGATACACATTGGCTTCGCGAGCTCGAAAATCTCCGCCTTTAATCGTGTCGTAAAAGAGCCGATAAACCGAATCGCCGTCGTTTTGATAATTTTTCGCAGCGTTGATGCCCCCTTGCGCCGCGATCGAGTGCGCGCGACGGGGACTATCGTGATAGACGAAAAGTTTCACCCGATACCCGGCTTCACCTAAAGATGCAGCGGCAGACCCTCCGGCCAAACCAGCACCCACGATGATAACAGTATGCTTTCGGCGGTTGGCGGGGTTGACGAGCTTGTTCTCGAATTTCTGGGTCGACCATTTCTTTTCGATCGCGCCCGCGGGAACCTTAGAATTGAGTTTAGGATGCGTGCTCATAGGGCACCTCCGAGTCCGAAGAAGTACACAGCTACAGGCTGTGCGATAAAGCCACCTGCCACTAAAGCGGCAAACGCCCATCCGAGCTTCGATAGTAACGGATGGTTCGCGGCCAGAACCCCTAAAGAT
>JBDLQW010000013.1:0-10864 GCA_039800365.1 Pseudomonadota bacterium
AGCATTTCGATACCAAAGAGTTGCTGATCAGCGAAACACCCAAAGACTTTCAGGAAATTGAGAAAGAAGTCGATACGCTTCGTCTAAGAGAGCTTTGGTCGTACATCGCTCGGATGCGAGAAGCAGGAACGAATACGCGGTCTTTTGAGGTGAAGTTTCACTCTCGAATCGCAATTTGTTTCATGCCTTTAATTATGTGCTGGATGGGCGTGCCTTTTTCTATGAGCAGTCGACGCTCCGGCGGACTTGCTCGCGATCTGGGACTGGCGCTTGGCGCGACGTTTTTCTATTGGCTTTTCTACTCCATCAGCTTATCTCTCGGCACCAATGGCGCATTGCATCCGTTGCTTGCGGCTTGGCTGCCTAGTCTGATTTTTTTCGCTCTGGCGATGGTGCTGGTTTTTCGAAAAAGCGCCTGACGCGGGCGACTTCAAGGTGAGTAATGGCGAAGTTAAAGATTTATACGTTTCCTGATCCAGTTCTCTCTCAGAAGGCCAAGCCGGTGGTGCGAGTTGAGGCTTCTTATCGAAAGCTGGCCGATGACATGCTCGAGACCATGTATGATGCTCCGGGCGTGGGGCTAGCAGCGAACCAGGTGGGACTACTCGAGCGGATCGTGGTGATCGATACCGACTACGACCTTCAGGAAATGGCTTCAGGAATTGAAGAAGGCCAGAAAGAAAGCCAGAAAGAAAGCCAGAAAGAAAGCCAGAAAGAGGGTTCAGGCCTCCAACTGGTGAATGTTAACCCGCGGGTCATCATTAATCCTGAGATCATTCGACGCGAGGGCAAGATTTTATTTAAAGAGGGTTGCCTTTCGGTGCCCGAGTATACTGCCGAAGTTGAGCGTGCCGAGAAAATTAAGCTGCAGTACCTCGATCTTGATGGTTTGACCCAGACCCTAGATGCTGATGGGTTGCTTGCGGTTTGCATTCAACATGAGCTGGACCATCTCGACGGAAAACTTTTCATCGATCGCTTAAGTCCGCTGAAGAAACAGATGGTGAAGAAAAAGCTGCTCGCAGAGAGGCGAGAGCGCGAAGCGCGCGGCGATCTGGGGCCCGGATCGGATCTCCATGATTTCGGGAGCCCTCGAAAGCGGGAGTCTTGATTGATGGCGCCGTCACAACGTGTGCGCGCTGTGTTCATGGGAACCCCGGAATTCGCGGTTCCGTCGTTGAGCGAGGCTCACCGACTTTGCGATATTGTGGCTGTTTACACTCAGCCTGATCGTCCTGTCGGACGGGGGCTTGAGTTGAAGGCGCCTCCCGTAAAACTCAAGGCACTTGAGCTGGGAATTCCGGTCTTTCAACCTGAAAAGCTTTCGGCACCGGGAGAGTTCGAGCGCCTAGCAGCTCTTCAGCCAGAATTGATCCTCGTTGTGGCCTATGGGCAGATCCTGCGGCAAAACGTCTTAGATCTTCCGTCTCTGGGTTGTGTGAACGTCCACTCTTCGATTCTTCCTCGCTGGCGAGGCGCCGCCCCCATTCAATGGGCCATTCTGGCTGGTGATGCTGAGACCGGCGTCAGTACTCAGCGCATGGTCATGAAGCTTGATGCCGGCGATGTCTTGGCTCTCGAGAAGACCGCGATTTCCCCGGAAGAAACCGCTCAGTCTCTTCATGATCGCTTGGCTCAGCTTGGAGCGGGAGTTTTGGCCCGAACGATCGAGGGGCTGGTGAGTGGAACGCTTCAGGGCGTTCCTCAGGACGAGTCTCGAGTAACGATTGCCAGTAAGCTCACTCGCGAGATGGAGCGCCTCGACCCCTCGTGTACGATCGCTGAGCTGGATCGTAGGATTCGAGCTTTGAACCCCTGGCCAGGGACAAGCGTATTTCTGGCAGAGACCGGAGAGCGCCTGAAAGTGAAGCGCGCTCTGCTTCGATCTGAGGTGCGCTCGAAGCCAGGTTTCTTGTTTGAGTCTGACGGAAAGCTTTTTCTTGGCGCTTCTGATGGGTGCCTGGAAGTGTTGCAACTTCAGGCCGAAGGCAAGCGCGTTCAGTCCGCTACTGAGTTCCTGAGCGGACTTCGAGGGCGGCAGAATTCCGGATCTCATCCCTTTCAGTGGAAGCTAGTTTGACTTGGATCGGCGCTTATTCGCCGTTAAAGTAGTCAAGTCGGTCGCACATTTTCGATAACGGGAAATCTTTCATGGCCATGGCACATCATTCTTCTGTACGGATTGCTCCCAGTCTTTTGTCAGCGGATTTTTCGCGTTTGAGAGACGAGGTCGCTGATGTTGAGCGTGGAGGGGCCGATTGGCTTCATGTGGATGTGATGGACGGGCATTTCGTTCCCAATCTTACGGTGGGTCCTTTAGTGGTTGCGGCCCTCAAGCCCATGACGAATTTGGTTTTAGATTGCCATCTGATGGTCAGCGAACCTGAGCATTGGGTAGAAGAGTTCGCTGATGTGGGTGCGTCGGTGATCACGGTTCATGTCGAATCTACGCATCATCTCGATCGACTTTTGCGGCGTATTCGCGAGCGAGGATGCCAGGCGGGGGTGTCCTTGAATCCCGCCACTCCTGTTTCAGCGATTGAAGAGGTTTTGGATTTGGTCGATTTGGTCTTGGTGATGAGTGTGAATCCTGGCTTCGGAGGTCAGAAATTCATCGAAAAATCACTGCAGAAGGTCGAGCAGCTTGCCCGCATTCGGGCCGAGCGGGGTCTTTCGTTTTTAATTGAAGTGGATGGCGGGGTGTCTTCAGCGAATTCGCGATCCTTAGTTGTCGCCGGCGCCGATATTCTTGTAGCTGGGTCTGCGGTGTTTGGACAAACCGACCGCGCTCAAGCCATTTCCTCACTGAGAGGCTCGTCATGAAAACGCGATCTGCTTCGAAAAAAATGCCGGGAAGCCTGGTGCTCGGAAGCTCAACACTGAGCATCGAGGACGTGGTGAGCGTTGCTGAGGGGGGGCGGAAGGTCAGTCTTGGCCCAAAAGCTCAACGAAAGATCAAAACCGCTCACGACTTTTTGATCAAAAAAGCTCGATCAGGAGCGACGTTTTACGGTATCAACACGGGCTTTGGGCTTTTGTCGAACGTTCGAATTGACGATTCCGACATCGAGCGCTTGCAGGTGCATCTGATTCGTTCTCATGCAGTGGGGGTGGGTCGGTATCTCGATGATGCTCCGGTTCGCGCCATGCTTTTGCTTCGAGCCTGGAATCTTTGCCAGGGCCATTCCGGGGTGGCGCTCAAAACCGTGGAGCGCCTCTTAGAGTTTTTGAATTTCGGCATTCATCCTCTCGTTCCTGAGCAGGGCTCGGTAGGTGCCAGCGGTGATCTCGCTCCGCTTTCGCATTTGGCGTTGCCATTGATTGGAGAAGGCAAAGTTCGCGTCAAGGGTGTGGAGATGGCGGCGTCAGCGGCCCTTCGAAAGTTCAAGCTTCAGCCCTTGAGGCTTGGGCCTAAAGAAGGACTGGCTCTGATCAATGGCACCCAGTTCATGACGGCTATCGGAAGTTTGGCGCTCGCCCGAGCCGAGCATCTTTGCGATGCGGCCGACTTGATTGGCGCCATGTCTGTCGAAGCGATGCGAGGAACGGTGACGGCTTTCGAGCCTGAGATTCATGCCGTGAGACCTCATCCAGGACAGATTCGAACAGCGGCGAATCTTCGAGCCGTTTTGAGTGGCCAAGGAAAAAGCGAGATCGCCTTGAGCCATGAGGGCTGCGGTAAGGTACAGGATCCGTATTCGCTACGGTGTATGCCTCAGGTGCACGGAGCATCACGCGACGTGCTTCGGTTCGTGCGTGAAGTTCTCGAGCGGGAAGTGAACGCCGTTACTGACAATCCTTTGCTCTTTCCTGAAACCGGGAAGATTTTGAGCGGTGGAAATTTTCATGGTCAGATTGTGGCGATTGCCATGGATGCCCTGGCCATCGCCATGGCGGAGATCGCGAGCATTTCAGAGCAGCGAATTGAGAAGCTCATCAATCCGGCGCTTTCGGATCTTCCGGCCTTTCTGGTGAAACAGGGCGGACTGAATAGCGGATTTATGATCATTCAAGTGGCAGCAGCGTCAATCGTTTCTGAGAACAAGACGCTGTGTCATCCAGCGAGTGTCGACTCGATTCCGACTTCAGCCGATAAAGAAGACCATGTCAGTATGGGGGCATGGGCTGCGCGCAAGGCCGAGCTCGTCATTAGAAATTCTGCGCGGGTTCTGGCCATGGAGCTTTTGAGTGCCGCACAGGGAATCGATCTGCTTCGCCCCTTGCGGAGCACGAAGTCTTTAGAGCAATTGCATTCACTAGTCAGACGCCACGCGAAGTATGCCGAAGAAGATCGGTCATTTCATGAGGATTTGATTCAACTGGAAACGCTTTTAGGATCGACTGAGTTTCGATCGGTGGCGCGCGGCGCCTTCTCCACTCGCAAGCGGTCGGCTTCGTGATCGGCATCTGAGGGCGATTCGATTTTCATCGAACTCTTTTTTTGATCTGGTCCAGCATTTTGCAGCGTTGATTCTTCGTGCGAAGCTGGCGGATCATTGCTGTCATTACTGCTGGGTTTTTCTTGGGCTTGCCAACAGGTCATGCGTTGGGTTCGCGTCCCCAGCGTGCCCCTTGGCTGATGGCGATCCTCGGAGATTCTATCGCCGCAGCAACACTTGCGGATCTTCCCATTCCAGACGCACCCACTCCTGAAGAAAGTGTCTTAGCCTGGCGTGATCAGGGCTACGAGGCCGAGTGGATTTACACCAATAAACGCAAGCTCTCGTGGGGGTCGGGCGAGGCGTTGCGATCGCATTATGTTTTGTTACGAGAGTGGATGGCTCGAAATGAGCCCGGCCAGAGCCTTGAGGCGCTTAATGTGGCAGTACCCGGCTCGACAACCGCTGATTTGAAGGATCAGGTTCACCGGGTGCTGACCGCGCTTCACTCAGGAAACTATCGGGGCCTAAAATACTTGGCGTTCACCATTGGATCCAATGATGCCTGCAGCGGGGGGGATTCGAACCTCCTGAGTGATTCGGTGCGACGAAATTTAGAGGAGGCGCTGACGGCGCTCTGGAAGGGAATTCCCCGGGGTACGCCACTTCGAGTACTCGTCGTGGGAGCGCCAAGAATTCCCAATCTGGGTACACCTGCTTTCTTGCGAGCCCAAACGCTTTTCGGATTGAGCTGCTCAACCGTCAGAGATCATTTGCTTCGGATGTGCACGCCTCTGACGGTTTGGACTGGAAATGATCAGTACCTCGAGCGTCTCGCGATCGTTGAGCGGGTGAATGCCAGTTTGCGGAGCACAGCTCTCGAGCTTGAGTCGGCTTTTCCAGGTCTCGAAGTAGCCTACAGCGACCGATTGTTTCAGCTGGAGATTCCCCTTGGGGCGCTAGCTGCCGATTGTTTTCATCCAGGAAAATGGGCTCAAGAGCTCATTTCGACACAGACATGGAGGGATCAGCCGTGGTTTCGATAACCAGAGCTCTATTGGCAATAGTGATCTTGCTCGGAGGTATGAAGTCGAGAGCGGCCGAGCCCTGTGAGGGAGTGGGCTTACGACAAAGCACAGCGCCTAGCGCATTACCAGGAGAGGCCCTCGATTATCGGATCGAGATCCATAATTCAGGACTGTGTTCGCTTCGTTCGCTCGAAGTCACCGATTATCTGCCTCAAGAAGCTGAGTGGATCGAAGGCCTTCCTCTACCCGATCGAGTCGTACTTCCGGGTGGCGAGTCAGCGGATCCCTTGCCCGTAAATCGCGCGAGCTGGGTCATTTCGGCATTAGACCCAGGAGCCTCTTTGTCGCTGGTGATTCGGGTGCGAGTTCCCGAGATGAAGAAGGGTTGGATGCGAAATACGGTTTGCATCAGCGGAGGTCAGCTGAGCAGAAAGTGCTCGACCATTGAAACCTTCGTTCGGTAGTGGTCGTTCTGAGCCTAGAATCCCGACCGAGGTTTTGTTAGCTTCAGCTCGTGGCACCTTTTCAAGTTCTCACACATGCCTCTGAGCTTTTGACCGGTAGCGGGATTCGCGAAAAAGACGGTCGTCTTCTAGACGACGGCGATATCGGACTGATTGAGGATGCTGCCCTCGTGTATTCGGTTCGCGCCGTAGGAAAAAAACTTCTGCCCCAGAAGATTCTGTGGGTTGGAAAAACCGAGAATCTTCCCAAGCGCTATCTCAGCGCTAAACGGCGAAATCTCAAACTCAAACAAGCGGTTTTGCCGGGTTTTGTTGATGCTCACACCCACTTGATTTTTGCTGGAGACCGCTCGGGCGAGTTCGCTCGAAGATGTGCGGGCGCGACCTATGAGGAAATTGCTCGTGAGGGTGGTGGAATCCTAAGAACGGTACGAGCAACTCGAGAAGCATCTGAAGACGAGCTCTTTCAATTGGCCTGCGAGCGCACGCGAGAGCTTTATCGTTTTGGCGTGAGAACCCTGGAAGTTAAAAGCGGTTATGGGTTGGATCACGACTCCGAGCTCAAGCAGCTTCGGGTCGCTCAACGCTTGAAGCGCGCTTTTCCTGAAATCAGGTTTCAGGTCACTTACCTTGGAGCCCACGCATTTCCTCCGGGAGGAGATCGTGAACAGTACCTTGCTGAGATGATTCAGAAGACCCTGCCCGCGATTGCGGCGCGGCGGTTGGCGGATGCGTGTGATGTGTTCATTGACGAGGGTTATTTCTCGATCAAAGAAGGCCGGAGACTTCTTTTGGCGGCTCGAGACCTGGGCCTCCAGATCAAGATTCACGCAGATGAATTGTCGCAGACGGGTGCTTCAGAGCTTGCTGCTGAGCTAGGTGCACTTTCTGCCGATCATTTGCTTCAGATTTCGGATGTCGGCATCGAGGCTCTGGCACATTCGAATACGACGGCTGTTTTGCTTCCCGGTACGGCCTTTTATCTCAAGGCCGCTCACGCTCCGGCAAGGCGTCTGATTGAAAGGGGTGCGAGAGTCGCGCTGGCAAGCGACTTTAACCCAGGTACCTGCATGACGACCAACCTTCCTGTGGTGATGACCATCGCGGCACTGTATCTAGGAATGAGCCGCGTTGAGCTGCTCGCCTCAGTGACCTACAATGCGGCCTGCGCTTTGGGGCTTCAAAATCGTCGAGGCACGCTTGAGCCCGGAATGGACGCAGCGTTTTCGGTGCTTCCCTTCCCACGTTTTGAAGAGTGCTACTATCGGTTTGCTTGGTCTTGAGCTGACGCTTCCGTCGGGGAGCTTTCCGAGAGCCACCCATCGACTTTTTTGAGATAGCTTGGCTCCATCCAGTCTCGGTCGCCTGCTTGCAACTCCAGAATCTTTCTCGAAGAGTCGATCGTAACAGTCAGCGGAATCGCATGAACATCGAAAGCATTCGAGAGCTCGCCGTCGTGATCGATGAAATTCTCGAATCCGATGTCGAATTCCTCTTTCGTGCTGACAATCGCCTTTTGGGGGGCCTCATCTAAATTAATGCCCAATACTTCGACGCCCCGATCACGATAGGTTTGATGAAATTTGACCAGCGATGGCATCTCCTCGATACAGGCTTCGCACCAGGTGGCCCAAAAATTGATGAGGGTCACGGTTTTCATCATCTCAGAAAGCCGAGCTTTCGAGCCGTCGGGTCGATAAAGTTCCAGATCCGGAAGGGTGCTGCCCACCTTCAGCGTGAGCTGATTTGATGATTTCTCGGGCAGGGTTGATTTCAGGAGTGCCAGGCCACCCCAGGCTAGGGCGAGGATCACGAAGATGGGAAGAAAAACCTTCTTAAGGTTCTTTGAAGCTTGAGGGGGGCGCTGTTCGCTTGTCATGAGCATCGCCTTTAACTTAAAATTAGGGAATGAGACAGCGCAACTCAGGATTTCGGGCGCTACCATCAAATATCAGCAGTGGCGGCACGCGCGGTCAGGTTCTGGTTGAGTATGTATTGACCCTCATGATTGCGCTTTCGGTATTGTCGGTGATTATTGTCGGGTTTCGAACGAACCTGATGCGCGCCTGGCGTTCGATTGCCATGGATATCGTCAAGGCCTGTCCGAAGTGTCCCGAAACCCGCTAGAACGAGGGTTTTCCACGGAAACCGATGCCAACCAGAAACACTTCTTTGCTTTCTTTGCGGGTGCTCTTGGGGCGGAGAACTTCAACTTTTTCGAAATTTTGCTTCAGAGTCGCTCGAAACGCCTCAAAGTCTTCACTGTGGAAGAGCTTCGCGATGAACGTGCCATTGGTCTTCAGAAACCGCTGGGCCGCCTCAAGAGCCAACTGGCAGAGCTCTAGCGAGCGTGCCTGATCGGTCACCCGAATTCCGGTCGTCTTTGGGGCCATGTCGGACATGACCAGGTCGAATGGGGGTTCAAAGCCATGCTCTCTCATGGCGTCGGCGAGATTGAGATCTCGCATGTCTGCTTGAATGAAAGTGGCGTTAGGGAGCTTGATCGTGATTTTTTGCAGATCCAAGCCCAGCACTTTTCCTCGCGGGCCAACCTTTCGAGCCGCATATTGCGACCAAGAGCCCGGGGCAGCACCTAGGTCTAACACTTGCTGCCCAGGGCGAAGCACCTTAAATCGCTGATCCATCTCTTCGAGCTTGAAGGCGGATCTTGCCGCATAGTTTTCAGCCTTGGCCTTATGAAAGTAATAATCTTTAGGATTGTAGGCCATTTCAGATCTTTGAGGGTGAGGGGTTATCGGTTGAGGGCATCGGAATCATCATTTCGCCAAACTCCTGCATGACCCGACTTTGAATGAAATTTTGAATTTTGATTCGATTTTCTTCTGAAAGACTGACGAACTTGATGCCCATCACCATCTCGGATTCGTTCTCACTTAGCTTGACCAAACGAATGTTTTGAACCTGTCCCAAACATTGAAAAAATGACTCGGGAAGCTGAATTTGAAGCTCCTGAAATTGCTTCCCGACCTGATAATGTCGGTCTTCGCCAACGAAAATTTTTAGCGACACCCCGCCCTCACTCAAATCGAGGATTTTGCGGCTGATCCGTTTTTCGGGAAGATGAGGATCTTCGTGGCTTCCGTGCAGTCCCGCGATGTCGCGAGTAGAGACTCGGGGCTCTTTGCGTTGCTGAACTTTGTAGATTTGATCCGGAATCTGAAACTCAATCACGGGCTTTCCCTGATCGTAATGCCCCAGAAGCGTTCGAAACATGAGCTTCACGCGTCCAAGCTCGACCTGAAAGAGGATACCTTGGGGATCGGCAATGAGCTCCAAAATCTTACGAGGATCCACTCGCTCTGAGACCCCAACGTGAAATCGTCTTTTGGCGAAATCGAAGTGCGTGAGGGTTGCTCGTACTGTCGATGGTTTTCCAGCTGTCCAGAGCAGTGCAGGGGCTTGAGTCTTGGCTCCCTCTCGAATCAAGCGAAGGCGCGAGTCCTCCTCTTTGACTGCGAAGAAGCTCCTACGATCAAACAATCGTCACCTTCCTCAGGAGGTCCATATCCTGAAGAGCTTTTCCTGAGCCCCGTACGACGCAGGTCAGGGGGTCCTCTGCCAAGGCCACTGGAAGGCCGGTTTTCTCTTTGATGAGGATATCCAGATTAGCAAGCATCGAGCCGCCACCCGCCAAGATGATTCCGTTGTCGACGATGTCAGCCGCAAGTTCAGGAGGGGTTCGCTCTAGGGCTGTTTTAATCGCATCCACCACGGCCGAAACAGGCTCAGCCAAGGCGTCACGAACTTCTTCTGAATTCACTTCGATCGTTTTCGGGGCTCCCGTGATCAAGTCACGACCCTTCACTTCATAGGTCTTTTCTTCGTCAAATGGATAAGCACAGCCGATGGAGAGCTTGATCTGCTCTGCAGTTCGCTCTCCAATCAAAAGCGAGTACTTTCTTTTAATGTAGTTGACGATGGACTCGTCGAATTTATCTCCCGCGACTCGAACCGAGCGCGAGTAGACGATTCCACCCAACGAAATGACGGCCACTTCGGTGGTTCCGCCACCGATATCGACAATCATGTTTCCGCTAGGCTCGCGAATCGGAAGCCCAGCGCCTAACGCCGCTGCCATGGGCTCTTCGATCAGGTACACTTCACGGGCACCTGCAGATTGGGCTGACTCTTTCACAGCGCGCTTCTCGACTTGGGTGATTCCAAACGGAATGCAGATAATGATTCGTGGCCGAATGAACGTTCGGCGCTCACTGGCTTTTTGGATGAAGTACTTGAGCATCGACTGCGTGACTTCGAAGTCCGCAATAACGCCATCCTTGAGGGGGCGAATAGCCTGGATCGAGCCCGGAGTACGGCCCAGCATGTCCTTGGCTTCTTTTCCTACCGCCAAGACGCGAGTCTGACCTCGGGCATTTCGATGAATGGCGACCACTGAGGGCTCATTGATGATGATGCCGCGGTCGCGGGCGAAGACCAGGGTGTTGGCCGTTCCTAAGTCGATAGCTAAGTCGTTTGAAAAGAAATCTAAGAATTTCTTCAGCATGTCGTGCTCACTTGTTCTCGCTCACCACTTATAGTGGCGGATATGTTCGCCTCGTTCAGCGATTTCACTCATCGCCTTGATTCCGATTTCAAGATGAAGGTCGGTGTAATTTCTGAAAACTGCCGACGCCGACTTTTTTGTTTTGATGCCATTTCGCTGCAGCGGCAAGTCTGAAACGAGCAGCAACGCGCCGATGGGTACTTTCGCGGCGAAGCCGGCAACAAAAAGAGTCGCCGTTTCCATGTCGATTCCAAGGGCTCGCTCTTCATAAAGTTGGGCCTTGAACCGATCATCAAATTCCCAGAATCGATAGTCCGTGGTGTGAACCACGCCTGTTCGGTAATCGAGACCCTTTTCGACGATAATTTGCGAGACGAACTTTTGAATCTTGAAAGTAGGAAGAGCGGGAACCTGAGCCGGCATGAAATGCCGGGAGGCGCCTTCATCTCGGATGGCAGCCGTGGGAAC
>JBDLQW010000014.1:0-5281 GCA_039800365.1 Pseudomonadota bacterium
GGGGAGACGCATCTGAGAGACTAGCGCCTGAACAACGCCAGATTTCTCAGATAGGGTTGCAGTCGGTCCGCAAAGCACGGACCTCAGGCTGGCGTTCTGCTGAATCTGCGCAGCAAAAAACTGCAGGCTTTCCTGCACTTGATCAAGCTCGGTTGCACCAAGTTTTTCAGACTGCGCAGCCGCATATAGAGCTGCAGCGTAGCTTTTAGAGACACTCATTGCGACTTCTCCACAAGGGTCGAAAACTCTCGACGAATTCGTGCATGATCCTCGCCGGTGAGCCGGTCTCGAAGGCGAACCTCTGCCCTGGTAATCGCCAATGACGCGAGATCCATTCGAAGTGCCTTTTTAAACTCTGCCTTCGTTTGAACAGCCGCTGCTTGAGCATCGCTGAGAATTGACCGAGAAAGCGACTGTGCAGAGGCTAAAATCGCCTCGGAAGAGGCCTTCGCCTCTTGACGTGCCTGCACCTTGAGAGACGCAAGCTCTTCGGTCATTCCGAGAAGCTTTTGTTTGAGCTCCGCCACTTGCTGAGTGGCCCGAGAGAGAGCCACTCGCGCATCGCCCAACTCTGCTGTGATTGTCTCATGGCGTTGAGCAACATAAACGGCCAAAGGCTTTCTGAGATAAAACCCCAGAACCGCCAGCAGGGCCAAAACATTTAAAAACGGGGCAATCAAGGTCTCCACTTGAAGCTCATCCCTTCTTAATTAAGAGTTTTTCTGAAATTGCGCTCGCCAAAGCCTCGGCATCAAGCTCGAGCTGAGCCCGCAGGCGCACCCTTTCAGCGTCAACTTCACTCGCGGTAAGGACGGCAATCTTCCGAGCCTCTTCCCGGGCCGAAGAAAGAATCTTTGCTTCGGCAGCCTTTGCCTCAGCGATGACTTTCTCCATTTCGGCTCTGGCCTCAACTCGAGCCGACTGCAACTGCGCCTGATACTCCGAGAGTTTGGTTGCGGCCTCGGCCATCATGGTATCGGCCCTCTGCCGGTCCTCTACTGTGCGCCGGTGACGCTCCTGGAGGAGCTTGAGAAAAGGATTGAAGTAAATGGCGCCTAAGAAAATAAAAAGAAAAAAGAAGACGCCGAGCTGAGTGAAAAAGGTCGAATCGAGACCGAGTTGCTGGAGAATCGCGGTCACATTAAGCTCCCATGAGTGATGAATTCCGTGCGAGCTAACACGCCGTTTGCTGCAAGGTCAAGCGGTAACGAGAATCAAATCACTAGGAATGAACTCAGAACTGACAATCACTCTCTTGAAGAAAGTGCGAGCGACGGGGAAGTAAGCCCCCCTCGCACCATGCGACTGCTCCCCTCGAAAATCACGCCGTCTTCCACTCGAAGGCTGGGAGTATAAATATCGCCTCTGAAAATGGCGGGTTTCTGAATCTCTACTCGATATCTCGCTCGGATTTCCCCACTCACCTCGCCACTGATGATGACAACTCCCGCCTGGATTTTCGCCTGAACGCGCGCTCCCTCGCCGATAATCAGAGTGTCGGGCGTAAAAATTTCTCCACGGAAAACACCACTAATTCGAACCGCTCCCAAAAAGCTTAACTTTCCCTCGAATTCACAACCTGCCTCAATCACACCCGAGACCGCGTTATGAACTGAGCCTGGCGTTAATGCTTCTGAGATTCCCATAGTCTAGGATTTTGCATGGCTGCGAGAATTCTCTCAAGCTGTTCTGCGCCCTGATAATGAATCAGAACCTTCCCTTTTCGGCGTGTACCCTTAACTTCGACGCGGGCACTCCAAGTGCGGGTCAACTCCTGCGAGAGAACGGCCAGCCGTTGCTGAACGGGGTCATTTTTCTGGGCTTGAATTGCAGCAGTGTCAGCGACGTTAGCGTTAGGCTCGCCGTTTTGCTTCAGCGCCTGTGCTTCCGCCTCAGCTTGCCGAACACTCCATTTACCCTCGATAATTTTTTTTCGCAGTTCTAAACGAGCGTCCGGCTCGTCAACCATCAACAGCGCCTTCCCGTGGCCAAAAGAGAGCAGGCCTCGCTTAAGGTCGTCAATGATCGCCTCAGGAAGACGGAGCAGTCGCAAGTAATTTGCGACAGAGGCTCGCTCCTTGCCAACGCGAAGGGCGGCCTCTTCCTGTGATAACTGAAATTCATCCATGAGCTGTTGATAGGCCAGCGCCTCATCGATACAGTTCAGGTTTTCTCGCTGAATGTTCTCAATGAGCGCCATCTCAAGCGCTTCACGATCGGTCGAGCGCCGGACAACCACTGGAACCTGTTTGAGCCCAGCGATTTTTGAGGCCCGAAGGCGGCGCTCGCCAGCGATGAGCTGATAGCCTGCCGCGGTGCGTCTAACTACAAGCGGTTGAATCACGCCACTGGACTTGATGGATTGAGCAAGCTCGGCCAACGAGGTGTCGTCAAAGCTTCGACGAGGCTGATACTCGTTAACCTCAAGTTCCTCGATCGGCAGAAAAGTGATGCCTGGGTGTCGGTCCTGGTTCCCTGACTGAACAGACATATGCGAGACCGGCACTGAACCACCCGACATTGCAACGTCAGCAGACGCAGCGACTGCCGAAGCCAGAGGGACAGAAGCGGCTGCCCCCGGCAACAGCGACGCCAGACCTTTACCTAAAACTGTTTTCTGAGCCACCGAATTCCCCTTATTCCCAAATTATGAAAACGTTAATTGCTGCCCGGCCAAAGCTGGCGCTGGGGCGCTAAACAAGTTTCTGGGCTGCGACTTTGCAATGAGCTCCTTCGCCAGATTCAAGTAGGCCAAACACCCCTTTGAATCGATATCGTAAAGGACTACTGGCTTTCCAAAGCTGGTGCACTCGCTAAGACGAACGTTTCTCGGAACTACCGCCTCAAAAACCAGTGGGCCAAAGTGATCGCGAACTTCCTTCACCACTTCATTGGCGAGATTATTTCGCCCATCAAACATGGTGAGGATAATGCCCTCATGCTCAATGCCTGGGTTGGTGCTTTGTCGAATTAGCGAAACCGTATGGAGCAACTGAGTGAGGCCCTCTAAAGCAAAATACTCGCACTGCAAGGGAACCAAGAAGCTGTCGGCGGCGGTGAGCGCGTTGATCGTCAAAAGCCCCAAAGAAGGCGGGCAATCGATAAGGATATAGTCGTACTGCTGTTTTAACGGAGCCAGAGCCGCCTTGAGCTTATTTTCACGTGCGAAAGCGCTGACCAGCTCAATTTCGGCACCAGCAAGATCGCCGTTTGCAGGAGCTACTGACAAACACTCCATTTCAGTAGGCTGAATGATTGCCGCCATGTCCATTTGACCAATCAGTGCCTGATACACGGTCTTGCCGGAGAGTGTCGAGCGATCAACACCCAAAGCAGACGAGGCGTTTCCCTGGGGATCAAAATCGATGACCAAAGTCTTTCTCTCGCCGAGCGCAAGCGAGGCCGCCAGATTCACTGTCGTGGTGGTTTTACCAACCCCGCCCTTTTGATTCGCCAACGCTATAATTTTTCCCATAGACCCCTGATTTTGTGCTGTCTCGGGAGTAGGCATCCATCTCCTACTCCCGAGAAACTTGTGGTTGTGGTGCCACAGAGTAATTTTTAGAGGACTACTCACTCTTGAATGCAAGACTAGCCATCAGTTCTGTGCCGTTCAAGTGTTTTCTAGAAGATTCCACTCATTTTCGTGTTCCACGTGGAACACGACGAAGCTGGATAATCACTCGCTCCACCTCGTCGCGCACGCAATAGCGATGCGAGCTCTCGATCTCGAGATGTTTCCTCCAGCGGGAACGCAAAAATTCGGCCCACTCCAGATCCCATCGGGGCCCTTTCAGTAAAACAAGGCTGTTCCACGTGGAACAGACCTCCAGCCAGCTAAAAATCTTCTCAACAGACCCCACCGCGCGCGAAACAATCACCTCTGGAAACTCGTCTTCACGAATCTTCTCTGCCCGAGAGTGAATTACCGTGACCCGACTACTCAAGCCAAGAGCATCTACCGCACGAGACAAGAACTCGGCCTTCCTCAGCTCTGAATCGACGAGTAGCCATTGCTCATCCAAAAAGAGCGCCGCCGAGAGCAGGCCCGGAACACCCGCTCCGGTGCCTAAATCCATCCATCGCTTCGAAACAGAACCACCTGATCTCTCCCGAAACCGCCTTAACTCCAGCACATCCAGAACGTGGCCCTGAAAAAAGTCCTGTGGCGAGACCAGTTTAGTGAGGTTCTGGCGGCTGCACTCTTCGATCACCAGCTCTCGAAACCGCGCAGTTCGCTCAATCTGACCCGAATCTAGGCCCGCCTGCTCCAACAAGCCCAAAAACTCACGCTCTGCCATGAACGCCTCTTTCTTGCATTGAGAGGTAGATCAATAAATTAGCTACTGCTGCAGGGGTCACCCCAAAAATCCGCCCTGCCTGTCCTAAAGTCTCCGGGCGAACCTCTTTCAGTCTGCCCCGAACCTCGGTAGATAGCCCCGGAACTGCATCATAATCCAGCGCCAGAGGAATGCGGCGACCCTCATTTTTCTGTACCGATGCCACCAACGCCTGCTCCCGCTCAATGTACCCAGCGTACTTCACCTGAATCTCTGCCTGGTCCAGAGCATCCGAAGAAACCCCATCAAACTCTAAACCCAGCGACTCAAGATCACGCCAACCCAACTCGGGGCGCCGCAAAAGCTGCTCACCTGTAAATCGATCTAAAGGACGCGACAGCCCCCTTGCATCAAACCAACCCTGAACCGAGGGAACCGGATTCACACCAAAGCTCCGAATCATCTGCTTCGCCCGATCCACCTGCTGCGCCTTGTGCTCAAATTTCTGGAAGTCGCCCTGTGAAAGAAGACCGACCTCAAAACCCCGCGGACTGAGCCGCAGATCGGCATTGTCCTCACGCAATAACAAACGATGTTCGGCGCGTGAGGTGAACATCCGATAGGGCTCGTCCGAACCCCTCAAAATCAAATCATCCACTAAAACCCCGATGTAAGCTTCATGCCTCCCGAGCGTAAACGGCGCTTTCCCTTGAGCCATCAAGGCAGCATTCAACCCCGCAATCAGACCCTGCGCTCCCGCCTCCTCATAACCCGAGGTACCATTGACCTGCCCCGCAAGAAAAAGCCCCCCAATTGCCTTAGTCTCCAGGGTTGCTCCCAGCTCGCGGGCATCGATCGCGTCATACTCAACCGCGTACCCATAGCGTACAAACTCAGCTCGCTCGAGACCGGGAATACTTCGAACAAACAACTCCTGAACATCACGTGGTAAACTTGTCGAAATCCCGTTTACATAGATCTCGTCCGTAGAAAGACTCTCC
>JBDLQW010000015.1:0-7241 GCA_039800365.1 Pseudomonadota bacterium
CTTCAGGCCATCCAAAAAAAGGTGCTAAAGACATCAAACCTCCTTCGTGGAAACATTTAAGAATCTGGGGCGACGTTTTTCTAGAAACGCCGAAAGCCCTTCCTTCTGATCCTCTGTTCCGAAAAGCCTACCAAAAGCATGCGATTCAGCATCAGATTTTACCGAAATTCCAGAGCTCTCAGAAAATTCATTCAAGAGCTCCTTGGCCTTCACAACAGCATTCAAAGAGTTCCTGCTAATCTGTTCAGCCAGCTCCAGCGTACGCTGACGAAGCGCCTGGTGAGGCACCACCTGAGACACCAGTCCCATTTGAAACGCCTCATCCGCCTTCATTTTACGGCCCGAAAAAATCAGCTCCTTGGCCCGCGCCACACCCACCCGCTTTAAAAGCCGATAAGTGCCGCCGAAACCAGGAATCAATCCCAGCCCCACCTCAGGTTGACCGAAAACCGCCGAATCAGCGGCTATGGCAAAATCACAAGCCAAGGCCATCTCACAGCCTCCACCTAGAGCAAATCCCTGAACCATCGCGATTGTCGGCTTTGGCATTTCCTCTAGAAGGCGAGCCACTTCGCTTCCTAACTTAGAAAACTCTACCGCCGAACGCAGATCCATTTCCTGCATCTCAGCAATGTCGGCACCTGCGATAAATGACTTCTCACCAGAGCCGGTCAGAATGACCACTCGAACCGTCGCATCTCCAGCTGCCTCAGACAAAACCTCACGAAGCTCTCTGAGAGTATTCAAATTGAGGGCATTCAGGGCCGTGGGGCGCTGAACAGAAATCACCAACAGACCGAGATCTAATTTCTCAATAGAAAGATGATTAAGAGTCATATCGATAAAAGCCCCTTCCTGTTTTCCGGCCCAACCAGCCTGCCGAAACATAATTCTTTAGTAGTGGGCAGGGCCGATACTTCGAGTCGCCAAGCCCTTCATGAAGAACGTTCATGATCGCCAAACAAGTATCCAGCCCAATAAAATCGGCCAGAGTTAAAGGACCCATCGGCTGATTCGTACCCAATCGCATCGCAGAGTCGATATCCTCAACTGAAGCCACGCCCTCGAATAGCGCGAAAATCGCTTCATTAATCATCGGCATCAAAATGCGATTTACCGCGAAGCCTGGATAATCCTTCGCCTCAACAAACGTCTTTCCGAGACGAATAGAAAACTCCCTGACCCGAGCAAACGTCTCGTCGGAAGTCTGAATTCCCCGAATTCCCTCAACTAACTTCATCACGGGAACGGGATTCATAAAATGAACCCCCACTACTTGTTCGGGCCTTCGTGTGTTTGCAGCGATTTTCGTAATACTGATGGACGACGTATTTGAGGCTAGGATTGCCGCGGGGTTGAGCTCTCGATCTAATTCCTTAAAAAGACTGAACTTCAACTCTGGGCTTTCAGAAACGGCCTCAACCACCAAATCGGCAGAAGCCATCTCTCGGATCATCCCTACAGGTTGGATTGCTGCGAGAACTTTTTCGACACTAAGCGCATCCAGCTTTCCCTTTTCAATCAGTTTGTTCAGCTGTGCCTCAATCTTCTTCTTGCCACTTTCTGCCGATTGGAGGGTTTGATCTGCCAAAAAAACCGTCAGCCCCGCTTGTGCGGCCGTCTGAGCGATACCAAGGCCCATCTGACCAGCGCCTAATACGCCGATTGTCTTCATCGAATTTTTCCTCGCTTACTACTTATTGTTAGTGCGATCCGTGTATTTGCCAAACTACTTTCCAATACAAAACTGAGAGAAAATCCTACCAAGAATTTCCTCGATTCGCGTTTGACCAATGAAAAAACTCAACTGATCCAGCGCCACCCGTAAATCGGCAGAAAATGTGTCGTGGGCATTTGCCCGCCGTGCTCGCTCCAAAGAAAGAACCGCCTGCTCAACCGCATTCCACTGATCCTGAGTTGTCAAAACAATGTCTTCGTCACCACGATCATCTAAAACTCCCGCACGCCTCACCATCTCGTCCCTGAGTGATTCCAGTCCGAGATCTTCTTGTGCAGAGACAAAAAAAACGCTCTCTGTTTCAAAATGGCGTTGATAGTCCTCTCGCAATTTTTGAATCTGCAACAAATCCAGATCTTTGATCCATAAGTCTGACTTGTTGATCACCACGATTCCCTTGTGGCCTGGACGTCCCAAGGACTCCCACTCTCTTAAATCATCCGAAAGCATTCCATCAGATGCCACGAACACCACAATATCGGCTTCAAGTACCGCCTTACGAGCCAACTCAATGCCTTTACGCTCAACGCTTCCAGCGTTCTCCCTTAAGCCCGCCGTGTCCTGTAACCAAAATGTTGCCTCCTGCGCAGCCGAAGAACTTCTCAGCCGGACATACTCTCGAACCAGATCCCGGGTGGTGCCCGGTTCATCAGAAACGATGCTACGATCTGTGCCAATCAGCCGATTAAAAAGCGTCGACTTCCCGGCATTCGGAAGCCCCGCGAGCGCTAACGACACTCCCTCCTGAATCCTTCTTCCTCGGTCGATGCTACCTGAAATTCTCTTCAAGCGATCAATAGTCGAAGCCAATGACTCACTCAGCCGACCAAGCTCAAGCTCTGGAATATCTTGATCAGAAAAATCGATGCCGGTCTCGGCAAGTGCCAAGACTCTCCTTAAACCTTCCGCTATTTCACTAAACGCTTGAAGGTAGTCACCCTGTAACGATGCAAGAGCTAAGCGATGCGCCGACGCGTTGGTTGCAGAAATTAATCGGTGAACCGCCTGCGCTTGATCAATACTTAATTTTCCGTTTCGAACCGCTCGAAAGCTAAACTCGCCAGCAAGTGCTTGCCGGCATCCGTATTCCAAAAGATCAGCGACAACCAACTGAAGCGTGTAAACTCCACCATGAATAAAAAGCTCGGCAACATCATCGCCTGTAAAACTCTTGGGTCCCTCAAAAAAGACCACCATCGCATCGTCTAAAGTTGCTCCTGACCTCCCGATCAATCGCACTCGCTCGAATTGCCTCGGAACCCATTTGACTACCGAGGGGCAAATACCCGCCAAGACCGACTTGGTCTTAGCGCCACTGATACGAATAACTGAAAGAGCTCCTCCGGTACCTGAAACCCGAGCAAAAATAGTGTCGTCGTTCAAGTAACCCGAAGAGGAAGTCACCCGAGACTCCGCCATCTCTTTAAGAAGAACTTGCCACAGGTGTCAGCCCGAGTCTCTTATTCAAAATGATCTGCTGAATGATACTCACAACAGCGTTGGTCAGCATGTAGAGCGTCAGCCCAGCCGGAAGACCCAACATGAAAACGCCGAAAATTACTGGCATCAACTGAATCATCTTCTGTTGGGCAGGATCGGTCGCCGTAGTCGGAGTCAGCTTTTGCTGAAGGTACATAACTCCGGTCAGCACCACGGGTGTCACATACCAAGGATCGTGTTTGGAAAGGTCATGAATCCAAAGCGCAAAGGGCGTCCGATAGAGCTCAAAAGAACTATAAAGCACGCGGTAAAGAGCGAAAAAAATCGGCATCTGTAATAGCATCGGCAAACAACCTGCCACAGGATTGTATCCATTGGTGCGCATTAATTGCAGCATTTCCCGATTCAGGGCTTCCTTATCGTCCTTAAACCGCTCCCGAAGTCGCTGAAGTTGCGGCTGAATGGTAGCCATTTTCTTCATGCTCTTCATGCTCTTGTAGGTGAGCGGATACATCAAAACCTTGAGAATTACGGTCAGAAGGATAATTGCCACACCGTAATTTCCGATGAACGAAAACAACCACTTCATAAAATGAAGAATGGCGTAGGCCAGCGGCGTTAACCAACCAAAGTCTACTGCATGATCTAAACTGGGGTGTACTGCTTTCAATGCTTCGACACTCTTTGGTCCAAAATAAACTCTCACTGGAAGGACGAGCTGAGAAGAAGCTACTGGATAGACTAAGGAAAGCCGATTCAGTTCTCCGGCCAACGGCTGCAGAAGTCCGCGAGCGCTCCCAGAGCGATCAACGACACTCATCAGAAAATAACGGTTCTCAATACCAATCCATTCTACCGGCAGAAGAACGTCCGTTAAGTCTACTGGTTTTCCAGCTGACAAACTGTGATGTTCCTTGCCCGAAAAGTAGACCCACTTTCTGTCGCGCTCTTCCCCTTCAGGAGTTGCTTGAGATCCCACAAGTGAGACAAACGCAAAATTTGGCTTCGATTTCTTAAATTCAGCCGAATAAGTAAGGTCAACGAAGCCTTCTTTCTTGAAAACTCGAATATCTCTCGAAACTTTCACCGACTCATTTTCGGCAACCCACTGATACTCAGTCTCAGACTTCGCTACCAAGGCTCCTGTGAGCGTGTTCAATGAGCGATAATCCGAAGAGTCCACCGCTAGTTCTACCTGCGGCATCGATCCCACCAACGATTTCATGTTAATCTTCAGGCTGGAATCGGAACTCCCTTCCTCACTCCCTTGGGGGCGATAAACCCATTGATCGAACGCTGCTGAACCACTACCTAGTGAAATTTCCCCTGCTTCGATCGGTGTCACCACGGGATGAGATGCCGTAGCTACCGGCTCCTGAAACTGTTTTTCAGAGGTCGGGGCTGAAGGCTTTTGAATCTGTGCATCAGAGGTCAATTGCTGAGGAGCTTGTTGGTACTTTTGCAGAACAAATTTCTGCCATCCTAAAAAAATCAGAATACTCAATCCGACGGCAATCAGAGTTCTACGATCCATCTGCATTTTCCTCTTTCACATGGCTCTCTATATATAGATCAGCCCTGGTCTTGGGGCTACCAAGGCTAGTATCTTCACTAGCGCTCTGCTAACCCGGTGTCTTTCTTATCCCGCCGAATTAACTCGAAAACCAGGGATTACAACCAAAAACCCGTCTCAAGGCTAACCCGAATCCGCGAATCCAACCGAGCCGGTGGATAACCTTGAGCGCATATACACTGCAACTGGGTTCATGCCGACATGAAGCCACAGTTCCCCCACCCGACAACGCATGTAAAAAAGGATAAACAACGAGTCGGTAACAGCGCCACAGCACCCAAACGATGCTTTTTGTAGAAGGTGAACCCTTCATTTTCCGCTTCCTGGGCCGAATTTTGATTTCTCTTTTGCGGGTGAAAATCGCTCAGACCGAAGCTCATCTAAGATCGAGCCATAGAGTCCCCGAGCAAAGGCCTTCATTGGCGGATTCCAAGAGCGAATCACGACGTTATAGTCATAGCTTCCAAGACCGGGCCCGAGGCGCCTAAACGCCTCCCGAATTCGTCGACGTAAAGCATTCCGCTCCACAGACTGACATCTGATTTTAAATGTCAGCCCAAGACGAAAATGTCCGGCGGAATTCGGAACACGAAAAATAATGCAATCTTTAAGGCGTGCGACCGTGCTTCCTTCGAAAAATCGAAGGAAGTCGGATCGTTGATGAAGGCGATGGGAATAAGATAATGACTCAGACGACCGTTGCCCTGAGGGCTTGCGGCCTTCCGTCATTATTTACCGGCAACTTTTGGAGTAAGTTGCTGCCGTCCCTTAGCTCGACGCCTCTTCAGCACCGCCTGTCCCCCTGGGGTTTCCATGCGGGCGCGAAACCCATGGCGACGACGGCGTTTAGTACGGCTTGGCTGATAAGTGCGTTTCATAGGAGCAAGGTGATTACGCGAACTCTAGTTCGATTGTCAAGGGTAAGACCTCATGCTAATGCACGGCCCTGCTTATGAGGACCCGCTTTGATATCGATCCTTCCCAGCTTCCTGATCTGTGGCAATCAGCACTCAAGCTGATCCAACAAGATGTCGTTTCAGAACAAATTCGAGCATGGATTCTTCCACTTGAGTTTTTAGGTACGCGCCAAGAAGCAGAGACGCTTCAGGTTCTCTTCACTGCTCCAACCGAATGGAATCGAAATTGGGTTCTTAATGGTCATAAAAAAACCATCGAGACCGCTTTCAGCCAAATCACTGGGGTTCCGTGTTCTTTACAGATTGAGGTTCGTCCCTCGTCCGATCGGCCCGTCCTGGAGCATTCCAGCGAACCTCGTTCGACCCATTCCATGATGTTTGAAAACGATCGGCCGACTCGCGGCTTGTCGAATTCCGAAGATCGCATTGACCCCTCCCTGACTTTTAATTCCTTTGTCGTCGGTAATAGCAACCAATTTGCTCATGCCTCGGCAATCGCAGTGGCTGAAAAACCCGCTCAGGAATACAACCCACTGTTTCTTTATAGCTCTCCAGGATTGGGTAAAACCCACCTGCTTCATGCTATTGCCAATCATTTCAAGGCCTTAAATCCTCAGGCCCGAGTCGCCTATCTGTCGGCTGAGCAATTTGTGAATGAGTTGGTCGAGTCATTAAAACGACAGCAGATGACTCAGTTTCGGAATAAATATCGAAACTCTTTCGATATGATCCTCATTGATGACATTCAGTTCATCGCCGGAAAGGGCCATAGCGAGGAAGAATTCTTCCATACATTCAATGCTTTACACTCGTCTAGACGCCAGATCGTCGTTACTAGCGACCGGCCACCTAAGGAAATCGAAAGCTTAGAAGAGCGCGTCAAAACCCGTTTTCTCTGTGGTCTCGTGGCCGATATCCAGCCACCAGAAATTGAAACTCGAATTGCCATTTTAAAAGGCAAAGCTGAGCGCGATGACGTTTATCTTCCTGATGATGTGGCAACTTTTATTGCCACCCACGTCAAATCGAATGTTCGGGAGCTCGAAGGGCTTTTAATTCGTTTGAAGGCTCAATCCTCTCTCACAGGCGCCGAAATCTCGCTTGAGATGGCCAAGCGGGAACTCAACTTCACCGATGCAGATCCAGGACAAGTATTCACGATTGAGTCAATCCAAGCTGCCGTAGCTCGCCACTATAATCTCAGGGTGCAGGATCTCAAATCCACTAGCCGCGCTCGCGTGATCGCCCGCCCTCGCCAGATCGCGATCTATCTTGCCCGTAAGTACACTTCTCTCGGACTTAAAGAGATTGGTGCCCACTTTGGAGGAAGAGATCACACGACGATTTTATACGCGTGCGACACAATTGAGTCAGGTATTGAAACCGATGAACCTATTCGTTCGGCGGTACAAGATATCCAAGACCTCCTCTAAGCCTTTCATTTTAGGTCAACAATTCACTTTTGTGGAAAACCCACCTGTTTTTTGTGGAAAACTTGTGAGTAACTCCGGCTTAGTGCCTCTTCAGGTCCAACAGATCTTGTTGTTATCCACAGAGCCTATGACATGTAAGT
>JBDLQW010000016.1:0-13667 GCA_039800365.1 Pseudomonadota bacterium
TCGGCTTGCTCGAAGATTTTAAGCGAGAAGGGAAGACTTCCGGCGATCATCTACGCGCCGACAAGAAAGTCAGCTGAGGAGATCTCTGCGGAGTTGTCGCGACTGGCGCGGGGAAAGTTTCGTACTCAATGGTACCATGCGGGCCTCGATTCAGAGAGCCGCGATCGAGTTCAGCAGCAGTTTCAGTCGGGAAAGATTGATGTGATGGTGGCCACCATCGCCTTTGGTATGGGAATCGACGTGTCGAATATTCGTACCGTGGTTCATGCAGGTCTTTCCGGAAGCGTGGAAGCCTATTACCAAGAAATTGGCCGCGCAGGGCGCGACGGTCTGCCTTCGCGCGCAGTGTTGCTGCATTCCTTTTCTGATCAGCGCACGCAGGAGTTCTTCTTTGAGCGGGATTATCCTGAAGTTGATGTTTTAGAGCGGCTCTTCAACGCGTTAGTTCTTCGCGGGCCAGCGCTGCTGACGGCCCTTTCTCGGTCAAAGTTTCTTGAGAGTTCAGAGCGCGATTCAGATCGAAGTCTCGAGCTCCAGGAAGTTAGCGGGGTGCTCGAGTCATTGAGCTCCAGCGCAGGGCTCTCGCTTGCGACGCTCGAGCGAGCGTTAGAGCTTTTAAGACTTCATGGGGCCTTCGAGCTCTCGAAGGGTACCGGAAATCGCAATTGGCGGCTGTCGTACCAAGGGCAGCGGGGGCATCGTCAGGAGGCTCTCAATCGCATGCTCGATTTCACTCGGTCAACGTCGTGCCGAATGAGCTATTTTTTGCGATACTTTGGCGATGCTGACAGCGCAGGCGTTTGTGGCATTTGCGATCGATGCGTGGGCGCTCATACCCCAGATTCGGGTCGGCCTTTGCGGGCCATCGAGAAAGAGGCGGTGGTTTTGGCGTTGAGGGTGCTCTCGGGATGGTGGCCAGAGGAAAAGCGTTATCGTGAGGCTCGAGAGCGCGCCTTACCGAGTTTTGGCCTTTCGTTGGGGCGTTTGCTCGATGGCGTGCAGGAGCATTCGGGGGCAGCACTCAGTCGGCAGAGCTTTGAACCGCTCATCGAGATCATTGCAAGCGCAGGTTGGGTCACGCTTTCTCGCGAGAGCTTCGTCAATGAGCAGGGCAAGCGCATCTCTTATCGTAAGGTGGAGTTAACCGAAAAGGGCGCGCGAGTGTTGGTCGAGTTGGGGACTCAGTCGCGAGCAAAGGATCGCGCCCATGGGAAGAACCTTGGCAAAGAGCCGCATTGGGACGGACTGAGAATCAGCGAGCCTATGTTTGCGTCAGTGAAAAAGACGCGTCGTCGCGCTTCGAGACGAGTGTCGACGAGTCGGCGGGACGAGAGGCAAAGCTCGAGGGCTGAAATCTAGCTGAAGTGAGAGCGTTCTACTCGTCAGGGTTTTGGCGAGAAGTGAGATCACCTCTCGAGGGCGCGAGAGAGGCGGCTGACCTCTTCAGAAATTTCTGGATCGCGGCTGTGGGCTTCGGCATCTGTTTTCTCTGCGCTATTGGTGTCAGTGTCGCGGTCTTCGCCACGAGATCGCAAGATCGATCGGTGGCGCGAGAGGCAAAGCGCGCGTATCGACTGTGCGAGCTCAGGATTCCGAGCGCAACTCCAGTAGAACTCGCTGGCGGGCTGGGCCAGTTCGGGTTGTTGCTGAAGAATCTCGGCGATTTTTCCCAGCGCCACTCCTGATTTTAAGATTGGAGCGGGTACTCCGTGTACCTCGTCTTCTGAAAGAGATCGAAGCTGCTCGCGGGTAGCCAAGCTCTCTTGAACATCGTGAAGCACGGCTTGAAACTCTTGTGGTGAATACTGCGTCGAGGGTTTTGGTGTCGGGGCTTCCGAGGTGAGTGGCTCGGAGGGCTGAGATTCGGAGTCGTGCTGAACGGTGGCAGTTGCGGCTGGGGGTTCGAGCTGATTTTGTGCATGGTCGGGTTCTGGAGCTCGAGAGACGGAGGTCGCCCATTTCCACGTAAGCCCGATCAAGACTGCAGTCATCAGTCCGAGAGTCGTGCGTTTTCGATTTCGCGCCACCTGGCCGGGGAGCGACGATTTTAAGTCCGGCATACTGCAAGATCACCTTTCAAGAGAGGTCATCGAGTAACATCACTTGCCACTGGTTTTCTGGCAAATTTCCTTCTGATCTTGCTGTTACTTTTTCTTGATCGAAGAGATCGCCTGATGGCGCTTTCCTTCGGGCTTTTCGTCCCAGACTTGAGCTTTCGAGGCATCGAGTCCTGAGGTGACTCGACTAAAGTCATCGTAAGTCATCAAGGATAAGAGTTCTTTTTCTGCTTCGCTGCAGTTGGTGCAAGACTTTAAAAAATACAGAGTGGTGAGGGCTCCAATCATGTAGGGACCGTTGATGCTGGCATCGCAGGCCGATTGTCCCTCGTAGGTGTGTCCTGGGGGGCATGCCGAATGAAAAAACCCCAAAGATTTTCCGTTGCCATCACTGTGTCTGGCCTCGTGAAAGAAGGTGCTCAAACGAAAGGATTTTCGGCTGGTGGCTTCTCGGTCGATTCCGTTGAAGAGCTTGTCATTGAAAAGACCTTCACCAATCTGAATGATTCCGGTGCGAGGAGAGGTTACTGCCACCTTGCCAATGCCGCGAAGATCTGCCTCAAGGGGAAATCCAATTTGCTTTCCCATCGCATAGATGGCGGTTCCGATATTGGTCATGACGACATGGCCCTTCTGAGCTTCAGAGGCTCTTGCCGTTTGCTCAAGCGATTGGAAGGTCTCGGGAAGTGGGGTCTTTGGAAATTCAAACCCAGGAATCAGCACCGGACTGAGTCGAGATTCATTGATCGGGAAGTTCTCTGCTAACAGAAACTGCACTCGATCTTGAAGCCAGCCGTTTAGGCTCTGAGGCTCGACGGTTTTGATCTTCATGATTGCCGTCATGAGCTTGATGATCTGTGCCTTTGAGAAGAGCTCGCCGCCCTCGTTTTCTGAAGGAGTGGGCGAAAGCGCGGGAAGGCTTGAGAACCACTGAAAATCGCCCTGAAGTCTTTCTACCTGTTTCTTAGGAACGGCAGACTCAGCTTGAATCCAGCCGATGGATTGAGCTGGGCGTTTGCCCAGGGCATGGGCGGGAGAACCCATCAACGCCACAGTAGAGCAGGTTGCTACGATCAGAACGGGGATGAAAAATGGGCGTTGCACGGAAACTCCTTGGTTAGTGCGGCGCGTTACCCTGAGTAACGCGCTAGGTCAATGGCGGGTTTGGCTCGGGAAGATTTTTTTAAAATCAGAAAATCCTAGAGAATGCAGGTAGTTCAGGGTTTGGTAAGAGTGATCTCTCTGCCCAGTTTCTTTTTGGAGGTTTTATGAGCTCTGCCGAGCCGATTCGTCAGTATTTGAAGGATTATCAACGTCCGGCGTTTGCCATCGATGAGTTTCATCTCGATTTCGATCTTCACGAAGATCACGCCCAAGTTCGCTCGCGCTTTCGGTATCGAAAACTGGTGGCAGATGCGCCGCTGGTTTTGGATGGCGTAGGACTAGAGCTGTTGCAACTTCAGCTCGACGAACGAGAGTTATCGGCGGGAGCCTACGAGAAGACCTCAGAGTCTCTCACGATCAAGACGCTTCCGGATCAGGGTTGGATACAAACAGTAGTGCGGCTTGAACCCCAGAAGAATACGTCGCTGGAGGGGTTGTACCGCTCAGGCGGGCTTTTCGTCACTCAGTGCGAGGCCCAGGGGTTTCGAAAGATCACGTACTTTCTCGATCGACCTGACGTGATGACCTCCTATTTCGTTCGCGTTGAAGCCGATCGTGCTCGGTATCCTGTTTTGTTATCGAATGGCGATCGCATCAGCACTCGTGACTTGGAAAATGGTCGTCATGAAGCCGTATGGAAAGATCCCCATAAGAAACCGAGTTATTTGTTTGCCCTCGTGGCCGGAGATTTAGGCGTCATTCGAGATCAGTTTGAGACGCGATCGGGTCGCCACGTGGAGCTCGAGATTTACGCGGCTCATGGACGGCAAGAGCGGTGTCATCATGCCATGGAGTCGCTTAAAAAAGCCATGAAATGGGACGAGCAGGCCTACGGTCGAGAGTATGATCTGGGCAATTACATGATCGTGGCGATTGATGATTTCAATGCCGGCGCCATGGAGAATAAGGGCCTCAATATTTTCAATTCGAGGCTGGTCTTGGCAGACCCTCAGACGGCCACCGACGCTGACTATCATGCCATCGAATCGGTAGTGGGTCATGAGTACTTCCACAATTGGACTGGTAATCGCGTCACGCTCTGTAATTGGTTTCAGCTTTCCTTAAAAGAAGGGCTGACGGTTTTTCGCGATCAAGAGTTCTCGGCCGATATGACCGATCGGGGGGTGCAACGCATTCGCGATGTCGATGCCTTGCGCGAGCGCCAATTTCCTGAAGATGCCGGGCCGAATGCTCACCCCGTGAGGCCTGAGTCTTGCCTTGCGGTCGATAACTTCTTCACGATGACGATCTATGAAAAAGGCGCCGAGCTCATTCGCATGATGCAGACAACGGTGGGGCGCAAGGGCTTTCGGCGCGGAATGGATCTGTATTTCGAGCGTCACGATGGCCAAGCAGTGTCAACCGATGACTTCGCAGCGGCGATCGCTGAAGCCAATCAAGCTGACTTCTCTCAACTGAAGCGCTGGTACTCACAAGCAGGTACGCCAGTGGTTCGGGTTCAGGAACAATACGATCAAGCTTCGCAGGAGTATCGGGTGACCTTGAGTCAATCTTGTCCGTCGACGCCGGGACAGCCTGAAAAAGCGCCGTTTCAGATTCCTATTCGCCTGGGTTTTTTAGATTCTTCGGGGCGCGAGCTGCCTTGTGTGGCCCCAGAAGTTCGCGTGAACTCAGATGGTGCACCCTTGCTGGAGCTTCGCGAGGCCGAACGCCAGTTCGTATTTACCGGCTTGCGCGAGAAGCCCGTGCTTTCGCTTTTTCGTGAGTTCTCAGCCCCCGTGATCGTCGACTGGAAGCGAGATGATGAAGAGCTCCTGTTTTTGATGTCTCACGATCCTGATGGCTTTAATCGGCGCGAAGCTGGGCAAACCATGGCACTTCGGGTGCTCGAACGTCTGGTGCAGGCACTGAAATGTGGCGAAACTCCTGAAGTGAATTGGGGTTTCGTAAAAGCCTATGGTCAAGCCCTTCTCGATGAGCGAATTTCTGCTGCAGAGAAAGCGGGGCTGCTAACGCTTCCGTCGGTGGCCCTCTTTGCGCAGACGCAGCCTCAAGTTGATGCCCTGTTGTGGAGACGGGCTCGCCGAACCTTGGTAGGCGCTTTAGGCCACGCTCATCAGTCAGCGCTTTGGGAGGTTTATCGCCGATGGCACGGTGTCGATTCGACCTCAATGGCAACGGAGGTTGCTGCCACTCGAGAGCTGAAGAATCAAGCGTTAGCTCTTCTTGCCTCGACTCAGACCTCACAGGCCCTTGAGGTTTTGGCCGATCAATACGCTTCAGCAAAAACGATGACGGATCGAATGGCGGCGCTGGCTCTTTTGGTTGAGAGCGATCACCCTGAGCGCGAGCGGTTGATTGAAGCGTTTCATGAACAGTGGAAGTCTGATTCGCTGGTTCTAAATAAGTGGTTTCGCGTTCAAGCCAGTGCTGATCGTGATGGCGTGCTCAAACGAGTACAGGCCCTGATGGGGCATCCCAGCTTTCAGGTTCAAAATCCGAATCACGTGTATTCTCTTTTAGGGGCGTTTGGCGGGAATATTCTGCACTTTCATGACCCCGAGCACTGCGCCTATCCGTTTTTCTTAGGTTGGGTCGGGGCGATTGATGCCAAGAACCCCCAAGTGGCGGCGCGTTTGTGTTCGTCTTTGGGGTTGATTCAAAAGCTCGAACCATCACTTCAGAAGCAGGCTCAGCAAGAGATTCAAAAAGTTTTAGAGCTGTCGACCCTGTCACGAAACACACGCGAGCGCTTAGAGCCCATGATGAAGCTCGTTTCCCGGGGTTAGTCGCAGGGGGCTTGCGGACAGAGGTCAGCGAAGAAGCGAGGAGGGTAATTGGCCCGTGTGCCTTCGAAACGTGGCAATGAACTGCGAGACTGACTGGTAGCCCACTTCAAAGGCAATGTCCGTCACTGACCCTTTACCTTGACGTAGAAGCTGTTTGGCTCGCTCGACGCGATAGAGTGTCATGGCCTGTTTCGGTGTTACCGCGAGCTCGGTAAGAAAAAGGCGATTGAAGCTTCGGGTGCTCAATCCCGACTTGCGGGCGATTTCTTCGATACTGAAAGACCTATGAAAGTTTTCCTCCAGGAGCGCCAAAGCAGTTTTGATTCGAGGATCTTTGGCTTGCCCCGTAAAGTGAAGGGGGTTGGCGTCACGTTGTGGTGCCGCTTCTAGCATTTCCGAAATGGTTTGAATCAGCGTTTCGATGAGGGCTTTTGACGCTTTGGTTTTTGGGTGAATCAGAAGCTGAAACAAAATTTCTTTGCAGAGCTGGCTGGCTGAAATCGCCGAGGGGCCAAAGGTGCCGCCCTGATGCTTTTTCCAAGCAGTAGCCTCGATCATCAAGATCAGTCGCTCTCCCTGCGAAGTGAGATCCGAGCGAAAAGAATGCGGTGTCTGAGGCGGGAGATAAATCATTTTTCCGGGGCCCGCCTTAAGTGCCGCTTTCTCAGCATGAATCTGAATTTCACCCTGAAGAGGCAGAAAGAGTTCGTGGTCTTCGTGCCGGTGGTGATCAACGGTATTTCCACGAATTTTTTGATGAATGATGAAAATACCAGGAAAATTCGCAGTGATATCCTGCCCCTGCTTCATTCTAGGCTCCTATGTCCACAGGTTACCCCGAGAGAAAGGAGAGCGACAAGAGCCTAGCCTTAAGCGCTCCGGGGTTCTAGAGCTCTTGGTTTCGCTCAGTGGTTGGCAGGATGGCCAATTTTAGCAATGAAAAGGGCTGAAACTGGAGAGCGCGTCCCCACGATCACCGGTAGTGTTTCGCTCGTCGCTGACAAAAGCGATGCAACTGAAAATTACCTGGAGATCACGATGAAAATGGAAACTCTGCAATCAATCACTCTGGCATCAGCAATGGTTCTTTCAAGCGCCTGTGTGGCGGCTCCTGCAAAAAGCGATCGAGTGCCCGGCGCTTCAGACGGCACGATGTACGCTTACGAATCTGATGCTAGCGGCTTTCATACTAAGAACTTTTTTTATGACAATGGCAGCGAAGTGGTGGTTTTCGATACTCAGTTCACTCCGGAGCTAGCGCAAAAGTCGATCGACTTCATTCGTATGAAGACCAGCAATCCGATTACTACGGTAGTCATCACGCATCCTAATCCGGACAAGTTCAACGGGATCAGCGTGTTTCAGAGGTTGGGGGCCAAGGTCATCGCTTCTCGTAAAACAGTCGACAGCATGGCAGGCGTTCATGCTTACAAGAAGTTCTTTTTCGTCGCGATGGCCAAGATGTTTAGCGAAGAGACCTATCCTCAGCTCGCGAGCGTCGATGTGGTTTTCAATCAAACTTACGATCTTCGGCTGCAGAATGGCGAGGTCATTACTTTACGTGAGCTGTCACAGCCCGGCATCAGCAGCAATCAGACCATTGCGCTGGTACCTGGAGCCCATGCAGTGGTGGTGGGTGATCTTGTTCATCACCGGGCGCATGCGTGGTTAGAGGGGGGCATCGTCGATGGTAAGCCCAGTCCGTCGATTCAAGGATGGATTTCAGATCTCGCTGAGATTCAACGCTTGACCCGCGACGCGCCCGAGACGCTCCTCTACGGTGGTCGGGGCGAGGTCGCAAATGCTCGCGAGGCTATTGAGGCCCAAATCGCTTACCTCAGAAAAGCCGACCAAATCGTGGAGCAGTACATCGCGAAACTCGGCGCAAGAAAGTCTGAGCTTCAAGGTGATCGTGCAGGTGAGCATTACCAAGCGCTGCAAGCGACTTTCGAAAAGGCATTCCCGAGTTACGGCCTGGGATACCTGATTCAATACGGAGTGTACGGTTTGGTGAATTCCAAGCGGTAACCCTGCGGGTCGAATCACCGAGGAAGTGGAGCCAGCTGTAACGAGCGGTTTCAAATAAGGCACGCCGGAAAGCTGCGTTATTGCAGGTTTCCGGCGTTTGATTCGTCCTAGCGTGAGTGAAGCAATCAGTTGAACTTCTCGCTCGAGAGCATTTCCTTCGCCGTTTCTGCCCAGCCTGCAATGGCGCCCTTGAGGGCTTCTTGCGTTTCGACATCGCCATTCTCGACCTTCTTGGCCGTTTCAGTGACAAGTTCTTGTATTTCAGCTAGCTGCTGCTGCTTGATCTTGTCGACCACCATGCAGCCCCCGAGGATGGTTGAGTCATTCAGTTTCAGGGCGATATTCTTAATGCTCACTCCGAAGACATCGACCTTCTCAGTGTAACGAATGGTCAGCGAGCGGGTCGCTCCGTCGACCGTCTCCGTCACGATTTGGATTTTCGAGAGAAATTTCGAATCCGAGTCCTTTTGTTGCGCGAGCAGGTTCTTGAGTTCGACCAGAGCAGGAGAGATTTCACCCAACGTTTTGGCCTGAACGAAGGTTTTCGCGAGCGACTCCAGCTTCTGGTAGTCAGCAAGTTCTGCAGGATCGGAAGGAGGCGTACCGAGGCGCTGCAAGTACTTGGTAGCGAGGAAGTTCACGAGGCGGACCACCTGGGTTTGTAATCCCATTCGGAGCTGGGCTGAGACTGGAATCAATCCGTTGGCCTGAGGCGCCGCCGAGGCGGTTTTTGCAGAGAATTTGACGATCGTCTTTTCGTTCTGCGCCCAAGGTGATGACTTTGCCGTGGCTGTCGCTTCGATCTGCAAACGCAGCGGGTCGATGCTTGCTGACTTTGGGTTGACCCAGAACCTGACGCCTTCGATGAGTTCGTCGGCCTGGAAGCTCTGATCGATGACCTTCTGGATCTGGGCATTGACCTTATCGAAATCGACTGCCGTCGATGATTCTGCGAAGGCCGGGGTCATCAGGGTGAAAGCGAGCGCTGCGGCGAGGGTAGGTGAGAATTTCATGAGGTACTCCTTCTGTTTCAGATGTTGTGTTGACCGTGGTGTATCTCGAACAAGTGGCCGATGCATGAAGTGGCGCTGACAGATTCTGATGAAAAATGTCAGCCGATCGAGCGGTGGGATTGGGAGTTCATGAGGATTTTTGCATCTCCGTAGCTCAACTCGGCGTACGGCAAGGTCGGGATGGAGCTGTAAGAGGACGCTGCACGCCGGTTAGGTTTAGCGCCGGAACGTCCCCAATTTGCGATGGCTTTTCCTCATTTAGCCTTATTCGGCAACCCTCGGATGTGGCTCTGATTGTTGCTATGTCGTCGAGAATGACAATTGCGTCGCAATCAGCGAGGCAACCGCTGCCTCTCGCGCGCCGCTAGCGGCACCTGAAGGGGGGCAAGTACACTGGCGCCGCCAACCTACCGCAACTCAAGGGCGAATCCCTGAGCTGGTTCCAGAGTTCTGAAGTCTCCTGCACGACGGAGTAACGCCGGTCGGGGTGATTTCAGGTAGCTGCTCAAAGCTTTCTTGTGGCTTTCATGAGTATTGTATATACTTGTATATACAATGTTTGTACTAGAGCTCTGTAAGAAACTTGATGAAAGGAAGATCCCCTACTGTCTGGTAGGGGGGACGGCTGTCGCCCTGCATGGGGCGATCCGAGGCACGCTAGATATTGATCTGGTCACCACTCTCAATGAAAGGTCGTTTATTGGTATTGAAAGCCTTCTCGGCGAGATGGGCTTAGAGGCAAGGCTTCCTGTTCGGGCACGCGAGGTGTTTCAGTTTCGTGAGGAGTATATCACGCGCCGGAACCTGATTGCCTGGAGTTTTGTAGACCCTACCCACCCAGCCCGCCAGGTTGACGTGATCATTACCGAGGATCTGAGATCGCTCTCGCCCGTAAGCATGAAAATTCACGGGACGAAGGTACGGGTCGCGTCTATCGAAGGACTTATTCAGATGAAGGGAAAGTCCAATCGCCCTCAAGACATCGAGGACATCAAGGCTTTGAAGGGGTTGCTCAAGAAATGAAGAGAGCCCTACAAAAATCTTCTCGAAGTCGTCTTGCTGCAGATCGCAAGGTCACACCTGCCGAAGCGCTTCAGTTCCTGGAGGACTTTCGTCAGCTGATGGAGGGGAATGAGGGGCCGAGCAAGCTCATCAGTATTCGGGTGCCCGAGCGTCTTTTGAGACTATTTCGTTCCCAGTGCGATCGCGCTGGGCGTAAGTATCAATCCCAGATTCTGGAGCTCATGCGACAGTGGGTGGCAAGTTCGCGCTGAGCGCCCTTTTGTTACATGTGAATCTGTCGCTTGCCCACGGCGAGGGCCGCTTCCTTCACCACTTCTGCCAGTCTCGTGGGGCAGCCTGGGCGATCCAGTTCTGCAAGTTCGATTGAAAGGTTTCACGCCACTTCGCCGGCTGACGGAGTTGAAGTGCCTTCAGCGCGTTCCATGTGGCGACAGAAAGATCGTCGAACATCGTCAGGACAAACCAGATTTCGTAGAGATCCTTGAGCGTCTTGGCTGAGCCCGATTTTCTAAACTGGTCCCCGGAATTATGATTCCGCCAAAATTGACTGAAATCCGGACATTGACTCGCTGCTCAGACGAGCTGAGGACCGATTTTCTTAAAAAATCAGCAAATCATAAAGGGCGGGCCCAGTTTAAGAATTTCAGTTCCTCGAGGCAGGCGAACAGGCGTCACGGTCTGGAGACTCATCTCGAGATAGGAGAGTGGTTGAGCGACAACTTCCGCAGCCGCAAACGGGGCTGAATCCGTCTTCTGCCTCGAACGGTCATCTGTCAGAAATTCGACTTCGAGTTCCGTTTCTCCCATCGATTTGAAGTAGGGCTCAATCGGCGGGTTTCCGAGACTCTTGGTGCGCTGTTCGAATCCCTGGGCGGCAAGGATCTGCGATAGAGGCGCAATATCGGCGTGCACCGCTGGTTTTCGTGGAATCAGAAAGTCCATATCGGTGGTGCCCACCGGTCGAGCGGACGTCTTGGCGAGGCAACGATCGTACAGAATCAGCGCAACGCCACCACCGAGAACGATATTCTTCGACCAATCGCCAAAGTGGGAGGCAAGGTTCTCGAGTTCGACAATGATTTGTTCGTTCTGAATGTTTTTCATCTCAGGCAGGCTCGATGGATTCCAAGGCGGACCACGGCGCAATCGTCTTCAGCACGGGCGTCTTTCTATAGATCGCTTCGGCCTGTTCGATGCCGCGAAGTGGAAAGTGGTACAGGTCAAGAAACGTCAGGATCGCCATGGCGGCCGTCCAGGTTGGGTCTTCGGGATCCTTTTTGAATCGCTCGACCACACCCCGGTAATAGGGCTCGATGAGGAGAACTTCGTACCCACGCTCTTGAGCGACGAGGCCGTGTTTTTTTGCGAGCGATTCGGCCCGGGCAGGATCCAATAAATACGCTTCGGTGGTGGAAAGGTTCGTGACGAACTCTCGCCCTGAAAAAGGCGCCGTGACGCTGATGCATGGTTTTCCGCAGCCTGTGGATGGAGGGCGTTTTTCCGGAAGGCGAGGGCGCCTCACGTCCTGCGTGCCGTCGACTTCCGAAACCCACGGATTCGGACGTGATGGAGCTGGCACCCGATCATCGACTGAGGTCCAGGATCGTGCCGGGCCCGAGGCCGAAAGACGAGGGCAGGGAAGGAAAATCCGTCAGCTCCGGCCGCCGAATAACCTGGGCCGAGTGCACCGGTGCTGGTTCTGCGAAGATTCGGCTTATGGCCTTAGAAGACGCCGTCGATAAAGTGAACGAGCAGTAGGTACCGATTGGCTCCGTCTGAATGTTCAGAGTGTTGAAGCGATGACGGCCTCGGCTGCTCGTCGCGTCGGGTTTGGACGGTTTTGCGCGAGCTTCATTCTCTTCACGTCGCTCCGTTAGCTCCGTTAGTTTTTGTTAGCTTCGCTGCAAGCTCGGCACCGAGGCGCTCTGATATCGCCGCAGCCCTCGATGAAACACAGCTCTTGCCAGAAAAAACATCACGACACTTCCACCGGCCTCGAGCGCCAGCATCTTGAGGCTCGGGTTCACTAAGTAAGCGGCCGGTACGGCACCAGAAAGCAAGAGAGGCAGAATAAAGATCATCCAACGAGGTCCTGCGCCGGATCCCTCATAAACAGGGTAGGTATTGAAGGCTAAGCAAATATTGACGAGCACCGAGTGGGCATTATCCGTGCGACGAAACCAAAAAGCCAAACAGCCGATGAAAAGATAGACCGCCAATAGCGCCAGCGTCGCGAAAATCGAGATCAGAAGTGCATGCAAAAAGAAAACGGGCCCCAGGCGAAACGAAAATGCCAAGATTCCAATGAACCCAAGAAGCATGTCGCCCCAGGCAGGTAAATAAGAGCTTGTGAGTGACAACACCAGCAAAGGGGCTCGTGGCGTCGTCATGGCCGAATCGAGATGGCCTTGAGTAATTTGAGTGTCGAGCGTCGTAGCGCCGCCGCCAAAAACATGCAGGCATCCCCAGGCGAGCATCAAGATGAGATTCATCATCAAGAACCCGTCGCGCGATTCGTTCAGATGGGATTTTCCGGCAAAGAGCATGGCCCAAATTCCAAAGAGAATGAGTGAGTTGTTCACGAGCATCCCGGTGATGCCGGACCAGAAATTGGCCTGGTTCGACCAATGCGTGCGAAAATGGAAAATAGCGGCTCGAAACACGAGTCTCAACTCAGCCTCCCCAAGCCTGGTAGGCGCGTCGCCCTCGTTGATAAAAAAACAGAGTCACGATCAGAAGTACGGCATTGAGCACGATCAGGCGAAGCGCCCAGTTCGCAAAGTCGGTTTCGAAAAAGTAGCCATGCACGGCGAAGAAGGCCGGCTGAAAGAAAAGATCTGCTCCTGGCAGGTTCAGAAAGACCCACCGCCACGGTTCGCCGTAATCACTTAAAGGGCCGAAGACGCCACCCAAGGCGAGAAAGATCTTGCTGAACGGCAAAACAAAATAATCCGATTGCGGGAACGTAAGACGAAGGGTGCTGAAGAGTGTCGCGATCAGCGCTTGGGGAAGCGCGAGCAGAACAAGCAAAAGCGCAAGGCGAGCGAGAAAGGCCGGAGGGTCTTCGGGTTGCGCCCCAAGAAGATAGGAAAAACCGATGAGACTTAATGCGAAGAGCAGCCTTTTTCCCAGGTTCATGCCGATGTTCGCCATAATCTCGCGTCCGACCCATGACCGCGGACGTGCCAGAAAAAGGGCGAAATCCTCGGTGGCCCCGGTGATCGCCCTCAGGCTGAGAAAGCTCATGAAGAGTAGCTCGGTCACGCCAATATAAAGCAGGACCTGTTTAAAGGTGAAAAGGCTGTTATGCGCATTGAAGCGCATCCAAACCATCGACAGCAGCCAAACAAAAAAACAGTACAGGACGTAGGTGATCCCGGTGGCGAGAAAATCCGTAAAAGGCTCACGCATCCTAAAAACGAAAAGCTTCAAGTAAAATCGCGCCTCCGCCATGAGACCTATTGTCATCGGTCAGTGCCCATAGTGTTTTTGTATGACCTCTTCAAGACGCACGCCCTCGATCTGAATGTCTTGAAGAAGCGAGCTGTAGTTGGCCGATAAGATCTCCATGACCTTCGGGAGTGGCGTGGATTCGAGCCGAAATTCAAAACATTTTTCCAGTGGGTTTTCAG
>JBDLQW010000017.1:0-11248 GCA_039800365.1 Pseudomonadota bacterium
TATCCGAATGTTTCGGTGATTTCGTTAGAGTCTCGGCCGCGTGATTTCTTCTGCACTTCCTTTCGTCGTTTTCTGGGGCAACAAATTGCCGAGGGGATCAACTTCATCCACTCTCATCACACGTCAATTCTTGGCTCGGTTGCGCCTTGGCTCTGGTCGCATCCGCGAGTGGCGCTGTTGGCTTCGCGCTATGTGATGTGTGAACGAGACAAGCATGATCCCTTGAATCGTTTGATCTACGGAAGAGTCGATGCCCTTTTGGTCACGAGCGAGTCGCTCAGGCGGAACGTGGTTTTCACGCATCCGATGAAGGAGCGACGTGTGAAGGTGGTTGCGCCTGGAGTTGACTTGGCTCGATTCGATCCTTCTCGAGGGGGAGTAGAGGAGAGACGCGCCGCTTGGGGCGTGGATTCTGGAACCGCGATTATCGGTACTGTCGGTCGATTTCATTCTAGTAATGGGCAGGACGTTTTCTTGAAGGCAGCCGCAGGCCTTTTGAAAGAGCACCTAGCAGGGAAGAAATTTGAGGTACCTCCCTTGAAGTTTGTGGTGGTCGGCGAACCGGCTTCTGAGGGGGGAGTCTCCGCCCTGGATGAGTTGCGCTCGATGGTTCGGCAGTTTCGCATTGAGGAGTATGTGATTTTCGAGCCTTATAACGACCGCATCGCACAGACGATTCAAGCCTTCGATATTTTTGTTCAGCCGCGGCTTCGAGAGGGGCTCGGACTTGCCGCTTTAGAGGCGATGGCCATGGAGCGAGCGGTCGTTCTTTCTGATTCAGGAAGCTTTAAAGAATGGGTGCGAAGCGAGGAGTTCGGGGTCACGTTTCGACCGGGCGACGCTTTTGATTTGCAGAGGCGCCTTCGGGCTCTCGCTGCCAATCCGGTTTTGCGCACAGAAATGGGGCGCCTGGCGCGTGCCCATGTGTTGCAGCATTATGACCGAGAGGCACGGATTCAGCGGAAGCTCGAGATTTATGAACGGTGCTTTCGCGTGCGGCAGTCGATCTGAGTCGAGGCTTGGGGGCTCGGGTCGCCTTCCTTAGTCGTGGATATTTTGAGGCATTTAGGGGGGAATCTGTTTGATTGACAGATTTGGTCAAAAGAGCCTATATCCTCCATTCCATGGGTGATTTCATGCTTCAAGACTGCTTTGCGGTCTGCATGGAACACTCTCTAGAAAGGCCAATCAATAAAACCAATGGTCAGTAAACAAACCGCCGGCTCCGAGGCTGCCGGCACCGTGAAGCCTCGTATGAATCAGAAGTGGATGGAAGAATTCTCAGATTTCGCAGGAGAAGAGTCCATCAAGAGCATTTCCTCCGCTGAGGAGGATTTCGCAGAGCTTTTCGAAGCGTCTCAACAACAAGAAATCAAAGAAGGCGAAGTGATCGACGGCACCATCGTGAGCCTGAGCCCTGAATGGGCCACTGTCGATATTGGGTACAAGAGCGAAGGGCTCGTGCCTCTACAAGAATTCAAAGACGCCCAAGGTGTTGCTCATGTGAACGTCGGTGACGTCGTTCCGGTCTACCTCGAGCGCATGGAGATGGAAAATGGCTTCATGCTCCTCTCCAAAGACAAAGCAGAAATCATTCGTGCTTGGGACGAAATCTCGGCAGCTTGTGAAAAAGACCAAGTCGTCGAAGGTACCGTCATTGGAAAGGTCAAGGGAGGTCTCTCGGTCGATATCGGCGTGAAGGCTTTCTTGCCCGGAAGCCAGATCGACACCAAGCCCATCAAGAACCTGGATAAGTTTCTTGGCAAGCGCTTGAAGTTCAAGATCATCAAGTTCAACAAGAAGCGCGGCAATATCGTCTTGTCCCGCCGTGCAGTGGTCTCGCAAGAGCGTGAGCTGCAGCGCGCTGAGACTTTGGCGAATATTCAAGAAGGCATGATCGTGACCGGAGTGGTGAAGAACATCACTGAGTACGGCGCATTCATCGACCTCGGTGGAATGGATGGATTGCTGCACATCACCGACATGAGCTGGGGCCGCATCAAGCACCCAAGCGAGCTCTTCGCTGTTGGCGACGAGATCAAAGTGAAGGTGTTGAAGTATGATCGCGATAAGGAACGCGTCAGTCTCGGACTGAAGCAGGTCACGGCTAATCCTTGGGATGAAGCCGAGTACAAATTCCCAGTCGGCATGACCGTGAAGGGCAAAGTCATGAGCTTGAAAGACTATGGTGCTTTCATCGAGCTCGAAGACGGAATCGAAGGCCTCATTCACGTTTCGGAAATGTCTTGGACCGAGCGAGTCAAGCATCCATCGAAGCTCATCAATGTTGGTGATGAAGTCGAATGCAAAGTCTTGGAAGTGGATTCGAAGAACAAGCGCATCAGCTTAGGCTTGAAGCAGCTTCAGTCGAATCCTTGGGACGAGCTCGAGTTGAAGCACCCTGTTGGCACGCAGGTCGAAGGCGAAGTGAAGTCGGTCACCGACTTCGGTGTTTTCGTCGATATCGGCTTGGGAATCGACGGCTTGGTGCACATCTCCGACCTGGCATGGACCAAGAAGTTCGGTCACCCTTCAGAAAAGTACAAGAAGGGCGACAAGATTCGCGCCATGGTTTTGGGAATCGACAAAGCCAACGAGAAGTTCTCGCTGGGCGTGAAGCAGCTTGAGCGCGATCCTTGGGAAAATATCAAGTCGCGTTACAAGGTCGGTACCGCAGTGGACGGCGCCGTGACCAAGCTGACGGATTTCGGCGCTTTCGTAGAGCTCGAAGAGGGCATCGAAGGCTTGATTTACGTGAGCGAGATTGCCGATCACCGCATCGAGAAGCCTTCGGATGTCTTGAAGGTGGGCGATAAGGTTCGCGCAGAAATTCTCTCGATCGAGCCGAAGGAACGCCGCATTGGTCTTTCGATCAAGCAGCTGGGCCGATCTGAAGAGCGAGCAAACTACGAGAAGTACATGGGCGAAAGCTCGAAGAAGACCTCCATGGGAGATCTCTTGGGTGACAAGCTCAAAGCCGCTCTGAACACGAAAAAAGACGAGTAATCGTCTACTTCATTGCCTGCTTGATGCAGGTGTTGATTGTCTGACGCCGCTCTGGGGAAACCTGGAGCGGCGTCTGTCTTTTTTGACGCTATCATTTCTGGTGCGGCGAGGCCGCCCTTGGGGGAAAATGAGGGTATGGATTCAATGCCAAATGATCAGCCGGGTACTGAGCGTTCGACGTCTTCTGTGAAGCGAAAGCGGAGGGTCAGTCCGATCGCGTGGATCTTGGGATTCTCGGCGTTTCTTTTTCTGGCCTTCGTTCTGCTTGGGGGCAAGTTCCTGCTCACGCACTCGGGGCTCTCTGAGGAGGGCGCGGGTATTTCGGTGGGAGGCGCAAAGGAGCGTATTGGAGTGATCGAGCTTAATGGCGTGATCCTCGATTCGAAGCGAATTCTAAAGCAGCTCCGGCAGTTTGAGGAGCGATCCAGTGTGAAAGCCGTGGTGATTCGCTTGAATTCTCCTGGCGGAGCAGTGGCGCCATCTCAGGAAATTTATCAAGCGGTGCAGAAGTATTCTAAGCCTTTGGTTGTTTCGATGTCGAGCGTGGCAGCAAGCGGAGCGTACTATATCGCGGCAGGGGCGAAGAAAGTGTACGCGAATCCCGGTACCATCACAGGGTCGATCGGGGTCATCATGCAGTTTACGAATCTTGAGAAACTCTATGAGTGGGCGAAGGTCTCTCGCTATTCGATTAAGACCGGGAAGTTCAAAGATGCGGGAGCCGAGTACCGCAGCATGACTGCTGAAGAGCGAGAGCTTCTACAGGGAATGATCGACGACACTTTGGTGCAGTTCAAAGCGGCTGTGAAGCAGGGGCGCAGCTTGAGCCAGGAAGAGTTAGATCGTGTGTCGGACGGCAGGATTTTCTCGGGCTCTCAGGCGAAAGCGCTCAAGCTGGTTGATGAGTTAGGAAGCCTTCAAGATGCGATCGAAGATGCCGCCAAGCAGGTGAAGATCGAGGGAAAACCGCAGGTCGTTTATCCTGAGCGCCCTCGAAAGCGCTTGATTGAGTGGCTGATGGAGGAAGAGCAGGAGGATTCTGAGACGGAGTCACGCGCAGCTGGGGGAGTTGCAGCGCTTTTCGCGGAGACGCTTCGAGGGGTCTTGGGGGTTAAGGCGTCTGCTCCTGCTTTAGAGCCAGGGATTTATTGGTTGCTTCCTTGGGGGATTTGATTCACGCCTCGAAACGTCATGTCGGACATTGAAAAGAAAAAGCTTGAGAAGAAGAATCTTGAGAAGCGCGACTGGGCCCTAACGGTTTTGACTCGGGTCTTGGCAGATCGACGCATGCTGGACGAAGTGTTGGCTTCAGTGCCTGAGGACATGCGTTCGTGGGTGCATGAGGTGGTGGCAGGCACCTTGCGGTGGAAGGGCCGTCTGGACTGGCTTTTGGATGAGCTCGCACTGAAGAAAAAGCCTAGTGGTCGCTTGAGGAAAGCGTTGCTTTTGGGGGCGTACCAGCTTCTGAATCAGCCTCAGGTACCTCCTGCCTGGATCGTTTCTGAGACAGTAGATGGGGTTCGGGCAAAAGACGGTGCTCCCGCAGCGAGGTTTGCTAATGCCTTGCTTCGGCGGATCGCGGATCACGCTCAGAGCTGGCGCGAGTTGTCGTGGCCAGATCCCGAGAACGAGCCGAAAAGCCAACCCGAGAGAGCGTCGCAGAGCTCATCTCAGGCGGCATGGGCGAGTTTGCCGGGGTGGATCTGGAACCGCGTGGTTCAGGATCATGGAATCGACTGGGCTCGTAGTTTTGCTGTGGCATCTTTGAATCGCCCGGCTTTCTGGGTGCGTTCGAGAAGGCCTCTGGCGCATGCGGTAGCAGGTCCGATCTCTGAGTCTTGGTACATTGAAAATTGGAAAGCCCTGCGTCCTGAGGATCTTGATCGCAGTGCGGGATCTTATGTGCAGGACATCTCAAGCCAGCTCCTGATTCACGAATTCACTCAGGAAGCGAAAAAGATTTTTGGAGAACTGGGGCGGCCTGAGATTTTGGATCTTTGCGCGGCTCCTGGGGGAAAGAGCACGGGCTTAGCTTGGAATGGCTGGCAGGTATTTGCGACCGATCGTCAAGCCAGCACGCCGCAGTCTCAGCAGCGGTTCGAAAGATTGCGCGAGACCGGCGTTCAGGTGCAGAGGATGTTAGAGCAAGAGCGTGCATTGGGATTGCCTTCTTTGGGCAATATGCATGTTCTGGATCGCGCTGCGCTGGAGAACGGGCGCTTCTACGACGCAGTTTGGGTGGATGCTCCCTGCACGGGCTCGGGCCTGTTACGCCGTCATCCTGAAATTCGATGGATCAAAGACGAATTGACGTTGGCCTCTTTACAGAAAGAGCAAACCACTTTGCTACAAGAAGCGGCGTCGAAGGTGAGGCCCGGTGGCCTTTTGATGTTCACGGTCTGCTCGGTCTTGAAGGTTGATGAGCTCGAGGAAGTCATTCGAAGGGCAGGGCTCGCGGGATTTTCTCGCGTGCGAGAGTGGACGATCGCTCCGCATCTTCCGCCTTACGGTGATGGGTTCTCGGGGGTTTTATTCGTTAAAGCCATCTCGGGATAAGTGAGAATCAAGGGAACCTTGGTAAGATAGTCTTGGGTCTCGAGATGATGCACGGCAAATCCCAACGGAATCGCCAAAGCCTTTTGGCTCAACGTTTCGAGGGCATTTTTGAGTTCGTCTTGAGTTTGCCAGCCAGCCAGCTCTATTGGCCCCAAAAGTTCTGAAGGGGAAGCACCGAGGGTTTCATGAATCTCGATCATGAGGTCGGACGTTTGAGCGCTTTTCGTTTTGATGAAGCTGACCCTTGTTGGAATTCGTAGCTTCTTGAAAATCTGGTGAGCTACAGACTGAGCGATGGAAGCGAGCAGCTCTGGGTCGCCGGGGCGTTGGGGGTGATTGAGGTCGACCCCGATCGTGAGAGATTTTAAAGGCAGGGGCTTCAAGCTTCGGGATTTTGCCGTTTCGAAATCAAAGTCAACGCCAAATGTCGCGGGCAAGCCTTGAAGCTTCAGTGTTTCGGGGGGAAGCCAGCGGGCACTGCCGCGCAAATGCTCGAGTGTTTTTCGATCGATAGCGAGCGAGAGCTCGTGACGACACCAGGCGGGACATTTTATCGCAAAGGATGTCTGGCTCTTCAGCATCACCAGCGCCGAACGAGGGAAGATTCGAACTCCCGAATTGGCGGGTAAGGACTCAGAGGTCAGGAGGAGGTCGAGGTGGTTTCTTTGAAAAAGCGAGCGCGCAGATTTTTTCTGGGGAAGGTACCAAAGCTCGACTTCCTGAAAGGGCGTCTCGAAAGCAGTGTCGAAGCGCGGGTTTCGTTGAAGCGAGCTTCGAAGACTGGGATGTGAAAGCGTTACCTGCCAAGGCCCAAGAAAGGCCATGTGCTTAGGATTGAATCCATAGTCTGAGTAAGTTTCCATGAGGTCGGCGCGAGCTGGAAACGTGCGCGGATCGATCAGCTTTAAGGGAAATTGCGGGTCGGGCCTCGCGAGTTGGATCTGGATGACATGAGGATCGCTTTGGGTTGAGATTCCAGCGAGACCTTTTGACTCGAAAGAACGCAGAGCCTGGAAGCCTGAGATTTCTTGCACGGCTTCGGGCGGCGATGAGCTCACTGTGGCTGCAGCTCGAACCAGTCCATCGGCCACGTGCTGAGAAATCAAAAGAGTGCCATCGCTCCAACGAACGTCACTACGAAGGCGAAACGTCCACGTGATAGCGTCGCTTGAAGCGGTTTCGCCTTCTGCGAGGTCGCGCTCGAGCGTTCCAGTTGGTGATACCCGGTAAAGGCCGCGATGGATGGAGCGAACCAGAGGTTCGGGAATGCGATGACCCTCGCGATTCCAGTCCCAGGAAATCAAGGCATCATCGGTTTGGGCGCGCACTCGTTTGCCCGAGGGAAGTTGATGGGGAAGTGGAAGGAGTTTTTTTTTGTTCTTGCGCGCGCGCTGGGGCGTTTCGGTTTGCTGGAAACGTGTTGACGTTTCGGTTTGCTGGAAACGCGCGGGCGTTTCGGTTTGTGGGAAACGTGTTGACGTTTCCGAGCGCGCATCTTCAGTGGCACCGGTGCCCAGGATCAGAGCCGGAATCAAGGCGAGTAGTGCGCGGGACAAGATCGAAGATCGCATGAGACGAGCGTATCATTCCACTCTGCACGAGGCATCGTGCAGAGTGCGAATCTGCGGAACGCAGGGTGCAGCGATCGCTGGCAACTGAGGTCTCGTCAAAAAAACGGCAAAATCTGGGGCCAGTTTTGCCGGCACGCTCTCAGAGCGCTTCTTCAGGTGCTCGAAAACTGGGGGCTCAAGCTGTTTGCCGGTGGCATGCCGGCTGCACAAGTGTGGAGATGCGTCGAGGTGCCGGTGTCGCGGTACGTATTAGGTCAATTCTGGGGAGCACCCTCGATCGTCTTAATGACCTTTCTTAAATCTTCCCGCCTTTTCAGGCCTGCCTTTTCGGCTGGTCCCCTTCCGGGGGCCAGCCGAGTCCTTTTTAGAGAGCTCCTCTGCGGGTCTCTTTTTTGATCTGATTTCGGAGGCCTTGGTCGTCAACCAGCCTCCGCGAAGACCAAGCGGACCTCGGAGTTTTTGTAAGGAAACTTCGAAGCTCACTTTTTCGGCTCGCTCGGGTCGGCAGATCAGCGCTTCGACAGTGGTGTTTCGCTTCGTGAGGGCATCACTAATCAGCAGTGGAAGTTGAGAGGGGGCTTTTGGTTTTCGAGTCATCCAAAGATAAGAAAACTTGAGCCACTGGCGCTCTGATCCTAAGCCTTTTGAAAAATAACTGAACCACTCGCCAGGAAGCTGCGCAGGAAACGAGAAGTGGCACCAGTCAGGGCCTTCCGCCATGGGGCAAGCTTGAAAATGCGGACAGGGGCCAATGATCGAGGGAGCAGGGAGTCCTTCAAGTGCTTGAGGTCGGTCCAGAGGGAGTGCGGGCTCGTCGTCCTCGCTCGGGTCCTGGGTCGGCGCTTCCTGGTCTGTCTCGAAGTTTGCTTGAGCGTCTGGGGCGATCGATCGGTTGCTGAGCTCTTTTCTGCCAGTTGGGGTCCGCTCGGTTTCAAACTGTTCCAGGATGAGGTCACGAAGCTGGCTTAAACCTTGGCTTGAGCCTTTTGAGGCGGGCTCGATGGCAATAATGCCCCCGTCCTGGCTGCGAGAGTAGAGCTGGCTCCATGCCTCGAGTTGCCGGTCACGGCCTTCATTCAGCACGTGCCCGAGAAGGATGAAATCCCAACTCACTGACCGCTGAGCCGTTTTTCGGGCCCAGTCTTGCCACGTTGCTCGTTCTACGGTCACGGTGACGCGTGATCGCAAGCGCGGAAACGATTGGGCTATGAGTCGAAGAAGCTCGGCGCCCTCTCCGAGGATCGTATCGTGGATGTCAACCGCGTGAATCTCGATTGCGGGAAGCTCAATGTCGCGAGGGGCGTGATCTAAGAGCCAAAGAAGCCAAGCAATCGATGCGGTACACGGACCCGCACCCAAATCAGCCACGCGCAGTACTGATCGGGGCTTTGTCAGGAGCTCCGTCATGAACTTCGAGTGCCGTTCGAAGACAGCGACAAATTTTGCCGCTTGCAGGGGTAGGAAATACAGCAGGTATCCCGATCGAAAACGCGCGTGCTCAAAGTAGCGCTGCAGCGCGCGACCACGTTCTTGGGTGAAGAGGTCTGAAAGTTCTTCGATTCCTTTAAAGAAAAAGTGGGCGTCTTCTCGGGTAAAGGGTTTTCCTTTCCAGCTTTCTCGAGGGCTGTAGCGGTCCTTCACCCATTGGGGAAGCGTCTGGTCCATGAACCAGTTCCAACTTTTTGGAAAAGTCACGGGCTCTGGAAAAACAACAGAAGAGGAGCTGAGGCTCGGGCGCGTTCGAGAAGTGAGCATGGTGTTCGAATCTTACACGGAATGGCCTGGGGTGGCGATAAGTGTCGTCAATCGATTTTCGCATTTGGGGAGTCAGTCGCCTGACAGATGCTCAATCGTAGTTCAGTCGGACCTCAAGACGTTTAAACCGGATGCTTGAGATCGGCGACCTCATGGTACACTCGTTTTAGGATGGCTCGCGAACGCCCTTTTTCACGTCAGCCTCGAGTTCAGCCCCTTTCTGAAAGGGCGAGTGCTGCGCAAGTTGAGGCATGGCTTGAGGAGCAGTTTTCAGATCGTCGCAGGTCCTGGCGTCGGCCTTGGCGCCGAGGGGCAGGTCATCTTTGGAGCTTCTACTGTGGCTATTGTGGGGTTTCACGTCGCCTTCGTATTTCTCCCCATCTGAGCCTCCGGCATTTTGCTCAAGTGGGCTTAACAACGCTCGTTGCTGCTGCACTGTGTTGGCCCTGGTTTGGTGCTCGCGGCCTGTTCTTACTGCTTCCTTTTTGGAGCTTCTTTGAAGTGGTTTACCGCCTGCGAGTACGGGCTGAGCTACCGTGTGACCATTGTGGCTTCGACCCTGCCCTCTATCTCGCCGATGTTCAGCTGGCCAGGCAGCAAATGAAGCGCTTTTGGGATCTGAAGTTAGAAAAAAGAAGGAACGAGGGGGGAGAGGCGAACCCTTCCTTGACAGGCGAGAACGCGCAACGCTAAGGCTTTCGCCATGTCGGTAAACAAAGTCATTTTGATTGGTCGTCTCGGCCAGAATCCTGAAGTCCGTCATACTCCGTCTGGATCTTCGGTTGCGAACTTTAGTGTCGCAACGAATGAGGCCTGGACAGATAAATCGGGCCAAAAACAGGAGCGAACCGAGTGGCATCGTGTGGTGGTTTGGGGGAAGCTTGCAGACCTTTGTGGTCAGTATTTGGCCAAGGGGCGGCAAATTTTCGTTGAGGGAAAGCTTCAGACTCGTCAATGGCAAGATAAAGACGGTCAGACCAAGTACACGACTGAAGTTTTGGCTCAAACCGTTCAGTTTTTGGGTGGAAATGCTCAGGCGGGAATGGGCGCTGGCGCCGGAGCAGGAATGGGTGCAGGAGCGATGGCGGGATCCGGTGGTTACGCGGGTTCTTCCATGGGATTTGGTTCGAATGCTCCGATGGCAATGGACACCTCAGGAATGGCAGAGCCTTCCTTTACTGAAGACGATATTCCGTTCTGATGAGTGCTTCTGAAAGACGGTCGCTGATCGTCATCCCTACTTATAATGAAATTGATAATCTCCAGCCGCTACTGAAAGCGGTCTTGCAGGTCACTCCTCCATCGACTGAAGTTCTGGTGGTGGACGATGGGTCGCCTGATGGGACCGGTCAGCTTGCGGATTCGCTGGCGAGTGCTGACCCGAGAGTTCATGTTTTGCACCGAGCAAAAAAGATGGGCTTGGGCACGGCTTACGTGGCGGGGTTTCGTTGGGGCATGGAACAAGGCTTCGACGAGCTCATTGAAATGGACGCCGACTTTTCACATGACCCGAAGTACTTGCCGCGAATGCTGGAGCTTTTGAAGGCGCACGACTTCGTGATTGGGTCGCGGTATGTCTCTGGTGGCGGAACCAAGAACTGGGGCCTCGGGCGAAAGATTCTTAGCCGAGGAGGGAGTCTCTATTCGAGGCTCATTCTTGGGGCCAATATTCGAGACTTTACCGGGGGGTTCAATGGCTGGCGGCGTCCGGTGCTGCAGGCCATGGACCTCAGCACTTTGCGCTCCGATGGATACTCCTTTCAGATTGAACTGAAATACCGCGCATTTCGATCGGGCTTCAAGTTTGTTGAGTTTCCGATCATTTTTGAAGATCGCAAGGTCGGCAAATCGAAAATGAATCGACGAATCGTGATCGAAGCTCTGGGGCGAGTTTGGAGTTTTCGATTCCGGCCGGTTCTTGACCGAAAATCCCTCTCCTGACTAAACTCAGGGAATGCAAATCCAGGGAAGGCTTAGCATTTTCAAACGCTCTCGCGCTAGGCGCGGGCTTGTCATTGCCGCTTGTATCGGGAGAATCGTCGCGAGCTGGAGTCTAGCGCTGGCGGACGAGGCGAGCGGCGAAAGTGCTCTCAAGAAGCCGCTGCGGGGAAAGGGCTCTTCGATCACCACTGCTATTTTGGTGGATAAGAAGACCAATACCCTTCAGGTGGCGGGGTATCGAGATGGCGCTTATTTTCCGATTAAATCGTATCATGCCACTTTGGGAAAAGTGAAAGGCGATAAGGAAGAAGAAGGCGACTTAAAAACTCCCGAAGGCATTTACACGTTTAAGTCATTGCTCAAGCCTCCAGCAATCAAGCCGAAATTCGGCGCGATGGCCCTGTACCTCAACTATCCCA
>JBDLQW010000018.1:0-24807 GCA_039800365.1 Pseudomonadota bacterium
TCCCAGGTCTTTCGATCTACCAAGGTCACTCCAGAGCCGGCGCTGGACGTGAGCACTAAGTTTCGCGCTTCATCAAAGGTCCAGTTGGGATCGGCGAGGGTGGGCTCGCCCACGAGGAGACTCCAGAGTGAGGAGAGCGAGGCTAGCGATCGTGAGCTTGAGTGGCGCTGGGGCGACGATGAGGCAAGCGTTAAACTTGCTACGATTGCCAGTAAAAAAGGGGTTCTTAAGGCCATTTCAGCTCCGGTTTTCCACAAAAAGTGACCCAAAAGGGCTCAATACGCCAAATAGCGCATTGCGTTTACGGGGCTGTAGATCACAAATGGGGCGCCGTGTCAATCTTGTCGGCGAAAGCCTGTTACTGAAGCATGCCGAGGAAGATTGTCGCTGAAGCTTGCCAGTGGAGCTGTTTTTCCTGGGCTTTTTCTTGAGCGGGCATCAGGCGTCTAAAAGCTCTTGCCACCGTTGATAGAGTCCGTCGACTTGCGATTGGGCCTGTGCGAGTTCTTTCGAAATTCGAGCAAGCTCGATGGCATTGGCGCTGATCTTGGGATCGGCGCTTGCCTCGGTGAGTTGAGCCAGCTTCGTTTCGGCCTCGGCAATTCGCTCTTCGATGGTGTCGAGATCTCGCTGGTCTTTGTAGCTGAGTTTTTTCTTCTTGGTAGCAGGTGCTGGCTCTGGCGGTTCTTTTGAGCGCTCGTTGGTTCGAGACGGAGATCCTGAGTCTTGACGTGGGCGTGAGCTTTTTCGTTGAAGTTCCTCGTGCCAGGCTTCCCATTGCGAAAGATCGGCAAAAGCAACGAGACTTCCTCCCTCTGGGGGAAATGCGAGAATCTGATTGCAGACTTGACCTAAGAAAAAACGATCGTGCGAGACCAGAATGATCGCGCCGTCAAAATCGTTGAGGCATTCCTCGAGTACTGCAAGCGTGGCCATATCCAGATCATTGGTAGGCTCGTCGAGTACCAACAAATTAGCTGGGCGGAGCATGAGCCTTGCGATCAATAACCGCGCCTGTTCTCCTCCAGATAGCTTCCCAACGGCCATTTCCATCTGTTGAGGCGAGAACAAGAAGCGATCTAAGTAGCTTCGAACATGCAGCCGCGTTCCTCGGTAATCGACGTGGTCGCCCGAAGGACAAACCGTTTTCGAAACGCTGAGCGATGGGTCGAGCGATTCGCGGTTCTGGTCGAACGAGGCCACTTGAAGGAGATCTGAGCGAAACACTTCTCCGAGGCTCGCAGTTTCAGTTCCGAGCAGGACGCGAATCAACGTTGATTTGCCCGATCCATTCGTTCCTAAAAGGCCGAGCCGGGTGCCTGGGCCGAGTCGTAAATCCAGCTTCGAAAAAATCAATCGCTCACCAAACGATTTGCTCAGCCCTTGCGCTTCAATGAGCTTTTTAGGCGAGCGTGAAGCCGACCCGAAGTCTAAGCGCGCCGTACGAGATTGATTTCGCGAACTCAGGTCGGAGACCTCGCTCTGAAGCTCTTCGGCGCGCTGGATTCGTGCTTGTTGCTTGGTGGTTCGTGCTTTTGCTCCCTGTCTCAGCCACTCAACTTCGCGCCGAAGGGTGTTTTTCAAGATCACTTCGCGCCGCTCTTGAGCCGCCAGCAGTTGGTCGCGTTTTTCGAGAAAACTGACGTAATCGCCCTTAACGCTCAAAAGCCCTCCAGGGTGTCGCGGGTCGATCTCAATAATGCGATTTGCGGCCTTCATCAGAAAAGCTCGGTCATGAGTAATGGTCAGCGTTGTCAGACGGGCGCGCGCTAAGAAGCCTTCGAGCCAAAGAATGCTTTCGACATCTAAATGATTGGTGGGTTCATCCAGAAGTAAAAGGTCGGGCTCGGCAACCAGCTCACGAGCCAGAGCCACGCGCTTCTTCCAGCCGCCTGAAAGCCGCTCCACAGGTGTTTCGAGATCGAAGCGGTCGAGCTCGAGTCGCGAGACCCATTCATTCAGCCGTTGGTCGTGATCCCAGTCTGAGGACTTCGCTGGGCTCATGGCCTGCCGGATGGAATGATGGGCCAGAAACTGTGGCACTTGTTCTAAGAAGCCCACCCGCAGCCCTTTTTGAAGCGAGAGTTCTCCCGAGTCAGGAGTGTCTCGCGAGGCGAGAATTCGTAACAACGTGCTCTTTCCTGCGCCGTTGGGTCCGATCAGGCCGATGCGCTCATCTGAGTCGATCGAAAACGTCAGGCCCTCGAAAAGAGGACGAGCACCAAAAGATTTTTTCAAGCCATGTGCGCTGATGAGAACTGCCATGCCTTCGAGTGAATACAGCAGTTTCAAGTTGACCGCGAGCGGTCTTGGGTTAAAACCTCAGGCACCTATGAATATTCATGAATATCAGGCGAAAGCGATCCTGAAGAAGTACGGCGTGAGAGTTCCCGAGGGCCGGTTGGTCGAAGAGGGAGGAGAAGTGGCGGCTCACGCTGAAAAAGCGGCGCAGAATCTGGCTCAAGAGCGCGGGAATGCCGTCTGGGTGGTGAAGGCGCAGATTCACGCTGGAGGCCGGGGCAAAGCCGGGGGCGTGAAGGTTTGTAAAACGATCGCTGACGTGAAGGCCGCTGCTCAAGAGATCATGGGAAAAGTGCTGGTCACTCCGCAAACTGGAGCGCAGGGCAAGAAAGTGCACAAGCTCTGGATCGAAGAAGGCTCGCAGATTGCCAAAGAATTTTATTTGGGCGTGGTCACCGATCGCGCCATTTCTCAAGTCATCATGATGGCGTCGACCGAAGGCGGGATGGAAATCGAGGAAGTCGCTGCTCATCACCCTGAGAAGATCGTTAAGGTCGCCATTGATCCGACCACAGGCTATCAGCCGTTCCATGGTCGAAAGCTTGCTCAGGCTTTGGGTCTTACTCCCGAGCAAACCAAAGAAGCCGTACCCTTCTTCAAAGGGCTGTATCGCGCTTATATGGAAGAAGACTGTTCTCAGCTCGAGATCAATCCTTTGATTTTGACGGCTCAAGGACACTTGGCAGCGCTCGATGCGAAAATGAATTTCGATGATAACGCTCTTTTTCGCCACCCCGAGACCGTGGCGATGCGCGATCTCTTGGAAGAAAATGCACAAGATGTTGAAGCCTCTCAGTATGAGTTGGCTTATATCGCACTCGATGGAAACATCGGTTGCTTGGTGAATGGCGCCGGATTGGCGATGGCCACCATGGATATCATCAAACTTCACGGGGGCGAGCCCGCGAACTTCCTGGATGTGGGGGGTGGCGCTTCAAAAGAGAAAGTGGCTCACGCGTTCAAGATCATTTTGAAAGACCCTAAAGTGAAGGCGATCTTGGTAAATATCTTCGGTGGGATCATGAAGTGCGATGTGATCGCTGAAGGCGTGATTGCAGCAGCTCGCGAGTTGTCGCTTCAGGTGCCTTTGGTAGTGCGATTGGAAGGAACGAACGTTGAGGCTGGTAAAAAGTTGCTTGCTGAAAGCGGCTTGAAGATCCTGCCAGCGGATGGTCTCACAGATGCTGCCCAAAAAGTGGTCGCAGCGGCAAAAGGGGTTTGATCATGTCCATTTGGGTGAACAAGACGACGAAGCTTTTGGTTCAAGGAATTACGGGATCGCAGGGGGCCTTTCATGCCAAGGGCTGCCGTGATTACGGCACTCAGGTTGTTGGTGGCGTGACCCCAGGGCGAGGCGGGCAAGTGCACGAGGGGTTTCCTGTTTTTGACACCGTTGAAGAGGCAGTCAAGAAAACGGGAGCGAATGCGACCATGATCTTTGTGCCTCCAGCCGGAGCTGCGGATGCCATTTGCGAAGCGGCGGATGCTGGAATTCCGTTAATCGTGTGCATTACCGAGGGGATTCCTGTTCGCGACATGTTGGCAACGAAACGGTACTTGAAGTCGACCCGCTCTCGGTTGATTGGGCCCAACTGTCCTGGAATCATTACCCCAGGAGAGTGCAAGATCGGGATCATGCCCGGGCAAATTCACAAGACGGGCAATATCGGTGTGGTTTCGCGCTCAGGAACTCTGACGTACGAGGCGGTTCATCAGCTGACCAAGCTCGGAATCGGACAAAGCACTTGTGTGGGAATTGGCGGAGACCCCATCAACGGAACCAACTTCATCGATGTCCTGGAAGCGTTTCAAGCTGATCCGGCAACTCATGGAGTGATCATGATTGGGGAGATCGGCGGAACCGCAGAGGAAGAGGCTGCCGATTATATTCGCCGGGAGTTCAAGAAGCCGGTAGCTGGCTTTATTGGCGGCGCGACTGCGCCTGCCGGTAAGCGCATGGGTCATGCGGGAGCGATCATTTCGGGTGGTAAGGGTACTGCCGAGGAAAAGTTTCAAGCGCTTCAGTCTGCTGGTGTAGTCATTGCGCGTAGTCCTGCTGATCTTGGCGTGACTCTAAAAAAGGCGCTGGGAGCCTGATTCGGCTGGGCGTCTCTTTTTGATTTCGATCTCAACGAATAGCCCTCGCCTGAGGCTTCTTTTTGGGCTAGGGAACAACAAAAACTCAAGCACGTTGAAGTGGATCATGAGACGTAGCCCTGGGTCGCAGCTAGAGAAGTGCTAGGAAAAGTAAAAAGGAAAACCGTGCCGGAATCAGGATCTGGCCAGGGTAAGGAGAATAAAATGGCGATGGAAAAAACGTTTTCAATCATTAAGCCCAACGCAGTGGCCAAGAATGTGATGGGAGAGATTATCACCCGTTTCGAACAAAAGGGATTGCGGATTGCTGCAGCCAAGTTCACTCGCCTTTCTCGCGAAAAGGCAGAAGGTTTTTACATCGAGCACAAAGATCGCCCATTTTTTCAGAGCCTCGTGCATTTCATGACCAGCGGCCCCGTGATGTTGATGGTTCTCGAGGGTGAGAATGCGGTCGCCTTGAATCGTGAAATCATGGGCGCTACCGATCCTGCTAAAGCAGCTCCCGGCACGCTTCGCAAGGATTTCGCAGATAGCATCGAAGCCAATGCCGTTCATGGGTCGGATAGCCCAGCGTCGGCTGAGCGCGAGATTGCTTACTTTTTCGATCGCGCTGAAGTTCAAAAGCGATTCTAAGTTTGGGATTCGTGAGAGTCGCAGTCGCTCAACTCAGTCCAGTAGTTGGAGACTTTGTCGGTAATCTCCGGCAGATTCGCGAAGCTTACGATCAAGCCATTCTTCAGGAGGCGGATCTTCTGCTGACTCCCGAGCTGGGAGTTTGTGGATATCCGCCTCATGACTTAATTGAGCGGCCTGAGATGATTTCTCGCTGCGAGTCGGCACTCTTAGAGCTGGCTCAGCTTACAGCAGGGAAGTCGTGCGCCCTAGTGGTTGGGGCTGTTGCTCGAAGTGATCGGTCTGTTGGACGCGAGGCACAGAACGTAGCGGTTGTGCTTCATGGGGGACGAGAGGTTTTTCGTCAGGCTAAGAGTTTGCTACCAACCTACGATATCTTTGATGAGGCTCGTTACTTTGAGCCTGCACCTCAGTTGACGGCCTGGGAGCATCCGAAGGGCTGTCGAGTGGCCATCGGAATTTGCGAAGATTTTTGGGCCGAAGATGGGGTTCACGAAGGCCGGGGACGTTCTCTTTATTCGAGAAATCCGGTTGAAGACGCCCGGAAGGCCGGGGCGCAACTCTTGTTGTCGTTATCGGCAAGTCCATACGAATGGCAGAAGCAGGGGCGTCGTGAGCGAATTCATCGCGAGATTGCTCGCTCGCTGCAGGTGCCTTTGGTTTACGTCAATCAAGTGGGTGCCAATGATGAGGCTCTTTTTGATGGAGCCTCGTTTTACTGCGACGCTCGGGGTGAGTTCCTGGCGCGTCTTCCTGTTTTTCAGGAAGGCTTCGCTTGCGAGACCATCTCGATCAAAAATGCAAACGAGGGGGCTTCTTACTCCCAAGCTCGAGCTTCAGACGAGGGGCAAACCCAGGCTGCTGGGCGGGCTGAGTCTGACGAACTTGAGACCTTACGATTGGGTCTGGTTCGAGGAATTCGTGATTACTGGTCGCGAACCGGTTTTCGCTCCGCGGTGCTGGGTCTGAGTGGAGGAATTGATTCCGCAGTGATTGCCGTTTTAGCGGCCGAAGCTTTGGGTCCAGAGCGCGTTCTGGGTGTGGCCATGCCGAGCTCGTATTCGTCGCCCTCGAGTTTGAAAGATGCCGAAGAGCTGGCTCGAGGTCTGGCGATTCGCTTTCAAGTGCAACCCATCAAATTTCATTTTTCCACCTTTGCTCGTGAATTAGGCACTGCGGTCGGGGGATCGCTGGCGCCGTTGGCGCAAGAGAACCTTCAGTCTCGGCTTCGGGGTTTGATTTTGATGAGCCTCTCGAATCATTATGGGGCCCTGGTGCTCACGACAGGCAATAAGTCGGAGATTGCCACGGGCTACTGCACGCTTTACGGCGACATGTGTGGCGCCTTGGCGCCATTAGGCGATGTGCTGAAAACTCGAGTTTACGCGCTTGCTCGGCACTTAAATGCTAGCTGGCAGGCTCGTGGGAAAAGTGCCCCGATTCCAGAGTCTTCCATCGTCAAGGCGCCCTCTGCTGAGCTGCGACCCGGCCAGACTGATCAAGATAGTCTTCCGCCCTATAACGAACTCGACGAGCTTTTGGCGCGTTATTTGGAAGATGGCGAGTCCGTAGGTACTCTGGTTCGGGACTTAGATTCTCGAGTGAAAGCCGGGTGGGTTCGTGACATCCTGACTTTGGTCGAGCGCCAGGAGTTTAAGCGTCGGCAAGCGGCGCCTGTCTTGAAGACTACCAAGAGAGCTTTTGGGATGGGCCGGCGGATGCCGATTGCAAAACGGTGGTCGATCTAGGTCGCGCGATGGCGTTGAGGATTTCAGGCAAAATCAGGAGATTTCACAGGAGAGATCAATGGAGAAGAAGAACGTGAAAGTCGATGTTAAGAAATGGGTTCAGCGGGTAAAAGGTGCGCAAACGCAATTCAAAAACCTCGTTCGCGACGGGGGGTGGATGGATGATGCGAAGTCCTACGTCGAACGCCAAGGAAAAGAGGTCCGAAAATTAATTGATGGCGACCTCCAGAAGGTGCGCGAGTTTGTTGAGCGCGAACGCCGTGAGTTAGAGCGGCTGCAGAAGCAGATTCCAACTGAGGTTCACCGTTGGAAGAAATATCTCAACGGTCAGAAGAAAGAGCTCGAAAAGGTTTTGGCCGGAGTGAGCTCTGGGAGCAAGAAGTTCCAAAAAAAGGGGAAAAAAGCGGGAGCTAAGAAGGCTGGCCAAAAGCGAGTCAGAAAGGCTTCAGCTTCCAGCCCTGCGAAGAAGGTGGCAGCTCGAAAGGCTCCATCCCCTGATGTTTCGGTAACGTCCTGAGATTGACAGCGTTTTCGGCGTCCTGTATCCCGGCAGAGCAAGGAGGTCGGATTTTCCGACAGAGAGAATAAAAAAAAAATGGCGATTATTCCCCCATCAAGTTCAGGTTCTGGTTCGGGCCCTAGTGGTCCATCGTTTCCCCGCCCCCGGATGCCCCGTGGGGCCTACCCCCCTCCTAGCAAGGACGAACACCGCATTAATGAGCGGATTCGTGTGCCTCAGGTTCGTCTGATTGACGAAAACGGCAACCAGGTGGGCATCGTTGCGACGTTCGACGCCTTGAGAATGGCCAAGGATCGCGGGCTGGATCTGATGGAGATTTCGCCCAATTCACAGCCACCGGTTTGCAAGATTTGCGATTACGGAAAGTTTAAGTACGAGAAGAAAAAGAAGGAGCATGAGGCTCGCAAAAAGCAAACGGTCATCAAGGTGAAGGAAGTTCAGCTTCGCCCGCAGACAGATGAGCATGACCGAAATTATAAATTTAAGAATATTCGCACCTTCTTGGAAGAGGGCGATAAGGCCAAGATTACGATCATGTTCCGTGGTCGTGAGATTACTTACGTCGAGCAGGGCTACAAGATGATGCGCCAGCTGGCCGATATGGTTCAGGATGTGGCGGTAATCGAAAGCCCCGCCAAGCTTGAGGGCAAGAAGCTGATTATGGTTTTGGCTCCGGCAACGGGCCAGAAGAAGCCTAAGCCTGCTGCCGGTCCTGTGATCAAGCCCCTAGTTTCTGGGGACGGAGCTAGCGAAGACAAAAAAGTCGAGGAATAACGTTGACGGAAGCCGGTGGCTAGACTACGTTCCGGCTTCCGTTTACACGAAAGGTTTTAAAAGCCATGAAGCTGAAAACAAAAAAGGCCGCGGCCAAGCGTTTTTCGTTCACTGCCACCGGCAAAGTGAAGTTCAAGCGCACGAATAAGCGCCACAATATGGGCAACAAATCTGCCGCTCGGAAGTTAGGACTTCGTCCGTCGGGCATTCTTTTCGATGGCGATATCAAGCACATCGAAAAATGTTTGCCTTACGGTTCCCGTTAATTGATTGAGTTTTTGAAGGAGTAGTTCATGCCTCGCGCAAAACGTGGTTTTAAAAGACGTCGTCGTCATAAGAAGGTTTTAGATCGTGCCGAAGGCTTTGTCCTTGGTTCAAAGAATAAATTCCGCCGTACTGCAGAAGCAGTCGATCGTGCTGGCGTTTATGCTTACCGTGATCGTCGCGCTAAGAAGCGAGATTTCCGCACGCTGTGGATTGCTCGTCTCTCTGCTGCAGCAGCAGATTGCAATATCAGCTACAGCCGGTTGATCCATGCTTTGACGAAAGCTCAAGTGAAGCTGGATCGCAAAGTTCTTTCGGATATCGCAATTGTTGATCCGAAGGGCTTTGGCGCCATTGTCGACCAAGTTCGTTCATTGGCTCCTGCTACCTGATCGCCTTGCCCTTGGGGTCCTTCTGGGATGCTGAGGTCAAATGAGCGTCAGCTCGCTTAAAACGTTTTTCCTATTAAAAAACGCTTGGCTCAGAACACTTTCCCGGTAAAACGGAAAAGTCTCTGATTACCAAGCGTTTTTTCTTTTTCGAGCCCCGGAGCCGACATGAGCACACATTCTGTGGATGGTTTGATTGCCCAGCTAAAGACAATTGCCGAGCAGACGCTCGAGGTCTTGCCAAAACTGGCAAATTTGGAGGACCTCGAAGAGCGTCGCGTTGCGGTTCTTGGAAAGAAGGGCTCGTTTAGCGAGGTGCTTCGAGGGCTAGGAGCTTTGCCGGCTTCGGAGCGGCCGCAGGTCGGCGCTGCGGCCAATGAGTGGAAGGCTCGACTCGAGGCAGCTCTTGAGGGCCGACGAGCGGAGCTTGAGGAGAAACGCCTCAACGAGCAGCTTGCCCGTGAACGAATCGATATCACTTTGCCTTCACGCATCCCCCATCAGGGATCGCTTCATCCGATTACTCAGACCACTCGAAAAATCGTTCAGGTGTTGGGCCGGTTGGGCTTTGACGTGACCACTGGGCCAGAGATCGAAACCGAGTTTTTGACTTTCGAGGCCGTGAATATTCCTAAAGATCATCCGGCCAGAGACATGCAGGATACGTTTTTCGCTGGTCCTGGCGTGGTGCTTCGCACCCACACTTCTCCCGTGCAAATGCGGGCGATGAGGGAAAAAGGAAAATGGCCTGTTCGCATTCTTTGTCCGGGCGCAGTTTATCGCTGTGACGATGATGCAACTCATTCGCCCATGTTTCATCAAATTGAGGGGCTCTGGGTCGATCATGGCGTTAAGATGAGTCATTTGAAGGGCGTTTTAGAGTTTTTTGCGCGAGAGCTTTTTGGCTCAGACACGAAGATTCGCCTTCGTCCCAGCTACTTTCCTTTCGTTGAGCCCGGCGCCGAAGTGGATGTGAGTTGCTTCCAGTGTTCGGGCCGTGGAGAGGATGGCTGTCGCGTTTGCCGAGGCTCAGGTTGGCTTGAGATTCTTGGTGCCGGCATGGTTCATCCGCGTCTTTTCGAGATGGCGGGATTCGATCGTCAGGCTGGCTATTCAGGGTTGACGGGTTTTGCCTTTGGGATGGGCGTTGAACGGATCGCGATGTTGTTACATCGAATTGGTGATCTTCGCTTGATGTACCAGGGCGATCTCCGCTTTTTGTCGCAGTTTCGGTCCTAATTTCGAGTCAAACGACTGAGGAAGAGACATGAAAATTTCATGGAATTGGCTTTCTGAAATGGTGGATTTGGGAAGTGTCGGTGGCCCAAAGGGCTTGGCCGAACTTCTGACTCGTCGGGGGCTTGAAGTTGAGGCAGTAGAATCGCAGGGCGCGGGCCTCGAGCGAGTGGTGAGTGCAAAGATTCTTGAGAAAGGACAGCACCCTCAGGCCGATCGTTTGAGCCTCTGTTTGGTAAGTACCGGGGGAGGCGATCCGATCGAAGTGGTCTGTGGAGCGCAGAATCACCGGGCAGGCGACATTGTGGCGCTGGCGCAGGTTGGCGCTCACCTTCCAAATGGACTCAAGATCGCTGCTGGCAAGATTCGTGGAGTCGTTTCGAACGGCATGCTTTGTTCTGAGTCCGAGCTGGGCTTGAAGGCAGAGTCTGAGGGAATTTTGATTTTGCCTCCTGAGACGGAGCTAGGTCGCCCGATTGCCGAGATTTTGGGCAGAGATGATCATGTACTGACTCTCAAGATCACCGCCAACCGAGCAGATTGCCTCAGTCACTGGGGCATTGCGCGGGAAGTTGCTGCCGCATTAGGAAAAAAACCCTGTCGGCCGCAGCCTCAAACCTCCTGGGATGCGACGAGACAGGATTCGGTTCCACGCACGGGTCTTGAGGCGGGATCTTTGAGTTCTCAGTTTTTCGGTTGCTTGATCGACGGAGTAAAAGTGGGCCCATCGCCCGCTGGGTTGGTCAAGCGCCTGGAGGCAGTAGGTGCGCGCTCGATCAACAATGTGGTCGATATTACGAATTTGATTCTATTTGAGTTGGGTCAGCCCGTTCACGCTTACGATGCCGATCGTTTGCAGGGCCCATCGCTAGTGGTGCGTGAGGCGCGAGCAGGAGAGGGAATTCCGCTGCTCGATGGATCTTCACTGACGCTGGCAGGTACCGAGCTCGTGATTGCCGACAGCACGAAGCCCGTGGCCCTTGCCGGCGTGATGGGGGGCGGAAATTCGGAAGTGAGTCTCGAGACTCGAAGGATTTTTCTGGAAGTAGCTGAGTTTGATCCGGTTACTGTTCGTCGAGCGGCAAGTCGTCATCAAAAGAAAACGGAAGCATCGCATCGCTTTGAGCGGGGAGTCGATCCGCAGGGAGTGGAGTTTGCCATGAGGCGCATGGTGGACTTGATCCTGGAGTTTGCCGGCGGAACGGTGGTGGGGACCTCAACAGCACGGAAGGACCAGGTTGCGATTCAGGCGATCCCACTCGCAGCGGAGTTCTGTTCGCAGTTCTTGGGAATGTCGGTGTCTCCCTCCGAGGTTGAGTCGGTTCTCTTAGGTTTGGGCTGTCACCTTCAGGCTCAGGCTGGGGGATGGTTGGTGTCACCGCCTTCTTTCCGCCTTGATTTGCGTATCCCTGAAGACTTAGCCGAAGAAGTGGCTCGCTGCTTGGGGTTTGATCGCATTCCGAGCGAGGTGCCCGTGCTGACCAATCAGCCCACTTCTCAGGCTGAGGACTCGAGCCATCAAACGCGGGTTTGGATCGATATGATGAAAGATCGGCTTGTGGCCTTAGGGCTTCACGAGACGGTCAGCTTTTCGTTTAGTTCGACTTCGTGGTTGCGAGAGTTGGGTTTCGCTCCAACAGTCAAAGTGTTGAATCCTCTCAGCGAAGAGCACGAGTGGATGGTGCCTTCGCTCTTGCCGGGAATTCTGTCTCATGCGCTTCATAACGTGCGCCATCACTTTGGGTCAGAGTCGCAAGCGATTCGGCTTTTTGAGGTTCGCCCGACGTTTCATGCTACCGGTGAGGTGGCCGCCGTGGGTGAAGATCAAACCGGTGTGCAAGAAAAGTGGCGGCTTGCATTCGTCATTTCTGGCCCGCGATTCGCCCAGGCACTTAGAAATGAGGAAGGCGAAATCGACTTCTTCGATGGACGTGCCATTTTTGATCGCTTGGTGGAGAGCACGGGAGCTCGCGGAATGCGGCTTCAGCCCCTTTCTCAATCGCGAGGAGGCAATCCGTGGGCGCACCTCGTTCACCCGGGTCAGTCTGCTGAAATTTTGGCGGGAAATCAGGTCGCTGGAGTGCTCGGGATGCTTCATCCCAAGTATGCGAAGGCGTGGAAGCTGCGTGCACCGTTGTTTATTGCCGAGGTTGATTTCGATACCTGGGTTCGATTCTCGCGAAATCCGCTTGAAGGTCGAAAGTTTTCTTCCTGGCCTGAATTTCCTGGCATGGAACGAGACTTTGCCTTGGTCGTTCGAGAAGACGTCAGCGCCGAAAAATTGACGGCCATTGCTTTGAAGGCTGGAAAGCCTCTCGCTAAGGTTGCAAAAGTTTTTGATGTCTATCGAGGGCCCCAGGTCGGCGAGGGGATGACAAGCATTGCGGTCAGAGTTATCTTTGGAGAAGATCGTCGAAGTCTTCAAGAGGCTGAAACCGAAGAGGTTTCTCGAAAAATCGTGGAGGCTTGGCGAAAAGAAGTGTCTGCAGAGCTTCGGGGGTGAAGGATCGCCCACGATCTGGAGACACGAGAGCTGGATGGGGCAGAAAAAAGCGGTTCTGAATGACGGGTTTGAAATAAGGAGATCTCGACCGTGGCAATGACGAAAGCCGATATCGTTGAAGCGCTCTATGAGAAAGTGGGTTTCTCGAAAAAAGAGGCCGCTGATTTGGTGGAGCTCGTGTTTGAAACCTTGAAGACCAGTCTTGCCCAAGGCACCAAGATCAAGATTTCCGGTTTCGGTAATTTCGTGGTGCGTGAAAAACGCTCGCGTGTGGGTCGTAATCCCCAGACCGGTGAAAGCATCGAGATCTCTGCTCGGCGGGTGCTGACGTTTCGTCCCTCTCAGGTGCTTCGTGCCGAAGTGAATGCCAGTCTCGATGGAACCTCTCTCGATGCAGCGACGCTAGCTCGTATGGCAGCTGCCGACGAAGAGTGAGTGCGCGGGTTGCAGGCTTGTTACCAGCAAACGGTTTGAGAGCGTCGCGGTGAATTCGTTTTCTCTACCAGACCGAACGTATTTCAGGATCGGCGATGTTTCTGAAATCGTGGGCGTAAAGCCTCACGTGCTTCGGTATTGGGAATCTGAGTTTTCCGAGATCCAGCCTGAGAAGTCGTCGACGGGACAGCGCGTTTATAGTCGTAAGGATGTCGAGACGGTTTTGCTGATCAGGCACCTCTTACAGGATGAGAAGTATTCGATCGAAGGCGCGAGGCAGAAGTTTCGCGAACTGAGGCGAGAAGGTGAATTGGCTCGATTTCGAAAGGAAGTCGCAGAGCCCATGACCATTGAGGAGAAATTGGCTCGCGAGGGTGCCATTCGCCGTGCCGAGAAGATCCTCGAAGAGGCCGAAGGTCTGAATTCAGCTTCGATACGCGACCTTTTTCGCTACTAGCGACCATTCACTAGCTTCCTCTCATCTGGGTGTCATCAACGAGCGAACGATCTTGGTAGCGAGGTCTTGTTCCAGGGTCTTCTCCATCGCAACAATGAGGCCGGGACTGGTGATGTTGAAGTCGGTGATTTTTCCCGAGATCCAATCGACTGCTGCCAAACGAATCCGGTTTTTCTTTAATAGCGCGCCGATCTGCCTAGCAGCTTGGCGCTCGGTCGCATCAAGGGTTCTTGGTTCAAGAAAGCCCCCTTGATCCATATTGATGATAAATTCTCCGGCAGCAGGTACCTTCTGAGCGGCAGCAATCAAGCGGCCATCGACAAACCAAAGCCGTGTTTCGCCTTTTTTTGCAACCTCGGGCAGGAACTCCTGAAGCACGATGGGTCGACAGAACTGGTCTGTGGCTGCTTGAAGATGCTCGAGAGCGTGCGAGGGTTGACTGCTGGATAGTTTGATAACCCCCTTGCTTTGCGCTTGATTGAGAGGTTTCAGAACCACTTGTTTTTTTCGTCGCAAAAAACCCAAGAGCGGTGCCTCTTGTGCTGACACTAAGGTTTCTGGAAAGCGCTCAGGGATTTCAGCAGCCCATGTTTTCTCGCTAAAAAGGAGCAACGATTCGACAGGGTTCACTAAGCGTTCGCGGGCGCTTTGGGCCAAAAGTTGAAGGGGATGAATATAAGCGAGGTCGACTGGTGGGTCGACTCGGTAGTGAATTTGATGGAAGCGTCTTACCTGGAGTTTTTTTGAGGTGCCCTTCGGCAAGGACCCCTGCTTTCTAGCGCGGGCGATGCCGCCCGAAGTAAAGGCATGGGCATCGACCCAGGCTTCGCCATCAGCAAAGCGGACCGAGCGAACATCACACCAAAAGCAAGCGATTCCTTGAAGGACACTGGCTTCGATCAAACGTAGGGTCGTGTCGTTGGCATGATCCAGGGTGTTCCAGGGATCGGTGACGAAGAGCCAAGACTGAGCTTTCATGAGGAGCGAGTCTCAAGTGAGTTCAGCAAAAGTCCTGCAATCTGCTCGATGTCGAGACAGGTTTGAGGCCAGTGGCGGCGTAGATCCTCGCAGGATTCCTCAAGTGATCTTCTTGCCTCAGCACGTGCTTCAGCTTCGGTTCGATAGTGGAGGATGCTGGTCACAGGATAGAGGCCGGTTTTAGCGTCCCGCTCTTGTTCGGCATCGTCGAGGTCGTCTGCTGTTTGAAAAGCCAGGCCAAAGGCTAAAGCGAAGCGTTCCAGCGCCTTCATCTCGACTTGGGAGGGACTGAGTCCAGCGAGATCGGCGGGAATCAAAAGGGCAGCATCGAAGAGTGCGCCGGTTTTCAGTCGGTGCATGCGCAGGAGTTTTTCTAGCGAGCGTTCTTCAGAAAGAAGCATTTCTTGGGCTTGTCCGCCGATCACTCCGCGAGCCCCTGAGAGGTGGAGCAATCGCGAAAGAGCGCGTGTCCAGGACTGGCTTTCGCAATGTCGGTGCGCTTCGAGACATGCTTCGAAAGCCAAGGGCACCAGCGCGTCACCGGCTAATAGAGCAATCGCCTCGCCATAAACCCGGTGATTGGTCGGTTTGCCTCGACGGAAGTCATCGTCGTCCATGCAGGGCAGATCGTCATGAATCAGAGTGAACGTATGAATCATCTCAAGGCCAATGGCAAAAGGCACATAGGCTTGAGTCGAGACCTCCAAGAGGTTCGCTGATGCCTCCATGAGCTTGGGGCGAAACCGTTTTCCCCCGGAAAGTAAGCTGTATTGAATCGACTCTACGAGATTGGGAGCCTCGGCTCGAGCAAGAAGAAGCTGAGAGCATGCCTGGATTTCGGCTTCCCAATTGACTGCTTTCAGAGCCATTAGAGAGTCTCTTTTCCAGGAAGCATCTGAAGGGCAGTCATCGGCCCTTGGAGCGAAAGGTGGTAGCTACCATCTGGCTCCTTGCCGGGGGCTAAAATCGCATCAATGATGAAAAGCCCTTTGATCACCGCTTCTGACAGTTTGAATCGAGTCGAGACATTGAGCTGCGAGAACTCGATGGGTTTTCCAATGCTGATGGTACCCGTGGCGCTTCCAGCTAAATCATCAACACCTTGATTCATGTTTCCGAGCCGAAAGGTCTTTAGCGTTGCTGATCCGTTAGCGATGGTAATTTTCACGTTGCCATCTTGAATGCGAATCGCCGGAATCGGAAATCCAGAAATTTTTTGAGCTTGAAGCTCGGTCTTTCCCAGCGCGAGCTCAAGATCTCCAGTGAGCGAGGCCGTATCCTCGAACGAGCCTTCCAGGGAGATCTGGCCATCTACAGGTAACTTGATCGCCAGTCCGGTCAGAAGGGGGAGGAGCCCCAGACCGTCGGCACCGAGGTCAGCACTCTTGATTCGCGATTCGAAGGAGAACTTTCCTCCCCGAGAGGTGTAAAAAGAAGCTTCGATTGAGCCACTTTTTGCTCCCGAGACTTGAATGGTTCCTCCTAATCGCCCTAGAAACAATGAAAAGAACGAAGGCGAGATACTCAGGTCTTTCCACCTGATCGTCATTGGCACACCGTCGGCGCTCGTAGTGGTGGCCTTCAGGCCTTCGAAGCGAAGGGTTCCCAGAATGAACCATGGCAGGTGAGTCTTATCTGCTGTCAGCTCAATTCTTCGTTCAGGTGAACTGATGGCCTTTGAGGCTTTCTCTAAGAGCAGTGCGCCGACCTTGCCGTCAGGCAGCTTGAGGGCTGTGAAAATCGCGAAGAAAACCAGAAACGTCAGAATCCAGCCCGTGCCTCGCAGCAGTTTCTTTGTGGGGCTGATCGTGAGGGAGGTTGTCGTGGTGAGGGTCTCGTCTGTGGTCATGAGGCTGCCTTCAAGGTGTAGACGGCTACAGAGAATTTTGCGTCGAGATAACCGCTCAAATCGGTGTGGGTGTCGACTTGCAGTTTACGAATCTTGACAGGACGGCGGCCGTTCTCAAGCTGGAAGGAAAATCGTGAGAGCTGCTTGACGTTGACCTTCTTGAGTTGGATCTCGATGAAGCCTTCTTTTGAAAGCTCGCGGCTTTGTCCTGGAGATTCGCCTGATATTTCAAGCGTCGTGCTGGCTACTCCCGCGTTTGAGGCCAGTCCCTGGAAGTACTCATCCCAAGGCTGAGGTTTCTCTTCAATATTGCGCGACTGGGTGGGAATTTGCTCTTGAAGGCTGCGCATCTCTTCGGCTGCCGAGCGCACCATTTGAAGAATCTCTTGTTTCTCGGTGAGTTCGCGGCGAACCCCACGTACTTTCCACCAGGTGCCGAAGACCAACCAAGTTACCAAGAGGGCTGATCCCACGGCAAAGGCGCCCTGAAGGTAAGTTCGGCTCTGGGCATCGAGCTCATCCCATTTGCCTTTGAGAGACTGAAACCATGCTTGATCACGAATCGATTCAAGGATCTTTTGAAGGAGTCTACTCAAAACGAAACCCTCCTGGATTGGCAGTGCCCGCAAAAGTGATTTTGAATTTCCGCGGCTCTTTGACCGATGCCGGAACCTCTTCGATCGCAGGGGAGCTGCTTTGAATAAAGCCGGGGATGAGCTGAGCAGAGAGCTTGCTCACGCCCTCGGGGTCAGAGGTGAGAAAGGTCATCCGCACTTCGACGGGCTCGTCTCCAGTGACGTTTGCCTGCGCCGCCGCCCCCACTTGATAGGTGAGCAGGTCGACTTGCGGGGTCTTTGAAAACGAGCTGGAGAGATTCTTCAGGTACTGATGCGGCGAGGACGGGTTGGGTCCGAGCAACCGGGCGAGCTCGCGGCTCTTGTCGAGCTCGCGTTGGATCGCGTTCTTCAGTGTCGCTGGATTGGCGAGATAGGTGCGCATGGCTCCGGTGCTGACACTTCCAAAAAAACTATTCAGCGATCGCCGCAATTGAGACTCTTGGTCTTCGAGCTGTTTTTTCAACAGCGAGGTTTGCACGGTCATGCTCAGGGCAAAGCTTGCAGCCACAAGTCCCGTTGCTAACAGGGGCTTTTTGAGATTCTGGAGCTGGATCTCGCGGCCCTTCGTGCTGCGAGCAAACTCGTCTCGGCGAAGATTAATCACGAGATTCTTGTCAGATCCCACCAAGGTCATGGCTAGCGCTGCAGCAAGACCCATTTTTGCATCGCTCGATTCAGCGAACGTCACGCCCGATGGCGAGAGCGAGCTCAGAGGGCGAATGCGCTCAACAGCGATTCCGATTCTCTTTTCGAGAATCTCGGGTAGGCCCTCGATCAGTGAACCCCCTCCGGTGAGGTAAATCGCTGAGAGGTTTTCGTGAGTCAGGGCCTTGCAAGCGAGGTCCATATGCTTAATCTCGCGCAAGATCTCGTCTAGTCCGTCGGAAACCAGCTCGACCAGGCTGAGTTTTTGAGTTTCTTGAAGCACGACTGGGTTGCGTTTGACACGTTCGGCTTGTTCAACGCTGAGGTGAAGGGTGTCGACCAGCTGGCGACGGAGAGAGTCGCCGCCCCAGCGGTATTCGCGGCAAATCATCGGAAAGCCACGCCAGTGAATGTAAAGCAGCGTGCTTTTTGCCCCCATGTAAACGAGAAGAATCGGCTTATCTTGGGCAGCGGGCGAAAACGTTCGGTTGACCAGGGTTCGAAGCGCCCAGCCTTCTGTGGTGATGATGTCGGGATCAACCCCCACTTCCGACCACTTTTGCAGCTCGGCCGCTAAGTGCTTTTTCATCGTCGTGGCTACATGCACATCAGACTGCTGGCCTGATTGCGACAGAATCGATGAATCGTGTGCCATCTCGTCGATCGAAAAAGGCAGCTCGTCCTCGAGTTGAAAGGTCACGCCGGACTGAATGGCTTTCTTGTCTCTCGTGGGTAGGTGAAGATTTCTGGTGGTGATTTGGCTCGAGCGCATCGCCACCACAATTTTGCTGGGGCGTTGCGAGAGTGAGGCGATGAGTTGGGCCGCGGCTTCATGAGCCGAGAGATCCTCAGAAAGCTCCAGTTCGCGGTAATCGTGAATCTCATACCGCCCGAAGGCGCTGTCGATTTCTACGGCTTTGATGCTACTGGTGCCCCAGTCGATTCCGACGATTCTCATACTTTATAAAATTCTCATGGATGTGATTCGCAATCCAGAGTCGGTTGGTGCCGATTGCGGTAGAGGTGGGGTTCCTGGCGGTGACCCTGACGAACTGGCGATGCCGCTGCCGGTGGTACCGGTTTTTCGCGGAGGCTCGATCATGACATGGGCCTCGATCAGACGTATCGCTTGATTGACGGTGGCCAGTACGGTGACTTTGAAGTGGGTTTCATCTGTGACGATTTGGATGTTTCGTCGCCTGAGATCGTTTCTGAGCTGATCTATGGCGTTATCCGACCCCCGAAACGCGGCGACGTTTCCCTTTAAGTAATTAAAGAAGCCGTCTTCATTTCGAAAGCTGTTGTCTTGCTCGGTAGAGTCCCGAAATTTATAGAACTCCGTGATCTCTTCAGCAGTCATCTGAGGAAAAAACGCTTTCAGAGTCATTTCTTTGACAGTGTTCACGTTGAGCCCGGGTACAGCGCTGACTGTCAGATTGGGAGCCAGAAGATCATAGAGTTGATCGTCGATCGGGTCGATCAGGCGCAGCTCAGAAAGCGAGTAGAAGGGGCCCCCTTTCGGGCGAAACCCTGCGGGCTCTGCTGTTCGTCGAGGGTAGGCCGGGTCGACCCAGGTGAGGATATTATCGAAAAGCTCGTCGGTCTTGAGATCTCGATAGGTATCTGCGAAGTCGTCATCGGTCTCGAGCTTTGAGTTCAGAAGTTGAGTGAGGTACGTCGCCAGCGAGCTTCGGGCATCCTCAGGATTGAAGCTGGCCGTGGGGCTCGGATTGGGGTTGGGGTTGGGTGGGGCGCCAGCCTGGCCACTGCCTCCTGAGGCGCCGGTAGTGCCGGAACTGGGGGAGGGCGAAGGGAGCGTTGCAAACGGTGCCAGAAGGCTATTGAGATTAAATTTGCTCGATTCTGAATCGATCTTGGCCGAAAAATGACCGTCAATCGAAGCGCTTTTCGTGAACTTTTGAATCTGATCTTTCTCCGAAGTCGTCATTCCCGGTAGGTTGGTGGGAATGGGATACATGAAAGGAAAGCTCCAGATCTTCTCGAGAATTCCCTTCGGAATCATTCCTCCGGCAGCGCCAGCGGCGCCGGCATTCGCTGCCAAAGCCTTGAGATTTTGATAGGCACGGATTCGAATCAGCGAGAGCTTCAGACCGCTTTTGGCCAAATAGTGTGCCTTGACCTGATCGAGACTATCGAATGCCATTCGCGAGTTCACTTGCGCCACATAAGTGAATTCGGTCACCAACATGGCGAGAATCGTTAAGGATGCGAGCACCATGAATAGGGCGATGCCGTTTTCGTTTCTTCGGTGACTTGCGGTTTCATTCGATTTTTTAAAGCGTTGAAGGAATGCCATAGATCGGCACCTCCGGACGAATCCAGTAGCGGCCTTCATAACGTAGCCCCTTGGGCGCAGAGACTTCGAGGTCAACCTCGACCAGATCAGGAAAACGGCCCTTAGTGTCTTCTGATTCAGTATCCCAAGAGTCTGACCAGCGCTCTTTGTCTTGACGGTAATAGCGAAACTTCAGTTTCTTGATTCCGTGAAGCAGAGTGTAGCGTTTGACCTGATCATCTCGGGTTTCGTCGTAGATAAAGGCGTTCGGACTAGCGATTCGAACCAGCATGCTTGAGTCGCTACCAAATTCAGAGTCGGTCTCACGCTCGAGGCGGTAGCGGATTTTGATGAAATCCGATTCGCGGCTATCGCGATACATGCGCGTATTTCCTACGCTCAACCAAAGTGCTTCTGAGGCCTTGCCGAAGAAACGTGAAGCCCGAATTCCAAAGCGATCAATCTCAGAGCTGAAGAATTCGCTCGCAATGACTTCAGTGTTCGATTGGGTTCCGGGCACCGAGACGCCGGTGGATGGCATTGAGCCCGGAGGCATCGCGGCACCTCCGATTCCTCCGGCATTCGCAGGCGTCCCGGGACGGTTTTGTTCGGGCTGCATGGCGATGGGGGAGGTGGCGTTTTCGAGGTCTCTCTGAAAAACGCTCAATGCCAATCGAATGCCATTATAAAACTCGCCCTCGGTCGAGAGAACGTCGCGGAGCTTGAAGGTTTCAGTTGTCGCTTGGTAGGTGGCAAAGCTGATCACCACAAGCAGGAACATCGCGATCAAGACCTCCATGATCGTGAATCCTGATGCGCGTTGGTCTCTCGCGTTATTCACTGAGGGCCATCTCCTGGTTCAGATTGACCCAAAACGTGGAGGCCGAGACGCTCTGTTCTTTATCTGCTTTTCTCCATTTCACAGTGACATCGACCTGGCGAACCGCCTTCGAAAAGTACTTAGTCACTAGCCGTCCTAAAAGCTCGGCGCCTTGGTCTTCCGAGCGGCCGTCGTCTCTTCCTGAAGAGGGAACGAGATTTGGAAACTGCAATTCCTTGATGGTGCGGGTCCAGGAGTAGTCTTGGAATGGGGCCTCGAATGTTCCTGCAGACTCCTTTTTGACTTCTTCGAAGGATTTTCCCTCGATCTCGACTTCTGCCTTCACCATCGCGTTTTTGAGTAGCATCGCTACGGTATTGGTCTGCTTGGCCCGATTGGTGACTTGAATTGCGGAGGACTGAATCGAGAAGATCGATCCGAAAGCGATCACCATGATAGACATGGCAATCAGTACTTCCAGAAGCGTAAAGCCGCCCCTTGTCTCACGAGCCATCACCGAATGCCTCCTTTGCTGAAATTTTTCCCTGAAGCATTCTGGTGCGCCCACCAATGGGCTCGATGACTAATGAAACGTCGTGCTTTTGTGAGTCGCTGAGCTGAATCAACGACCGCTCGGTAATGCCACTAGGAAAGATGTGGGTATAGGCAGTGCCCTCGCTGAGGGGAGCTTTGTCCCGCTCGCTAAGAACCGAAGTGAACTCGACTCCGCGAGGTAAGGTTTTTTTTGACCGAGTGATGGATTTATCTAGAGAGAACTCTGAAGAGCTCGAAGCGCCGGAGCCGCGTCCAGTGCTAAAGCGCTCTCGTCGTGCTCGTTTTTCTTCACTGGCAGCAGTTTCAAGTAGCGCCGTAGCTGGGCCTGACTCCACCCAGAATTCTCCAGACTTCAAGTTGTAGGCGATTCGATGCACTTTGCCGGTGATCATTGCTGCGTTGTAGGCTTCTTTGATCACGGAGGCTAACTCGCGAGAGGCTGCGCTCAGCGAAACCTGAAAAACACTAGAGACTGTGGGTAAAGATACCAAGGTCACCAGGCCAATGAGGGCGATCACGACCAGCAGCTCAATGAGCGTGAAACCACGAGCTTGCTTGATGTGATTCGTCCTCATCGCCATGATTTTTTCGATTTGAATTAAAGCTCGTCGCTGTTCAAATCTTTATCGTTACCATCTCCGCCCGCCTTATTGTCGGCCCCCAGAGAAACGATCTTGTATTTGCCCCCGTCAGATTCGTAAATAAAATCATTTCCCCAGCCATCTTTCGGAATTTTTCCGCCCTTGATGAAGCCCGAAGGGTCGTAGTTTTTGCACTCTCGGCCAGAGGGTGCCTTAATCAACGCATCGAGCCCCTGATCGGTAGTGGGGTAGAAGCCGCAAACGCGATTGAAGTCATCCAGAATCACACCCAGCTGCTTCATTTGAATCTTGGTAGAGTCGACCTTGGCGCTATTGAATTTTCCGATGATGTTGCCGCTCACCAGCGTCATGATGATCCCGATCAAGGCAATGACGATGAGCATTTCGGTGAGCGTGAAGCCTGCCGTTGATTTCAGCCCTTCGGAGGTTTTATTCGTTTTCAGCATGAGTTTTTTCCCTTCTTGATGCGTTGTTTTACTGCGTTTTTTGGCTTTACTTCAAATTGCTAATGTCGAGCAGCGGCACGAAAACAGCCATCACGATAAAGCCTACGACTAAGCCCATCCCAATGATCATCGCAGGCTCGATCAAAGCAGTCATTCCCTCGATCTTTGCGGTAACTTGCTCTTCGTAGGTTTCAGCGATGTTTTTCAGCATGCCCGGAAGCTCGCCCGTCTTCTCTCCGATTGCGATCATATGAATCACGACCGGAGGAAACTCTCCACTGCGTTTCAAGGGGTCGGCGATCGATTGTCCCTCAGTAATATTGTCTCGAGCCTTGGTGATGGCATTAGCAATCGGAATATTGTCGACCAGATTCTTCGCGATACTCATGGCAGTCAGGATCGGTACTCCGCTTCCAAGAAGGGTGCCCATCGTACTCGCGAATCGAGTCATCGCGACCATGCGAACCAGGGGGCCAAAGACTGGAGAGCGGAGCTTGAAGGCGTCCCATTTGGGACGTCCGGCCTCAGAGCGAATGTAGCTCAAAAAGGTGCTCGTGCCGACGAATAGCGCCAGAAGAATCAAGTACCACCACTCGGTCACGAAACCGCTGAGCCACATTAATGCCTTGGTAGTAGGCGGAATGGCCTTATTCATCGATTCGAAGACTTTGGTGAGTTTGGGAATCACGAACGTGAAGATCCCGATCATCAGGAGGCTGGCTACGCCCATCATCAGGACGGGATAGGTCATGCCGCTGACGACTTTATTGCGTAGGCGCATCTGGGCCTCTTTGAGGTCGGCCAAGCGAAGCAGCACCAAGCTGAGAGTTCCTGAGCTTTCTCCTGCCTCGACCATGTTCACGAAAATCGTATCGAAGACTTTCGGATGGGCCGAGAGCGCCTTGGCCAAGCTCGAGCCTTCGTTCACGTCTTGACGCACTTTTTCGAGGACCACTTTCAAGACCTCGACTTCGATTTGCTCGACTAGGGCGTTGAGCGCCTCGACCAGGGGAATGTTGGCTTTGATGAGGCTTGCTAATTGGCGCGTCATCAAAGCGATTTCTTTGATGCTGACTCGACCGCCGAGAAAGGGTACCGACGCAGCGCTCGTGGGCTTGCTGGCGCTTTTTTCGGTGATTTCGGTAACCATCAGCCCCTGTTTCTTGAGCTTCTGGCGCGCCGCTTTTGAGCTCTCGGCCTCGACAATGCCTTTTTGGGCTTTGCCCTCGGGCGTGAACGCTTTGAAGTCGAAAATCGGAGCCATGGTTTCAGCCTCTCTCAGTCTTCGGCATGGGTTGCCCGCATGAGTTCGTCGACCGTGGTGTAGCCTGAAAGCACTTTCGCCACACCGTCTTCGCGGAGAGTGAGCATTCCTGCCTCAATGGCTTTTTTCTTGATCGAGTTCGCATCGCTATTTCGAATGATTAAGCTGCGAATCGCATCATCAACGACGAGCAGTTCGTGAATCACTGTTCGTCCGGCATATCCTGAGTGAGAGCAGAGCACACAGCCCACCGCTCGATAGACAGTGGCACCCTCTGGAATTTTGGAGAGTCCCATTTCCTGCATTTCAAAATCGGTGAGTTGATGAGGCTCGCGGCACTTCACGCACACTCTTCGAATCAGGCGCTGTGCAACGATACCAAGTACGGAGCTTGCGACCAAGAACGGTTCAACACCCATGTCGATCAACCGGGTAGCTGCACCGGCCGCATCGTTGGTGTGAAGGGTGGAGAGAACCAAATGGCCGGTAAGAGAAGCGTTGATGGCGATTTCTGCCGTCTCTTTGTCGCGAATTTCACCCACCATGATAATATCGGGATTTTGTCGAAGAAATGCCCGCAGGGCTCGAGCGAAGGTCAGCTCGATCTTCGTATTGACCTGTACCTGGTTGACTCCAGGAATCTGGTATTCGATCGGATCTTCGACTGTCATGATGTTTCGCTCTGGGCTATTGAGTTTGACCAAACACGCCGAGAGCGTTGTGGACTTTCCGCTTCCTGTCGGACCGGTGACCAAAATGATTCCGTACTTTCTGAAAATGAGCTTTTCGATCGCGGCGCAGCTTTTAGCCGAGAAGCCCAACTGCTCGAGCTCTAACACGGTGCTGGCTTGTTCGAGAATACGCATCACGATCCGTTCGCCAAAATTCGTGGGAACGGTCGAGAGACGCAAGTCGACGTCTTTTCCTGCCATCTTGATTTTGATTCGACCGTCTTGAGGTAAGCGTTTTTCGGCGATATCGAGTTGCCCCATCACTTTGATACGCGAAGCAATAGCCGCATGGGCTCGCTTGGGTTGCCGAATCTTGTCTTTTAGAACGCCATCGACCCGAAATCGCACGACGAAATCTTTTTCGAACGGCTCGATATGAATATCAGATGCTTTTTCTTTGACCGCTTGAAACAGAATCGAGTTCACGAATTTGATGACAGGGGCATCATCCTCGGTAGCTTCGAGGATATCCATCGGGCCTTCGAGATCGTAAGTCTCATCGAATTCATCTTCGAGCTTCTGAACAATATTCGAGCTGCTGCGTTCGTAAACGCGATTGATCGCTTCTTGAATACGCATCGAGGTGCTGACCGAGACCATTACCGGGTGACCAGTGAGCACTTGAAGGTCTTCTTGAATCGACTCAT
>JBDLQW010000019.1:0-25498 GCA_039800365.1 Pseudomonadota bacterium
AGGTAGCGGATGTGGATTGATGGCGCGACAAGAAGTTGCGTAGATCCGTGGGCAAAGGCGATTCGAATTCAAGCCACTTCTTCGTGTTGGGATGCTCAAAGGCAAGCCCAGCTGCATGCAGTGCATGTCGAGGATGTAAGAGCCTGGCCCAGCGTTCGGGTGTGAGGTGCTCGCGCTCGAAGAAGGCTAGGGCGTCTTCTTCTGGCATTCCATAGAGTTTATCTCCGACAAGGGGGTGCCCCACATGATCGAGGTGCACTCGAATCTGGTGTTGTCTCCCGGTTTTAGGAAAACATTCCAGAAGGGCAAACTCACCCGCTGTCTCGAGTCTACGAAAATCAGTCAGGGCATTCAGGCCACCGTGAGCCTCGGGCACTACAGCCATTTTGAGTTCGATTTTGGAGCCAGGCGCGCGCGCCAGTGGCGCGTTCACCGTAAATTTTTCAGTCGGAATTCCTCGCACGACTGCGAGGTAGCGTTTGTGGGTTTTTCGAGCGGCGAATTGAGCCGTGAGCCCTGCGCACACCTCTTTGGTCTTGGCGAGAACGAGGATTCCGCTGGTTTCTTTGTCGATGCGATGGGCAAGAAAGTACTCGCGCTCTGAGCGTAAAGGATCTTGAAACCCGCGGGTCTTTAAATGAACCAGAAGGGTATTGAAGTAATAGCGACCTGCTGGATGAACTGGAAGGTTCGGGGGTTTGTCGATGACAAATAATTCGTCATCTTCAAAGATCACTCGGTAATTAAAATCCACTTCAGGTTCAGGCTTTCGCTCGGTCAAAACTCGAACCTCATCTCCCGCCAAAAGTGCCGTACTGGGTTTCAGGCGTCCCACGCTCACGTGGCGGCCCTGAGTTCTTTCGATCGTGATTTCTCCGTCATCGATCGCTCGCTGGATCGATTCTCGAGACCGGCGTCGGTAGCGCTCTTTGAGGAAGTGATCGAGTCGGATGCCGCTTTGATTCGGTCCGACGTTATGGGTGACCAGGTAGTGCTCAAGCGTAACGTGATGGGTACTGCTAGACATGTCAACTCGATCGAAAAGAGATCTCCTAGTAGCGTTGCTGCAGCAGGAAGGTAATGACTTCCTTGGCGCAGTGTTCGCAATAGCCCTGGCGCTGGGTCATGTTCTGAATGGTCTCCTGCGCGAGCTTTTGGCTTTCGGTATCTGAAGAGCCTTTACCATACACGAGCAAGACTTCATGCATTTTTGTCAGCACGGCTTTTTGCGACTCGTAAAAGTGTTTTTCGAGCTTTTTCCAATAATCGGGAAAAACCTTGGCGTAAACCACAGGCTCGTGCGGGTGATCTAAAGACCAGGCGCCCACTTGAGAAATGATGTTTTGGCGAAAGCCCTTGAGCTCATCGCTGTCCGGAGCGGTCTTGCCAGGCGCATCCACAATACGTTCAAATTCCTCCATCAGCGAGCGGTCAGGATCTTCCATTTTTCCAGTGATGGGATTTTTAATGCGCTCTTTTTTTATGGCCACGGCCAAATGCTGCACGTATTTGCGCAGAAACTCTTCCCATTGGCGAGAATCATAAAGACCGATACTTTCGCGTACTTCTGAGTCGACGCGATTGAGGTATTCTTGTCTGACGGTGGCAATGAACTCGACGGCGTCGTGGTACCCGTCTTTTACGTCGTTTTTCAAAAACTCGTACTCCGACACGTGCTTGGTAAAAGCTTCGATCTCTCGAAGCACGGCAAGCGGCGAAAGGCAGGGGAACTCTGAGTTTTGGGCCGCATCGAAAAGAATCGACTTGATCTCTCGGGCTGAGGCCCCGGTTCGGCCCTCGTAATATGGAACATTGATATACTCGTCACGCACTCGATCGACATGGCTTCGCAGAACTTTTCGGTCTTCTGCCGAAAGTCCTGCGGGAATTTCGGCGCGATCATAGAGCTGCGCCTTTTCGAGCGGGGTCAGGGCCGAGACGATGGCACTGATGGTCGGTGAGTAATTCACAGTATTGGGCTTTTTCAGCCGAGTGAGCACTGACCATAAAGCTGCGGCCCACGTGGCATGGGGAGCAACGTGTTTGGCTCCAGCCACTTGCTCGACCAGCTCTTGGTAAATTTCGGCCTCTTTCGATACTTCTACCAGATAGGGCACTCGAATGAGTTCGATGCGTGCCTTGAAGCTGGTAAAATCGGGGTACTCTTTGAACGCATCTAACTGAAGCTCATTCGCTGAGCCGATAAAGAGCGTGTCGAGATAGGTGATCGCTGCTCCGACATTGACGCTCTGGGTTTCGCATAATCCCAAAATATATTTAAAGGAGTCGACCGGGCGTTTCAAAAGGTCGGAGAATTCTACCATCCCTCGGTTTCCATCCACCAAATCACCTGAGAGTGAAAAGAGGTTGAGTCCTTGAAGCGCGGCCGGTAGCTGAGCGATCGAGCGATTCATGGTCAGTTGTTGGTAGTTCGCATCGACATGAAGCTGGGGCTCGATGGTGACGAGCCCGCGGCGATACCGGCGCGCTAAGAAAAATCGCTCGACCTGAACATGCGTGAGAACTCGTTTGAGGCTGCCCTGATACGATACAAGGAGCGCATCGGTAATTTGCCGGCAGCGATGGCAGAGCTCTCCTCGTCGAAGGTGCTGGGGCATGACCTTCCAAAGGGCTTCGGCTCGTTCCTTTCCGAGGAACTCCTCGAGGAACCCGGGACGATCTTTTGCCGGGATGAGCAGGATCGGGTGATCTCTCAGTTCGCAGGGCAGCCGCGCAGCGACTTCGTCGTCGCCCAGGTGCGCATACGACCGAGGGGTTTCTCTTGAGGCACTGGTGCCGCCGAGGCCAATCCCGCCTTTGATGAGCTTTTCAATCGGAAAGATCCAGTTAAACGTGTAGAGGGCGCCCTCAGCACTTTGAGAATAGGCTTCTAGGCCCACCATCAACGCTTGCGCAATCGAGCTCTTGGCGCTGCCATTGGGCCCGTGAAGCAAGATCATTCTGTTGTTGTGGCCTTGACGGGCGAAAGTGCGAAGCGTTCGGTAGATTTGGTTTTGAACGAGTTCCTGGCCTACGACTCGTCGGGCTCCGAGCTCTTGGCAACGATCAAAGAGTTGAAATCGCTGAATCGCTGCCGAGCCGCTCTCGGCATTCTCTTTAGATAAGCCCTTGGTGCCGAAATGGTCCATCATATCGGCAGTGTAGGCAGCAGATCCGCGAAGCTGTTTCTCCGGAGAGGTTCCTAAAACCCCGAGAAACTCATCGAAGGCCAGAACGGTCTGGTTAGATTGAAACTCTCGTTCCGTGTTTCTTTCCCAGGTCTCAATCGCTTGGCGTCCAGTGCTCATACGACAAGAATAGCATGGTTATCGACGACGGGCGCGCTTCGACTTTTTTCTTTCTCGGCTCGTGAGCTTGGCCTTTACCGTCACCATGCGAGGAGCGTCAGGTCGAACCAGCGGGGCATCGGCGGAGTTGACGGATTTTCGACGGGCAAGCCATTCGATCATCGCATCGCGCATATACGTGCCGCCTTCGGTGTGAATTCGGCTCTTGGGGATTTTCGAGAAGACATAGCCCATGTCATCGCCTCCACTGACCAAGAAGTCGGGAATGGCGACTCGATAGAGTTTTCCCTTTTTCAAGGGACTGCCATCAGGAAGCGTTACTGAAACCAAGCGATCGATCTCCCAGGGCTCGATCTTTCGATTTTGGTTTAAGTCGTCTCCCTCAGCCGGTTCTTGAGGGTGAACGAGAGTGAGCTTCAAGCCCGAAACTGGAAAGTAGCCCCGCGCACCACTTTCTGCGATTCGAAGCATCAGTCGAAGCTCAGAGTCGGTCATCTCGACGACTCGAATGTCGTTATCAAAAGGAAACGCTCGAAAGACATCCTCGTAGCGAATGGGGCCCGCATTGATGCTGGAACGAATGCCGCCCGGATTGGTGATAGCAATCTCGGTTTTCATGACCTCTTTCATGGCATCGGTAATGAGGTTTCCGAGGTCCGACTCGCGCTCTCGAACGTGCTCCAGTAGGCGATCAGCATGGCCCACCACTCGGTTCTTGAGTTCCAGAACCTGCTGGTCGATTCCGTTGACCCAGGTACTGATTTCAGAGGAGGGGCGAATTTTCGCGCCGTGAAAGCTTGGAGTGATGAGTCGTCCTCGGCCCATCTTGGGGGGCTGCTTCAGTCCGTTACAATCGCCTTGATGTTCAAAGACTTTCTCGCAAATCGGAACCGGCCCCTCGATGGCTACTTGGCTATCGACGAGGCGGTTTTTCTGCCAGTCCCAGGTCAAGTAAATGAGGTTGTAATATTGAGCATTGGCCCCGGACTGAATCACGGGAACCCCGCGGACATAGTGATGAATGAGTTGATGGGTATGTCCAGAAATGACGGCATCTACGGTTCCGGAAGGAAGGGCCTGAAGGAGTGCTGGAATCTCTTCATGAGGTTCGCAGGAGCCTTCGACGTCGGTGGGGCGACGAAGCAGTGAAGGTTCTGGCCTTCGGCGTTCGCAAAACAGCCCCGCATGCGCAACGACCACGACCAAGTGAGCCCCTTGCGCTCGAAGTTTTTTTGACTCTCGAAGCGTGGCCTCGGCACCAGGATGAAAGACTAAGTCTTTCACGAACTCGGGACGAGTGGTTACCGGAGTGCTGACGGTGCTGAGACCAATGACTCCGATTTTCAACCGACCTGCCGTGAGGAGGGTGCTGGGCTGGAGGTTAGGGAAGTCCAGTGCCTTGCCGTCTCGATACGAGACATTCGCCGCGAGGTAAGGATATTTTGCTTCGCGCATTCGCGCTTTTAGAGCTCCCCGGAGGTCGCTCCCAGGAGCGCCCGCGGGGGTGTCTCCCTCGGGTCCAAAATCAAATTCGTGATTGCCGATGGCTGCTGCAGAGACGCCAATTTGGTTGAAAAATTCAACGACAGGCTTTCCTTCGCTAGCGTTGCTTTCTAGCGTGCCTTGAAATTCATCGCCGGCGTCGAAGAGAAAAAAATTGGGGCCAAACGATTTACGGAGGAGCTCGATATGGCTTGCTAGAATCGCAGCGCCTCCGACCCGAAACGATACCGAAGGCTGGCCCTCGGGCTCTTTACTTTGCATGGTTCTCGGTAGCAGCGCTCCGTGAACGTCATTGAGGCCCATGAGCACAACGGTTTGCTCGGGGCCAGAGGTCGAGTCGAGCTTTTCGGAGCGATTGCCTGCTTGAAAACGGGGAGATCCTGCGCACCCGATGCTCGAAATCATCGCAAAGATAGCCAAGAATGTCAGTCGAGACCGAATCAAATGAGGTTGCATCGTTGGTAAGTTTGCATTCGAGCGGTGGTAATTTCAATCAGCGATTGTCAGAAAACCGTCGCTTGCGCTCTGCTCGTCTTGCCTTACACTTTTCTCTCAAGGAGCGTCGGGAACCCTATGAGCAGGATGCATGTTGGAATTGCCGTCGGAGGAGTGGTCATTGCAGGAGCAGCAGTGTTGCATTACAGCGGGGTCTTTCAGTCAACCGAGCGCGCTCCGAAGACTGAAGTGGTTGAGACTCGAGTAGAGGAGCCTGAAGCCAGGCGCAAGACGCCAGCGATTGCTCCTGATTCGCTCGGTTTCGACTTGGTTTCCGGTGCCGCGGGATCGACCGATGGAAACCGTTGTACCGCAGTCGAGTATGCGGGAACGGGCCCTGACGTTCAAAGTTTAGATCCAACGATTTGGAATCGCTTTGTCGCAGACTATCAGAAGGTCAAGGGCGATTTGATTGCATGGCTTCAGCGTCACTCGGCTCAGTTTTCTCCAGAAGATTTTGCTCGAATGGAAAGCGAGATGCGGGAAACGCGTGTGATGCGTCCGCAGGCTCAGATCGAGCCCGATCTGCTGGTTCGTGGTGTGGCGACGTGGAGCCGCCCGGCTGAGGGCACGGTGATGGAAGGTAAGCGTCCGGCTTTGATTCAGGTCAGTGATGGCTTTTTAAAGCTTTACCTCAAAGATAAAAAACGTGCGCATTTTGAGATCGCGCGCGCTTTGTCTCATGTGTGGTCGTCTTGTGAGCTCGGTCGAGGCAAGCCTTTTGCGGCTTGGAAAGAGTACCTCGGATGCATGGGCTTGAATGACGAGCAGCAAGAGTGTCAGCCTGGAAAAATTTCGGAAAGCGCTTGGGCTTCTTCGACGGCGCTTGCCAGTTTCGTTGCGAATCCAGGCTGCGAGATTCCTGCTTTTCAGGGCGATGAGCCTCAACGGTGCCTCCGTCTTCTCAATCCAGACGGCGCATCTGGCTCGACAGAAACGGGATCTCGGGCGACGGCTTCTGAGAGATCAAAGGAGACTTCATGAATCGTTTAGAAATGGCATGCCGTTGGGTGGGCGTGAGTACCGTGATTTCGGTTTTCGGTTGCGTGGGAGGAGGCTCGTCGAATCTTTCTTCCGTGATGGACGCAATCGAGGGAATGAAAAGCAATTCTTCTCCAGTGGTCGAGGGCTACATTCAATTCCCCAGCGCGGACGCGCGTTGGGCGGGGCCAGTCTTGTGGTCGGTCTATGCTTCGGCCCGTGATGAGGGGCAGCCCGTTTTTGAAGTCACTCCGAAACTGCCTCGACGCCAAAATCTGCCTTCGGTTCCTGAGCTTTCAGGACGGACACCTGCTTCGGCTCTTGGAATGGCAGCTCGTTCAGCCAGTGGCGCTCCGACGGTGAAGACTCTGGGGCGCGAGGAGGTTCGTGAGCGCCTGCAGCTTCTGGCGACTTCGGTAGCTTCTTTTGAAGAAGAGAAAGTGGCTTGTGTCTCGGCGGTAAAAGTGCGGCTCACTCGCGCCGATGGCTCTGTTCTTGAGAAACAAGCGTGCCGAGGGTCGGCAGTATGGACTCAAGTTGCGAGTGAACTTGCTGCCGAGTTCATGGATCAAAGCCGCATGGCTCGCGTTCCAGCGAGTTCCTCGGATTCGCTTGCTGCGCCGGCGCCAGCATCTGGAGCGCCTCAAGAGTCGCATCAGGATCAGCAAGAACACGGCTAGAGGGAGATCGGGAGGTGAGGGAGTGGGGGTAGGCTCAGTTCCACTGAACTGGAACTTGGGTTTGACTACTCTCTGAGTTTTGGATTTTCACGAAGCCGTTTTGTCGTCCAAATTGAAACACATCTCTCGTGACTTTGACGTCTTGCATGCAATAGTCGATGATTTTCTGGATCTCGCCCTGCCGGTACCACTCGACGGCCATGAGGCCGTCGGCTGACTTTCCGACTCCTAAGGTGCCTTGAGCCACTTGTTCGAGCTTCAGGAAGGGTTTTCGTGTCAGCGTCGAGAGGTCGAGCATGATGTCAAAAACATCGAGCGGCGCCATTTTTAAGCCATAGGGCACCATGACAGGAAGGTCAAAGCCGCGAATATTGTAGCCGACGATCAGGCGCTCTTCGCAGAGTTCGAAAAGTTTCTTGAGCTCGTGTTCCTGGAACGAAAGGAATTGATCGGTTTTGCTGTCGTAGGCACAAGCCACCGAGACGCCCAGTTGATCGATGCGATCCCAGCCCCCGACTTCTTGAACCAGTTTCTTGGTTTCGATGTCCAAAACCAAGTAGTGCCGAAAGCGAAGAAACAAGCTTGAGGGCACGACGTCATCTGAGAAGGGAACCCCGCTCGAGTGCCTCCAAAATGAGGGATTGAGTTTGATGCGCGTTCTTGGCGTATCGGACATTGGGGCTACCCTCGCGGAGTCGATTTTTGTTGTCAAGCGTTGGGATTCAGGACAGTTTTTCGAAACGCGCTGGAGGCCTTCGTCATGAATGCAGTACTCGGTGTTTTTGAGAAGCGGTTTGAACACTACTTCGAGGAACTGTGCTCGTTGGTGAGAATTCCGAGCGTAAGCTTTCCGGGGTTTGACTCGGCTCGAGTTCGCGAATCGGCAGAAGCCGTCGCTCAGCTTTTGAAACGTTCAGGGCTTCAAGCAGTAGAAGTGCTCGAGATCGAGGGCGCTCATCCGTATGTTTATGGCGAATGGCTAGGAGCCCCGGGCAAGCCGACTTTACTGTTGTATGCCCATCACGATGTTCAGCCCCCTGGTCGAGAAGAGCTCTGGCAGTCTCCACCTTTCGAGCCCACGCTTCGTGAGGGCCCCGGGGGCAAGCGTCTGTATGCGCGGGGCTCGGCAGATGACAAAGCAGGAGTGATCGTTCATGTTGCGGCCATTGCTTCGTATCTCGAAGCCCACGGGTCGCTTCCGGTGAACGTGAAAGTGGTGATTGAGGGCGAAGAAGAAGTGGGAAGCACCCATTTGCCGACTTTTCTTGAAAGGTATCGAGAGAAGCTTCAGGCCGACGTGTTGGTTCTGACTGACACGGCAAATTTTGATTGCGGTCATCCGGCGTTGACGATTGCCCTGCGGGGACTTGTGGGTCTGAATGTCGAGCTGCGTTCAATGTCTCATGCCGTTCATTCGGGCATGTGGGGCGGACCGCTGCCTGATCCTGCGATGGCTTTGGCGAAGATTTTGGCAACCTTGGTCGATGATCGGGGACGAATCGCGGTTCCCGGGGTTTGGGAGCAGGTGCGGCCGCTATCGGATGACGAGCGCCAGGCATTTAGCAAAATTCCTTATGATGAGAAGACGTTTCGGGAGCAGGCAGGCTTGGTCGAGGGCGCCGAGCTTTTGCGGGAGGATTTGAATCCCATTGCTCAGGTCTTTCGGTTTCCTTCGCTGACCGTGAATGCGATTCAAGCGTCGTCGAGAAAGCAGGCGGGAAATGTCTTAAACGAAAGCGCTTGGGCCCGGGTGACGATTCGTTTAGTTCAAGACATGAACCCTGACCGAGTTCTAGAGCTTCTGGAAGCACACCTTCGGCGAGTGACGCCCTGGGGATTAGAGCTTTCGATGCAGCAAGATCGAGGCAGCGGTCCTTGGTCTGTGGATCCGAATGAGACGCCACGATCGCAGGTGGCTTTTGATTGCGCGACCCGGTCGCTGAGTGCGGGATACGGTAGGGAACCTTTGTTTTTGGGGTGCGGGGGGAGCATTCCCTTCGTGAAGCCCTTTTCAGAGGCGTTGGGGGGCGCTCCGGCGCTCTTGATTGGAGTTGAAGATCCGTACACCAATGCCCATGGCGAAAATGAAAGTTTGTTAGTGAGTGACTTGAAAAAAGCGTGCTTGAGTCAGATTCATCTTTTTGAGGAATTGGGGCGCGCAGGTTCGACGATCATGAAGACCTCGACCTGAGGCTGGGAAAAAAAGAAGCGAAAAGAAGCGAAAAGCAATGTTAACCGTGGTTTCACAAAGAAAGATGCAGCCAGAAAAAATGCGATCAGAACAAGCGCAACTCGCGCAAATCGACTTTGAAGACGAAAACCGCGTGCAATCAGCCGTAGAACGCACGCTGAGATCTCAGCGCGATGTCTGGCGCGATGTCGTGGCGCGAACCTCTCAGTACGGCGCTCGAGATTTGCCCCGCGAGGCTCCAACAAGAATTTTTTTGTTCGGGACCGGAAGCTCTCATCATGCAGCCAAACTTTGTGGTTTTGCGCTTTTGAGAGATAAAACTCGCGTTCGAATTCCGGTGATTTCCTGCTCTAGCCAGCAGATGGGGCGTGAGTTTTTCCCGAGGCGTGGCGATTGGGCTTTCGGCTTCAGCCATCGAGGGCGAACCGGGTCGACGCTTCAAGCCCTTGAGGTTTGCCGTCGTGAGGGCGCTTTCACGGTTTTAGTTGCGGGAAAAGGAGTGGATCTCTCGTCGAAGTACCTCGACCTGCTCTTGCAGACTTGTCCTCAGGAGACCGTTGAGCCTCATACCGTTGCGGTGACCAGTGCCATTTGCGCAGTGACGACGTTACTTTTGCCAGCCCGTGCTGCTGAAGAATGGGATGCATTGACGAGCGTGGGCGATCCGAATCTTGAACTGCTGTGCCGACGGGCAGGGCCAGGTCCTGAGGCAATCGTGGGTGAGTGGGAAGGTCAGTGGCTGGCCCGTGAAGGGGCACTGAAATTAATGGAAATGGCCAAGCTTCCTGTTCGCTCCTTCGGAAGCGAGGAGTTTTTCCATGGCCCGAAGTACAGCGTGACCGGCGGTATCTGGCATATTCGAATGCCCGAGGACACGCGCATGGAGGATTTGGCTCGCTTGAAGCCTGCTCATACCGTGGACATTTATGGCGGCAGTCCGTTGGCTTGGGTTCCGGCGTTGATTGAGCTGCAATGGTTATCTCTTGCTGTGGCTTTAAATCGAGGGGTGAACCCGGATCTGCCCGAAGCCGAGGGCTCTGTTCGCTGACCGGGTGCTTGAGGTTAGCGAGGGGCGAGGTCGCTGGATGGGGGGGCCAGCTCTTCGGGAGGAGCGCCAATTAATCGAAAAACGCTCGATTCATAGCGACCAAGATGAGTGTGGGCTGTGTGGAAGGCTTCCTGGGCTTTTTGAAGACCCCTGCCCACTTCATCGAATTTCTTTTCAAAATGCTCGAAGTGTTTTCGAGCCTTCCCAATGTCCTCGATGGTCTTCTCTACTCCTTTGGCCATATCGTAGTATTCCTGGGCCATCGCCACTGAACGCAGGCCCACAGCCAAAGTGTTGGGCGAAACGGGGTAGACTTTCAGGCGATTGAGGTCTTCGAAAAGTTTGCCGTTTCGAGTGATTTCAAAATACAGGGTTTCGCTGGGGAGAAAAATCAACGCCATGTCAGTCGTGCCATGTTCGGGATGAATGTATTTCTCGGCGATCGACTTCGCTTGTTGTTTGATGACTTCTGCGAGAGTTTTTCTCGCCACTTCTAGCTGCGAAGGGTCTTGAGAATCAAAAAGAGGCAAGACTTGCTCTCTTGGGAATTTGCTATCGATCGGGAGAATCTGACGGGCGAATTTTACCACAGCATCAACGCGTTCGGTCGAGTGGGGAACGATCTGAACTTGGGTATCGAAAGATCCCGGAGGTAAGAAATCGGTCAGGAGGCGTTCGAGCGTTGCTTCGCCAAAGCCTCCCCGAAGATGAGGCAGCTTTAACAAGCTGTTGAGATCCGAGATCGACTGTCCCACGGTATTGAGCGACGCGAGTTTGAGCTCGGCTGCTGCAAGATGCTGTTGAACTTTCTCGAAGTGTTTGAAGCCTTCTTTGAGGTTTTCATTCAATTTGGTTTCAACGCTGGTGCCGATCTGAGTCAGGCGGTCGCTGACTTGTTTTTCTAAGGTCTGAAACTTCAGCTCGAGGGCCTGGGTGGTTAAGTGGAGCCCGTTCTGGAGCTCGGAACGGTTTCGGGCCAGGGCTTGCTCGAGGCGCTCTGAGTTTTCCTGGGTGCCTTTAGTCAGCTTTTCCTGAAGCGCCTCGCGCGTTTCGGCAGCGCTTTTGGTGATTCGCTCGCTGAGGTCGAGAATGGGGCGACCCAATGCGGCTTGAACCCGGCTTTCAAAATCGGTTCCCAGGGCAGGTGGGGGGGGGCGCCGGAGGACTCGAAGGGCAAAAAGTCCCGTGAGCAGCGAAGCAGAAACGATCAGGAGGGTCAGAATGTCCAGTGCCAGCATAAGAAAACGGGCTAGCATTCGGCTGCGCTGCTGACAACCGCTTCTCGGCGCGCTAAAAGGCCGAACATATGGCTCATCCCCGTTCTACATCCAAGCTTCCCGGTTTGTCTCAAGGACCGAGCATTCGATTATTCGAGAATCCGCTCTTAGAAGCGTTGACTCATGTGCATCCCTTGGTGCCTTTGATGGTGTGGGGGCCAGTGGTCCTGCTTTTGTTTTATTGGTCGACGCAATCTGAGCTTTCTTGGGGGGCTGTGGCCGGAACAGCTTTCGGGGGGCTGCTCTTCTGGACGCTAGCCGAGTACCTTCTGCATCGGTACGTGTTTCATTTCAAACCTCGTGGAGCGTTTCAGGAGCGTATCGAGTACTTGATTCACGGTATTCATCACGATCAGCCTGAAGATGCCACTCGCCTGGTGATGCCACCTGCGGCGGCAGTGATTTTAGCCACGGTGCTCTACGGCTTGTTTCGAATGGTACTGGGTCCTGTTTGGGTGCTTCCGTTTTTTGCGGGCTTTTTAATCGGCTATCTTTGCTACGATTATACTCACTATGCGATTCATCACTTCGCCATGAGCTCAGCGATGGGTAAGTACCTCAAGGGCCATCATATGAAGCATCATTTCATGACTCATGGTGCTCGCTGGGGAGTGAGTTCTCCCCTCTGGGATTTCGTTTTCGGAACCATGAAATAACGACCCAGGAAACGGTATGGCGCGAAATATTTTTCTAGTAGCCCTTTTGGCGCTTTTTGTCTGGATTTGCCTTCCTCTTTCAACGCCCATTGCGATGGGAGGAGTTTTCGCGCTTTTGTTTTACCCGCTTCAGGAGCGGCTTGAAAAACGAAAGGTTCCTGCAGCGGCTGCAGCAGCAGGACTCACGATTGGCTTTGGGGTTTTGGTCTTGTTGCCCGTCTCTGTCCTTTTGGTGTCAGTGGTGAAGACTGGTCTGGCCGAACTGAGAGTGATGCAGGCGCAGTTACCGTTTGCACCGGGTGTTGAACCTCTGGCTCGCGAAGATGGGTCATGGATGTCGCATTTGGCGCACCATCCTCAAGTCACTGAGTGGGTGAAGGCGCTTTCACGCTATTTTCCGATTCAGGCTGAAGAGCTGATCGCCACTTTGGCCGAAGTCTTAAAGGTGGTGGGACTAAAAGTGGGTCAGGCCTTGGGACAAATGGCATCTCGAATTCCGGGAATGGCGCTGGCGCTCGTGGTGGCGATGGTGAGTCTTTACTTTTTTCTGGTCGACGCCAGGCGCCTTTCAACGTTCGTTCGGCGCCATTCGTTTTTCACCGCCGCACAAACCTCAGAGCTCATGAAGCAGCTGGGAATCATGGCCAGAAGCGTGGTTCTGGCAAGTGTCGCTAGCGGGGGGTCTCAGGCCCTGGTGATGGGGCTTGCGATGGTCATTGTGGGCGCCGATAACGCGCTGATGGTGGCCTTTTTGGTGTTTTTAGGGTCGTTTGTTCCGCTTGTCGGGTCGGCCCCGGTCAGTCTTTCGGTCGCGCTTTGGGCGTGGCTGAGCGGACGCCCCAACGAAACTGTGGTGCTTTTGGTTGCAGCCGGAGTCACGAGCGTGATCGACAATGTGGTGCGCCCCTGGGTGTTAAAGGGGGGGGCTAACCTCCATCCTCTCTTAGGGTTTGCCGCCGCTTTCGGGGGCCTTCAAGTTTTTGGCCTCAGTGGGCTATTCTTGGGCCCCATGATTGCTGGTTTGTTTGCTGCGGTTCTTCGAATTAGCTCGCGAGCCGCGGTTTAAGACGTTCTTCTAAGTTGCGAAGCTGTCTGGTTTGTTCATCGAAGAGCTTCTGAAGCAGCTTGCTGGTGATTGGATCTCGGTTTTCAAGTGCGCGAAGCAGTTCTTCGTATTTGGCATGACAGTTTTGTTCGCAAGATAGCGGCGAGAGTTGCGGCTTTGGTAGGACCTCGGCTGGTGATCCCATTTCAAATTGAGGCTTAGCGCCTAGGGCCTGAATGCGTTCAGCAAGCGCATCGGCGTGCTCTTCTTTAAGCTCAAGATCTCTCCAGAAGCACTCAGCCTGATCTTGACGCTCTTTGAGGGGGAGTTCGAAGTACGCACTTTTGTGACACTCAAGAGTGCTGAGTTCGGCGCGAAGCGCTTCATTTAACCCGCGAATCACTGGGTTTGAAACGCTGCTCGAAGGGGAAGCGTGTTGAGCTTCGCTGGGGGAATGGACGAGACTGAGACGAGTGGAATCGTTTTCGGGCATGTCGGCTTTGGTTGCAAATGTGTTGCCGGCAGAGCCGAGAGAATTGACACTCCGTTGGGTTGTCTGCTTGAATCTCGAGCCATATGACGACTTCGAAAAAGAAGGCCGACCAAGCAGAGCAAGAGCAGGCAAAAGAAATTGCGCGCTCCAGTAAAGCTTCGAATAAAATCACGACGAGCAGCACGGCAGAGTATTTTTCTAAAAACCTGCAGCAGGTCGGCTTTTCTTCTCAAATTAAGGCCACACTAACGACTTTAAAAGAAGCCGTCGATAACGCATTGGATGCGTGTGAGGAGCACGGCATTTTACCCGAAGTTCATGTGACCATTGAGAAGATGGGCGCGGGTTCTATTAAGAATTCAGATCAGGTCAAGATTCGAGTCGAAGATAACGGTCCGGGGATTGATCCGGATGATGTTCCGAAGGTTTTCGGAGAGTATTTGGCCTCGTCAAAGTTTGGCAGAGGGCGCTGTTCGAGGGGTCAGCAAGGGATCGGGATTTCAGCTGCGACGACTTGGGCGCAACTGACCTCGGCCTCGGGTGCCAAGGTCATGACCAGGACCAAAGCGATGCGCAAAGCCGTATCCTGCGTGGTGGAAGTCGATATTAAACATAATCGCGGCGTGGTGAAGAATCGCGAGACGATCGACGGATACCGTCCTCACGGAACGACCGTCGAGTTTCTTTTTGATGGGCGTGTTCAGCTGAATGGTGAAGCGGGGCTTTTGAGCTACCTTTCGGGAACAACCTTGGTGAACCCTCATCTGACGCTTCATTACAAGGTTCCCGACATGGAGCTTCAGACGATTGAGCGCGTGAGTGCCTCAATGCCTGAGGTTCCTGAAGCGACTGAGCCGCACCCCCACACTATGAAGCTGGGCGAGTTTATCGCCCATTCGCATTTGTTTGGGCGAGTCAAGGTGGGGGCATGGTTAAAACGCGGCTTTTCGCGCGTCACCGATGGAACCCTCACCGATCTCATCAAGGGGGGAATGAAGGCTTCTCTTTTAGAGAAGTCGGTCGACAGTATTCATGAAGCTGAGTTTAAAGAGCTCTTCACGGCGATTCAGAATTTGCAGCTTCTGGCGCCTTCGACCAAATCGGTTCTCGCCATTGGTGAAGACGCGCTAGCAAAAAGCATCCGACGGCTGGGGGCGGTTGATTTTTTCTCGGTGGTGACACGAAAGCCGACCATCTGTGATTTTAAGCCGGTTCAAGTCGAAGTGGCAATTGCCCGACTCGAAGACCGAAGTATTGATCCGGATAGCCCCGTTCAGGTCTTGCGATTTGCCAATCGCGTTCCGCTTCAATTCGACAAGTCGGCCTGCGCAATCGTTCAGGCGCTGACATCCGTGAATTGGCGCTCGTATGGATTGGCACAGCCTAAAGAGTCGCTTCCGGTGGGGCCTTACATCATTGCGGTGAGCGTGGTTTCGCCGTTTATCAAGTTCAAGAATGCTTCGAAAGAAACGATCGATGCCTCTGACGAGTTGGTTGAAGAGATTCGACGAGCCTTGATTCAGGCGGGTCAAAAGCTATCAAAGCATATTCGTCGAGAAGAGAAGGCAAATGAGCTTGAGGAGAAGATCCGTCACATTGAGCAGTTTGGTCCGATCTTGGTTCAGGGGATTTGCCGAATCATCGAAGCGCCAGATTCGCGGCGCCTGAAGGCAGAAGAAGGGCTTCGGAAATTGTTGGGGCGAGATGCTGAGGTAGCTGAGCAAGAGTTAGAGCAGGCCCATAGCAGGCTTGAGGCGCAGAAGGAAAAGGAACGTGAGCGCCAGCCCGTGGTGGAAGCTATCGAAGAAGGCGTCCTTCAAGAAGAATAGGGGAGTGTCACCATGAGGAGTTCACGGAAGGCTGGCGAAAGTGCGGCATCGGATCAGATTCCAAAGCTGAGCAAGGAGCTGTGTCATCGATTGCTTCAGGACCTAGAGCGGGCACGGCGCCCGGTTCTTTATGCCACGAAGTGTTCGCTCGACAATGCGTTGTACAACCATCGGGTTGGGTATTTGACTCCGGGAGATAAGAAAGTCGCTACGGAACTCAATGTGAGTTCGGTAAAGAAAATGTCGCGTGCGATTTTTATGCTCGAGATCCTACTTCGGAACATTGACACCGGAGCTGTAAATACGAAGCGCGAACTTTACTACATTAGTAAGGGTGAAATTAAGCATAATCCCCTTCTCAAGCCGCTGGATTTTTCGGATCAACCCGAGAGCGATGCGACGATCGATTTTATTTGCGAGATGCTGGAATGTTATCGCGAAGAGCTGAACTGTTATGCGAACGATCGTGGCGGCCAGACCTATTCGCAACAGCTCGTTGTCACCGAGACCCTTCCTGATGGCGATACTGCCGTAATTGATCTCTCGAAGCTGGGAACGAGTCCGTTTCAGCCTAAAAATCGGCCGCAGTCGTTGAAGCTGACGGCGCGTAAAAAAATTGATTTTTGCTTGATCATCGAGTCGGAGGGCACTGCCAATACCTTGGTGGCCAATGGATTTACCAAGCGCCATAATTGCATTTTGATTGGTGCCCAAGGGGTGCCGTCGAATGCGGTGCGGGGCTGGACGAAGCTGATTCAGGATCAGCTCAGTGTTCCGCTTTATTTCTTTGGTGACCTCGACGCCTACACGCTTCAGAATATCTATCGGACTTTGAAGGCGGGATCGGCAGCGTCATTGATTCGAAATTCGGATTATTCGGCTCCTGAAGTTCGATTTCTAGGAGTGTTGCCCGAAGACATCAAGAAATACGACTTGAATGATTATCCCGTGAGAGAGAGCGACGCTCAGGAAGGGCGCGCCCTAAAAAAAGCGGCAGACGCGCTGAAGAACGATCCGTTCTTTCAGGACAAGCGCAATAAGGGTGTCGCTCAGATCTTGAAGTGGCTTCTGGAGCATAAGCGCCGTTGCGAACAACAAGCCTACTTTACGGTGGATCCTCGCGATCCGACCATGCCTGAGAAAATCATCGTCGATAAAATTAAGCGTGGAAACTACGTATGAGCAGGAGCGTGAGGCTGCTCAGCGCGGTTTCGTTGCGACGGTTTCAGGCGCAGTTTTTATTTTATGGCGTGCTTTGCGGAGTTTTAGCCTTGGCCTCTCAAAGAAGTTGGGGCGGGGTAATTCGTACCGATGACTCAGATTTAAGTTCAGGCCAAAATCAAAGTTTCCGGGACCGCGGGGTTCCGAGGGCCAGAGCTTCTCGCGAGCTTCGTCCCGATCGGATCGAGACTGAGGCCTTGCCTCAGCGGCTCGTGATTCAAGTGGTTCGAGAGACTTCAAAGGGCTTAGAGCCTGTGCCGGGGCTTCGGCTTGCGCTGGGGTCGGGTGGTGGTGGCAGCTTGCCTGGGATTTTTCCCGGGCGGACCGATGAGTCGGGTGAGGCCTCGTGGCCTGAGGTCTGCAGCGCCGTTTCGGGCGCTGGGGCAAAAGTGCGAGTGCGTGCAGTGTTAGCGCATCCTCAGTTTTCGATTTCTTCCCCTGGCTTTGGAGCCCAGCCCTATGAGTTTCTTGCTGAAGTTTCGTGCGAGGGGCGAGCACGGCTGATTCTTCGGGGAGATTCCGATTCGGGTCAGGCGCTGGGGATTTGGCAGGTCGCCTGGAAGGCTCAGGCGAAAATTGCGGCAAGCGTGGGTCTTGGCTTTTGGACTCGGCCGGTGATGTTTTCTTGGCCCTCTGATGGCGATTACTACACGGGCGGCGTGGTGCATTTGACCCGAGGGGATCACTGGGACGTCGTGGGTCATGAAATGGGTCATGCGATTTTTGATCTAGGCCGCCTCGGGGTGATGGCTGGTGGACAGCACAAGATCGATGAGTGTTACACCGAGGCTTTGGCGTTATCTGAGGGTTGGGCGTCGTTTTTCTCGGCTTTCGTGAGCTTGTCTCGTGACGATCCAGATGCTCGATTTGAGTTTTTAGTTCCTCGGCGCGCGCCGATTCGTATTGAGAATGTTCCGGCGGATGTTTGCGCAGGAGAATCGAATGAGTGGCGTGTTGCCGCTTTTTTCTGGGATCTCCTCGACACGCATGCGGATGGAGAGACCCTGGAGCGCTCGTTTGAGGAGCTTTGGCGTCCGCTTGAGGGCGGGCTGGTGGGATCATCAAGCCAGGCGGTTCGACGACTCGTGAATCAAGGCGTGGTTTCACAAGATCAGGCAGCACTGGTTTGGAGATTGAACTTTTTGCTTTCCAGTAATCCGGATTGAATTCGTAGTTTATTGGAAAAGGGTTTTAACCCTCCGGGTTTCTAAGCTTCTTGCAATGGTTTACTGGAGGGAAATCAGAGAGGGGTTGTCTCGCCTGGGTTCAGCGTCAATCAAGTGGTGAAGGGTACTTGGGAATCGCTGGGTTCGCCATAGGATTGATATTTTTTAAATAGTGCCGTACACTATATCCAGATGGCTCAGTTCGAATTTGTCGAATGGCTTGTTCAATGGTTGTTCGCTCAAAAGAATTTTGAGTTCGAGTGGGATGAAGGGAATTCGACCAAGAGTTCCGACAAACACGGTGTCGAGCTGGTATCCGCCGAGCAAGTATTCAGAAATATTGAGTGTCTTGTTCCACTTGGTATTCAGGTTTCTCCTGTGGCAAATGAGCCGCGATTTGGGGCATTCGGCCCATGAGCCAGACTGAAAGAAGGAAGTATGCCTCGTTACGTTAAAAACGAAAAAGGTTATGAAAAATCGTTTAAGGCTGATTGGAAAGCCGTTAGCAAGGGGCTGAAGAAGGCCCGTGCGGAACGAGGCGAGCCGAAAAAAGTTCCGACCTCCGTCGCCCTTGATCCGCGATTTGTTGCAGAGCTAAAGAAAGAAGCCGATGCTCGGGGAATACCCTACCAGATTTTGATGCGTATGTTCATTATTGAAGGGTTTCAGCGGATGAAGAAGGCGGGGTAAGTCTTCTCGCAGGAAGCGAGAAGGGTGCCGCTTGCGAAGGGCAACGAGCTCATCAAACACCTGATGCCGAGGTGCTTCGGGGATCGAAGTGTGGGTTGCTGGATCTCGTTCTTCTCGAGAACCGGATTGAGAAAAGCTCTTTAGAATCGGTGACAATGCCGATCGTACTCTTGAAATTTGATGCGATCTCTGGTGAAAGTCAGAAGTCCCCAGAGCAATTGAAGTCCTCGCGAGAGTCAACTTACTCACGGAGTCCTCGTCATGTGCGGCATCATGGGTGTGATCGGTTCGGTTCAAGCCTCGCAGCAGGTGGCGGCAGGGCTCACCCTGCTACAGCACCGAGGACAGGACGCTGCGGGCATTCTAAGTCACGATTCGCAGGGCTTTCATTTTGTTCGAGGTCTGGGCCTGGTAGACGGGGTTCTGAATCCTCAGTCGCTGGAGTCCTTGAAGGGCTCGATGGCTCTGGGGCATGTCCGGTACACCACTGCAGGAAAAAGCGAGCTCACGAGCGTTCAGCCTTTCCTCATGAATTATCCTTACGGCTTAGGCATGGTTCACAATGGGAATCTGGTGAATCATGTTTCGCTGTCCCGGAAGTTGCAAGCCGAGTCTAGGCGGCATCCCTTGTCGTCTTCGGACACTGAAGTGATTCTGAATCTTTTTTCTGAGGCTTTGAGCCGGTGTGAAAAAGGCCGAGAGCTCGGAGTCGATCAAGTGGTTCAAGCGGCGCGGGAAGTGATGCGCCAGGCAGTGGGAAGCTACAGTATTGTGACGATGATCGCGGGTTTTGGATTGGTGGCCTTTCGCGATCCTTCAGGAATTCGTCCTTTAATTCACGCAAAACGGCCTGAGGCGCACCTTTTTGCCTCAGAAAGTGCAGTGGCGAGCTTTCTTGATTACCGAGAGGTTCAAGACTTGCCTCCTGGAGAAGTGTGGGTCGTGACTTTGGATGGCACGCTCCATCGTGAGCAGGCGGTAGCCTCTCGGCCGAGGCCCTGCATGTTTGAGTGGGTTTATTTTGCGTCGGCTCAGAGCGAATTAGAGTCGGCTCCGGTCTATCAGACCCGAATTCAGCTCGGGCGTGAGTTAGCAAGGACCGTGGGAGTTCAGATCGAACAAGGGCGAGTGAAACCCGATATTATCGTTCCCGTGCCTGAGACCGCGCGAATCGCAGCGATTGCGTTGGCTGAAGAACTGAAAATTCCTTATCGCGAACTCTTGATCAAAAATCGCTATATCAGTCGAACCTTTATTTTGGGGTCTCAGTCGCAGCGTGAAAAAGCCGTGCAGTTAAAGCTTGCGCCCGTGGTCTCAGAGCTTCGCGGAAAACGGGTGATGCTCGTAGACGACTCGATCGTTCGTGGAACCGTGTCGCGAACATTGATCGAACTGGTTCGTCAAGCCGGAGCACTGGAAGTGTATTTCGTCTCGACGGCGCCGCCGATTCAAAACCCCTGCTATTATGGCATCGACTTTCCGTTGCGCTCAGAGCTGATGGCTGCTGATCGAACACTGGATCAAATTGAGCAAGAGCTGGGTGCCGACCGAGTGATTTATCAGACCGAAGAGTCACTGGTTCGTGCCATCCGAACGGCTCGATCATCACGTGGAGATTCAGCAGGCTTTGAACCTTGCATGGCCTGTATTCATGGAAGATATCCGACGCCTATTGAAGAAGCCGCCGAAATGGTTCGAGCTCGTCAGGAGAACCGCTCGTGAGGAGATTGATCGCGACTGGCAGCGTGAAGGATATTTACCGCTGGCAGAACGATTCAAGTGTCGGCCCACTTCTGGAGTTTCAGTTTTCAGATCGATATTCAGTTTTTGACTGGGGCGCGATGCCTCAGGCGATTTCAGGGAAGGGCGAGTGCCTGGGGTGGATCGCGGCACTGCTATTTGAGCGATGCGAGCGGGCTGGAATCTCGACTCATTACCAAGGGGTTGTGAATTCTGAAGGGCAGCATTTTCAGCATTCGGGGCTTTTGAAAGGCCAGCTAGCCGGAATCGTGGTGCAGGAAGTTGCGATTGTTCCTCCCGTTTGGGATGAGGTCCGGGGAGAGTGGTCTTACGAGCAAAACTCATCGGAGTCGGCGTTGCAGCCGCGCGCGAAGCTCATTCCACTCGAAGTGGTTTTTCGACATGCGTTGACTTCGGGATCCTCATTACTCGAGCGCCGGCCGGAGTTTCGGGCGGGCCAGGTTTTTGACGAGCCGTACATCGAGTTTTTTACCAAGCTCGAGCCGCGAGATCGATTTCTGACTGACGAGCAGGCTCGAGTGCTCTCGGGACTATCGAGTGAGGAGCTCGCGGCGCTTCGAGCGCAAACAGCTCGGGTTGCAAAGCTTCTGCAAACTTGGTTTGCGGAAGTCGGGCTGCGACTGATTGATGGAAAGCTAGAGTGGGCAATGACTCAAGATCGGCGATTGATCTTAGTTGATGCGATCGGCCCGGATGAGCTTCGTTTAGAAACCGCCAGTGGAGTCGAGATTTCTAAGGAAGTGTTTCGTCGGTTTTTTCGGGGAACCTCTTGGTTTGAGCGCGTTCGTGAAGTGAAGCGCGAGATCGATCTGCAAGGTCGTGATGACCCTCACTGGCAGAAGCGCGTAACACTTCGGCCTCCGCTTCTTCCTCGTCAGTTAATCGATCGTTTTGTCGAGTCTCTCCGAGTGCTGGTTCACGGATTAGCAGAACGCGAGATTTTTCCGGGCACTTCACCAAGGATTGCAGAGCAAGCCCTCAGTCAACACGACCCCCTCGCGCTACAGCACGGACGAGTGCTCTTGATCGGTTCGGGGGGGCGTGAGCATGCGCTTGCCTGGAAGATCTTACAAAGCGCGCAGGTTAGCGAGCTCGTTTGGTTTGGTAATGAGGCGACGATTCCTGCCATTGAAGCTTTGGAGCGCGAATTTCCACAAAAAGTGATCGTGAGGTGGAATGCGGCCGAGTTTACGCGCGAGGCGCTTGCATCGAAGGCTCGTGAGGCCGATGTGAATCTTGCCGTCATTGGGCCCGATCAATTCCTAGCCGAGGGCTGGACCAACGCGCTTGAGGCCCAGGGCGTGAGTGTTTTCGGGCCGACGCAAGAGGCGGCTCGACTCGAGTGGAGCAAATCTTTCGCCAAAGAGGTGATGCAGGCGGCACAAGTACCTACGGCTCAAGCGTGGCAGTTTTCCTCGTTCGAGGACGGCGATTTCATTCTTTCTTCGCTCGATTTTTCAAGGCCCTGGGTGGTCAAAGCAGACGGTCTGGCCTTGGGTAAAGGCGTTCAGATCTGCCGAACGCGCCATGAAGCTCGAGAGTTTGCGAGTTTTTGGCTGAAGCAAGGACAAGCAGTGATTGTTGAGGAGTTTCTCGAAGGGGTAGAGAGCTCTTGGTTTGCGATTTGTGACGGCAAACACTGCGCGCTTTTAGATCCTGCCCGCGATTACAAAACGCTGCATGAAGCGGGCTACGGTCCCAATACGGGGGGCATGGGGGCCATGAGTCCGCTGGCGGATCTTCCTCGTGGATTTTCAGATCAAGTGCGATCTCAGGTTTTTGAGCCCGTTCTTCAAGAGATGGCCAAACGCGGAACGCCTTACTCAGGAGTGCTTTACGCGGGTTTGATGGTTTCGCCTCAGGGTTTCTGGGTGCTTGAGTTCAATGCCAGGTTCGGAGATCCTGAAGCGCAAGTTCTTTTGCCGCGGGTTTCTGGAGATCTGGTTCCCTGGCTGAGGGCTTCCAGCTTAGGGCGTTTGGGGGCGTTCCCCACTCAGGTGCCTTCGACAGATGATGTGGCAGTTTACGTGGTCGCAGCAGCACCTGGATATCCCTCAGCTGTTGAAAAAGGGGCAGAGATTGCTGGGCTGAAAGGGCTTGAGCGTGGCGCTGGGTTTTGTGCCGGCGTACAGGTTCACCAAGGCAAAGCGGTGGTTTCGGGGGGAAGAGTTTTCGGGGTTCTCGGGCGAGGAAGAACCTTCAGCGAAGCGCGCGTGCGGGCTTACTCACGGCTCGACACGGTTCGATTCGAAAAGATGCATTACCGCATGGATATCGGGCTTGAGCCCCAGGATTCAACGTTGAAGCAGCCCTTAGTGGTGCTCGCTTCAGGGCGGGGCTCGAATTTTGTGGCGCTCGCTCAAGCGTGTGTGCATCCGCTTTTTCCTGGAAAGATCGTGGCGCTGTTTTCAAATCGCTCCCAGGCTCCGGCGCTCATTCGGGCTCAGGAACTGGGAATTCGATCGGCGTCGTTTTCTTCAGAGGCCGAGATGGCTGAGGCGATTCTGGCACAAGCACCTCGGGCCGTCATTTTGGCAGGCTATATGAAGGTTTTAAGCCGCGAATTCTTGCAAAGAATGCGCGACGCGGGGATCTCGGTTTTGAATATTCACCCTTCGCTTTTACCTGAATTCAAGGGGCTTCAGGCTTACGAGCAGGCCTGGAAGGCGGGACGCTCAGAGACTGGGGTGAGTGTTCATGAAGTGATTGAGGCTCTCGATGCCGGGCCGGTGTTGGGACAGTCGCGCTTCTCGATTGCTGATTGTCAGAGCTTGGAAGAAGTCGAAGCGCGGGGGTTGGCCATCGAGCATGAGCTTTATCCGCGAGTCATTGCTCGCCAGCTCTCGCGTGCCCTGACGCAGCGGGATTGCGAGCGGGCTGGTGAGCCCGAGGTTGCGCAGCAGATAAAGTCACCGTCAGCAGATGCTTTTCAGGAGGCTTTGACTGTGCCTTCTGATTTTAAAGGAAAGTCGTCATGATCTTTCGATTTGAGCGTTTGGTGAAAAAAGGCCTGGTGGATCCTCGAGCCGAGGCGTTTCGATCGGGACTCGTCTCTCGCGGGATTTCGCAGGCACGCGAGTGGACCTTACGTTCGATGGATGTGCTTTGGGTTTCGGTCGATCTCGGAGGGCTGAGTGGTGAGCGCTCAGTTTTAGACCGTGCTCTGGCTGAGTGCCTTCTGGATGAGGTGTTACACGAGGACACGCTTGAGCCCAACTATTCGGGTTTTATTTTTCAAAAAAGGCTCCTTCGAGGAATGACCGATAACCGCGCGCGTACCTTGCGCGAAGCGCTGAGCTTGCTCGTGCCAGCACTAGGTGATTCGTCAGCAGCTGAGGCGGCACTCGAGATTCGTACGGGAGAAGCAATCCTCATGGAAGGGCTGGGGGATGAGCCAGCTCGGGGACGTTTAGCTCAGGAGTCTTGGGGTCAGGCGTTGGCCCCTTGGTGGCAAAATCCGGTGATTCATGAGTTTGAAGCGGCATGGGTGCTGGACTCTTCGCAATGGCGAAAAGCTGAGGCATCGTCAGGGGTTTTTGGTTTGCGTCAGGCTGAGCCTGGACCAGAAGTGGTTCAACGATTTGAGCTCACTCACTGGACTGATGAACAGTTACTGAGTTTGTCTCAGCAGCGACTCTTGGCGCTTTCTCTGGAAGAGATGCGAGCGATTCAGGCGTATTTTCGCAAGCAGGGGCGCCCGGCCACCGACGTTGAACTCGAGGTTTTGGCACAAACCTGGTCAGAACACTGTCGGCATAAGATTTTCGGAGCGCGAATCGCTTATCAGTCAGATGACCCCAAGGACCTCGCACCAGAGATTCCATTAGTGGTCGATGGAGTATTTCGACAGACCATTCGTGCCACCACCACCACTCATGCCAAGCCCTGGCTGTTATCGGTATTCAGCGATAATGCAGGCATTGTGGCGATGAGTGATGAGGATGCGCTTTGCCTCAAAGTCGAGACTCATAATAGCCCCTCAGCATTAGATCCGTTTGGCGGAGCGATTACTGGAATCGTCGGCGTGAATCGCGATATTTTGGGATGTGGTTTGGGGGCCAAGCCCATCGCGAATCTCGATGTTTTTTGTGTTGCGCCTCCAGGAAGCGATAACCCCCTTCCCGAGCGGATTTTAGACCCAGCGGTGCTTCTTGAGGGTATTCGAGCGGGAGTCGAGGCGGGCGGTAATCAGAGCGGAATTCCTACGGTCAATGGCTCAGTGACGTTTCATGCCTCTTACCTGGCCAAGCCCTTGGTGTACTGTGGCACTTTGGGGTGGAGTCCACGTTACGTGGGAGGGCGCCCTTGCGAGGAGAAGCGAGTTCTTCCTGGCGATCAGATTGTGATGCTGGGAGGCCGGATTGGGCGTGATGGCATTCATGGTGCTACGTTCTCGTCGCTTGCGTTGACCGAGGATGTGCCGGGCAGTGTGGTGCAGTTGGGCGATCCGATTACCCAGAAGCGAATGACCGACTTTTTGCTCGAAGCACGCGATCGGGGGCTTTACCGTGCTCTCACTGACAATGGAGCAGGAGGATTGTCGTCCTCGGTGGGTGAGATGGCGTCTCTCTCAGGTGGGGCGAGAATGGACATCTCGCGTGCTCCGGTGAAGATGCCCGGGTTGCTTCCCTTTGAGCGGGTGATCAGTGAATCGCAAGAGCGCATGACTTTGGCTGTGCCTCTTGAGAACTGGGCAGAGTTCTTAGCGTTGGCTCGTCTTCGTGAAGTAGAGGCGACGGCGATTGGCGAGTTTACCGACCACGGAAAATTCGAGATTTTATATCGGTCAGAGCGAGTGGCAGAGCTGGACCTCGATTTTCTGCATGAGGGTTTACCGCGCCTTGAGCTTCAAGCTCGCTGGAGACCTCCTGTGCCAGTGGTCGCAGGTGGTCAGGAGCTTCGTGACTGGTCGGCTGAATCCTTCAAGGAGGGGCTTTGTCGATTACTGGCCCATCCTAATATCGCGTCGAAGGAATCCATCATTCGGCAGTATGACCATGAGGTGCAGGGGCGTAGTGTTGTGAAACCCCTGGCTACTCCTGAGTTTCAAGCGCGAAATCCTCGGTCCTCGCCCAATGACGCTGCGGTAATCGCGGTTGACCCTGGAAAAAAAGCGCTCGCTGCTGTGCTGGCCCATGGATTATCGCCTCTTTT
>JBDLQW010000020.1:0-3271 GCA_039800365.1 Pseudomonadota bacterium
AAACTTTAGAGATCCCCAAAAAATGGCAGGGATCAGCCGTTGCCCTCATCATCGACGGAGTCAGCGACATTTACGAGATCTTCATCAATGGCAAACGCATCGTTCGCCACGGCGATGGCAAATATGAAAGCTATTCGGCCTGGCAAATGCGCGATGAAATCAGCCAGGCCCTGGAGTACGGAAAACCCAATGTCCTTGCGATCAAAGTCACTCGTTTCTCGCCCTCGGAGGGCGGTACCGAGCGAGGCGGGCTCTGGCGCCGCGTGATTCTGAAGCGATCGCCACCGCTCGAGCAGTACCGTCAGCTCATTGCCGAGCCCCTGCTTGCCGACTATCCCGAATGGACTCGCATCTACTGGGAAGCGTGGCGCATGGCTTGGGAAAAAGTCTCGTTTTCGACGACTTCGCGTTTTGTAGAAGCCTACATGGACGAGGGCTTTAACGAGCAAGTCTACCAATGGGACACCGGCTTCATGACGCTTTTTGGTCGCTACGGGCTTCGCCTTTTTCCCGTGATGGCGAGTCTTGATAATTTCTACCTGAAGCAGACGCCTGAGGGATATATTCAGCGCTCTTACTCAGAAACAACGGGGGAGATTGCCGAAATACCGAGCAGCGAAGAGCCCGCCGTAAACCCCCCGATTTTTTCCTGGGTTGAGCTGCAGTACGCAAAATCTACCGGCGACACTTCGCGACTGGCTCGAGTGTATCCTCACCTCGTTAGCTACTTTAATTGGATTGAGCGCCACCTGAAAACACCCCAAAGCTTGGGCCTCTATTTTCAAACCGGAATGGGCTGCGGCATGGATAATCTGCCCCGAGGCGACGCCGCTGGAACCGCCTGGATTGACATGTCGGCACAGCAAGCGCTCGCAGCCAAGAGTCTAGCCGGCATTGCAGAACTTCTTGGAAAAAAATCACAGGCTCAACAATGGAGTGAGCGACAACGCTCCATCAACGAAAAAATCAATGCCTTACTCTGGAGCGAAAAAGAGCACTTCTACTACGACCTGCAACGGAATGGAAAACCAGGAAGCATCAAGCACATTGGCGCTTATTGGACCCTTCTTGCCGAGACTGCTTCCCAAGATCGGGCCGCTGCCTTCATCAACCATTTGAAAGACCCCAACGAGTTTGCTCGTCCTTTCGTGTTTCCCACGCTCGCCGCTTCAGAGCCCGCTTTTCGGCCCGAAGGCGGCTACTGGCTCGGCGCCATCTGGGCCCCAACCAACTATGTCACGATCAAGGGCCTGGCAGCTTACGGCGAGCACACTTTGGCTTACAACTCGGCGAAAAACTTCATGAGCTTGCTTTCACGCGTGTATCACCTCGAGGTTCCCGCTGAACTCAAGCCCAAGCTTAAAAAGCCAGGATTGCCGATGCAGTCGCTTTGGGAAAACTATTCATCGGAATATGCTTTTCCAGGACGTTACCAAAACCCAGGTAAACCCGAACAAATCGCCGCCCGAAACTTCGTGGGATGGACGGGAGTGGGACCGATCACTTTACTCATTGAAAATGTCATCGGCATTACCCCCATCGGTATCGAGCAAGCCATCGAATGGCGCATGAGCGAGCCTGGCGAAATCGGTTTAAAAAACCTGGCACTCACCACAGACACTTTGGTCTCTCTTCGAGCGCAGGCTCGAGAACAAGACGGCTCGAGAAAGCTGGAGATCGAAACCAATGCGCCGTTTGAGCTGAGGGTGATCCTCGAGTCAGGAACAAAAATCATTGCAGTTCCTGCTGGAAAAAGCACCTTTACGGTCAAATGACTTCAGTAGCGCGCGTACTGAGTCAGATAGCGGGTATAGTAAAACTTTCGAGAAGTAGGGCCTGGTTAGGATAAGTCAACGGCATCCGATGAGCTGCTTGAAATCGACACCCTGCCCTCAGGAATGATTCTAAACCCCGAGCTGGCGCCTTATTTCGCGCTCGCTGCTGGCTTGTCTTCGGTCTCCCTCTCCCGATCGTCAGCAGGAGTAGAATCAGGCGTTTTCGTTCCACGGTCACCGACCTCTGCGGGAACATCGCCGCTCGCAGCAGGCCTCAACGCCTGCAAGGTCTTTTCTCGTGCCTCCGCGCAGGCCAGAGCGACTTTGGGATCACGACACGAAGCCAGAACCCCCTGACTCACTTTGTCCTCAATGTAACGCCCCAGCAGGGTGTTATCGAGCCGCTCTCCGAACTTCTCTTGAAGCACATCGAGCTGTGCTTGAGTATATCCTCGCTTCAATTGAAGCGTTTTGAGGTCTGAAACCAAAATTCCACTTTTTAAGTAATCTTCTTTCACTTGATCCAGAAACTGATCGGTAATCCGAGCCGCTCCCTCGATCTGACGCTGTTGATAAATACCGTTTGCTAGTTGGTCGAGTTTGTCGGCCAGGGGCTCGCCGGGGCGAGTGCTCATGCCAAAATCACGCTCTAGCGTCTGATTGACTTTCGCTTTCAGCTGATCTGCCTGCCGAGCTGCCTTCTCGTAGTCTTTTCGACGTTTTTCAGCTTCTTCCCGAAGATCATCAATTCGCGCTCCCATGGCTTTGAACGTTTTTTTCGACTCAGAGAGTTTCGCTTGTGTTGCTGAATCATTTACCGAGCTCTTACTCATATGCTGGAGTTTTTCCCCCAAGTGATCGAGCTCAGCCTGGTACCCCGCCACTTCACGATCGGCCTCTTCCATGCGATCTTGCGCCTGCTTGCGATAGGTTTCTGCCTGCTCGAGCTTGGTTCGATAACGATCTGCAGCTTTGGCCACCTGATCGGCCGAGCGACCGTAAGCCCCGTCGAGCTCTTTCCAGCTCTTAGCCAGAGCCTCGCTATGATCTTCAATCAGCGGAGTCTTCGAGTACTGAACCTCCGAGGGACGTTTTTTCCCCTGAGCGAAACTCTCGCGAGATCCAAAAACCAGGCTAAGGCCAACTAAAAACCAAACCGTGGGCATGATGAGTTCCCCTCTCTACCCCCTATCGGAGATTTTCATGAAGAACTGAATTCCAGAAGTTGTAGCAATCGCAATCGAGCTCAGAAACCCTCGGCAGTAGGCGCCTTTGGCCTAGCCTGCCTTCAACTTCTCGGGGCCATTTCTTAGGGGCCAAGCCCCAGCTGAATCAACACTCGCTGATCCTGAATCACTGCTCCTGGAAGCGAAAATTCGCTCTGCGAAGCCCCCACTCCGATCCACGATTGCCGAGCCCAACCCCCCTCTACCAAGCGCTGCTGTCGAAGCAGCGATAAACGCAGCCCTAAATCCTCAGCATGTCCCATTCGGGTT
>JBDLQW010000021.1:0-3963 GCA_039800365.1 Pseudomonadota bacterium
TTACCTTGAGCCATGACTTATCCTTCCAAAACCAAGAGGCTGGGGTTTTCGATGTACTGAATGAAGACTTTCATGAACTCGGCCGCAATCGCGCCATCCACGATTCGATGGTCGAGCGAGATCGAGAAGTACGTCCAGTCTCGGATCACGATTTCTTCTTTTCCTTGAACCGTTCGCACGACAGGCTTTCGGAAAATCTTATTGAAACCCAAAATCGCGACTTCTGGAAAATTGATGACCGGAGTTGCGAAAAGACCACCGATCGATCCCGCATTGGTCAGCGTGATGGTGCTTCCCGAAAAATCCTCTGCCACAAGTTTTTTCGTGCGAGCACGCTCGACGAGATCTTGAATTTCCTTGGCGATCTGAAGCACCGACTTATTGGCCACATCTTTCACGCAAGGCGCGGTCAAGCCTTCCTCGGTCTGAATCGAGAGACCGATATTATAGTAGTGCTTGAGCACGATCTCATTCGATTGCTCATCGAGGTGAGAATTGAGGATCGGGAACTTTCGAAGCGCAGCCACCATCGCCTTCATGACAAAAGGAAGGTAGGTCACTTTGATTCCGTACTGAGCACCGAGATCTTTAGCCGAGGCGCGCAGCTGAACCAGCGCCGTGGCATCTGCCTCTTCGACGTACGTGAAGTGTGCAGCTTTGTCTTTCGACTGACGCATTTTTTCTGAGATCTTCTTACGAAGTCCTTTGAAAGCGACGCGCTCTTCAGCCACTGCTGGCGAAAGGAGCGAACGAGTGGGAAGTGACTTGGCTACTTGCGGAGCCGCTGCAGCGACAGCGCCTGTTCCTCGAGCCATCGAGCCGCCCTTCAAAAAGGCTTCGACATCTTCACGCATCACGCGCCCATGAGGTCCAGAAGCAGGAACCGAACCCAACTCAACGCCTTGCTCACGAGCGAGACGCCGAGTGGAGGGTGCCGCGAGAACTCGCGAATGAGGCTCGAGATTTTCGTGGGCAGCGGCCATTCCCGAGCTTGCGCTCGGAGAAGAGAAACCCGAGCTCGCGCTCGGAGATGCTAAGCCAGAGCTCGCGTTCGGAGACGCCGAGAGCCCCACGGCTGCTGGGGCAGCCGGAGCGACACTCGCCGAGGCCGCAGGCTTCGATGTTCCAGCGTTTGCTTTCTTGCCATCTTCGAAAGTCACCAGCACCTGGCCCACGTGAACGGTCTCGCCTTCCTTCGCGCGCACTTCTTTGCAGACGCCATGAAACGGAGAGGGAATCTCGATGGTCGCCTTATCGGTCATGATCTCACAAAGAATCTGATCGTCTTTTACGAGATCGCCTGGCTTCACTTTCCACTTCACCAGCTCGCCCTCGTGAACGCCTTCACCCAATTCCGGAAGCTTGAATTCCATGATCTCTCCTTCGTGTGTTTAACTGCTTCGAAGACCGCTGATGGCGCGATCGCGCTCAACCGTCCCCTTCATAAAAAACTCAGCCGCTTTGTAACTCGAACGCACCATCGGCCCAGCGGCGACGTACAAAAAGCCCTTCTCTCGCGCGATTCGCCCTTGTTCATCAAACTCCTCGGGCGAGTAGTACTTCTCCACTGGAAGGTGCTGCATCGACGGACGCAGGTACTGCCCCAACGTCAGCACATCGACGTCTTCACTGCGAAGGTCGTCATAGGCCTGGTCCAGCTCGAGTTCGGTCTCGCCCAGCCCCAGCATCAACGCGCTTTTCGTGTACAGCTTCGCGCGGCCCGACTCGACTGCCCAATTCTTTGCAAAACGCAGCGTCGCTAAAGACTGCTCATACCCTGCACGAGGATCTCGCACCCGGTACTGCAGGCGTCTGACGGTCTCAACATTGTGAGCGTAAACATCCAACCCCGAATCGACGATGGTTTTCACGGCTTCGGTGTCGCCACGAAAGTCAGGCACCAGTGCCTCGATCACCACTCGCGGATCGCGACGCTTAATTTCTCGAATGGTTTCTGCGAAATGTCCCGCACCTCCATCGGCCAGATCGTCACGATCAACCGACGTCAGCACGACGTACTGAAGCTTAAGCGACGCAATACTGGCTGCAATCATCGCAGGCTCCTCAGGATCTAACGGAGGAGGCACTCGGGCGGTCTTGATAGCGCAAAACCGACACGCTCGCGTGCACGTGTCGCCACCCAACATGAACGTGGCAGTTCCACTGGCCCAGCACTCTGCCACGTTCGGGCAGTGTGCCTCTTCGCAGACCGTGTGCAGATTTCGCGCACGAAGCATGGTCTTGATTTCTCGATAATTTTCTCCAGCGGGAGGCCGGATTTTCAGCCATTCGGGCTTGCGTTCCTGAAGAATCTTGGCTGCCTGCGATGGGGGCAAAGGCCGAGCCATCGGTTCAAGCCAAGATTCGGGAATGACGGGCAATTCCTTGATAAAGGTCATGGGTGTGGCGCCCTTATAGTGCGGCAGGCCACCCCCGGCAATTAAAAATCTCACCGCAGCAAGGGGCTTGCCTCATGAAAAGAGGGCCCGGAGCGTTCCATCGTCCGAGCCCTCAGGGGAGAGAAAGTCACGAGATGAGAGGGGGATCACGTCTCGCGATGTCACCGACCGGGGGGACCGGCCGGAACCTGGTGAAGTCTTTCATTTAAATCATTTCGCCCCCGAAAACGGCCGAAGCCGCGCGTGAAGAGCCCCCCTCCTGAGAACGGACTGGAGGGAAAAACCAAAAACCTGGATCCATCGACGGCGACTGCCAAATTCCTGGCACTCCGAACCCCGCCCAGCCGCCGAGATCATACGACGGCGCGGGCCCCATTCCCCAAGAGCTCAGTCCGGGCGGTAAAGCCTTCGGATCTACCCGATCCATCCACGACGGATACCGTGATGGCGTTGCGCCACCACTCAGCCCCATCAAGCTCGGAAAGACCCACGGCGCTTGCGATGGCACGAGCCCTCGATGCAAATCAAACGAACCAAAGGCCGGAGCAAATCCTGAAACCTGATCGTAGACCCCGAGGGCCTCAGCGGGACTTGCCTGAAGCTCCTGACAATTTTCGCAATCCACCGTTCCCACCGAAAGTGCAGCCAAAGCCACGCTTGCTCTCAGGCAACTCGCGAAGACTAAAGCGGCCGCGAGCACCATGCTGCCCCGGACTGCTGTTTGTTTTTTCTGTTGCCACACCCACGACATCACGCGGGCCCCTAGTGCGAGCGCCATGCCACATCGCGCAAGCCCACGCCTCCCCCGCTTTTTCACCAGGATAAGAACCTGAAACCCGAGGGTTTTAGCCCAACTTCCCTGCGACGCTCCGCCAAGCGCCCGGCAAATCTCACTCGATTTCGAGTGTCGAACTTTTCTACAAGTAGACAGAGCCCCGACACGCTGGAACACTAATGAAAGACGTGAAACGGGGAAAAACCTCTTACCATCGCACCCGGTTGCCCTGGGCAGCCGGCATTAGCGGACAGATCAGCATCGTGGCGGCCGCCCTGATCGGCACCACATTTTTTTTATTCTTCGCCTTTGTCGTCAATACCGGAATGCTCGTTCACGCGAAGATCAACCTTCAAAATGCTGCAGATATGGCCGCCTATGCGGGGGCCGCAACCCAGGCCCGGCAGCTCGACCGCATCGGAATCCTGAATTACGAAATGAGGCGGCAGTATAAACGTTTTCTTTTTCGGTATTACGTGCTTGGCAATCTGTACCGACCCGATAAGCCGGGCTCGGCTGAGAAGCAGTTTGGGGCCATCGAGTTTGGAAGTGCAGGAGCCCCGTTTAAAAACCTCGGGGTGCCAGCGGTTTGCTTAGTCTTCAAACAAAACGATAACTACTGCCGGGTCTTCAATAACAAACCCATCGAGTCTCCGAAACCCGGATTCATCGATGCTATCGGCAATGCACTCGAAAAAATCCTGAAAAACATCGAAGAAGTGCGAAAAACGAACTGCACAGCCATCTCCGAAGTCAATCTTTTCGCCCTTCAGCTCTGGCTTTTCAATG
>JBDLQW010000022.1:0-31385 GCA_039800365.1 Pseudomonadota bacterium
GAAGGAGTATTACATCCCCCAATACGTCCTGAGCCGGCCGCACTGGAAGGATCATCCCGAGCTAGTTTTAGCGCTGATTGAGAGAGGGACGGTGGATGGGGGGATCGCCCAATACGTCCTAAGCCAGCCACACTGGAAGGATCATCCGGAGTGGGTTTTAGCGCTGATTGAGACAGGGACGGTGGATAGGTGGATCGCCACATACGTCCTGAGCCAGCCGCAGTGGAAGGATCATCCGGAGTGGGTTTTAGCGCTGATTGAGAGAGGAAGGGCGGATGAGTGCATCGCCACACACGTCCTGAGTCAGCCACACTGGAAGGATCATCCGGAGTGGGTTTTAGCGCTGATGGAGAGAGGGACGGTGGATGGGGAGATCGCCCAATACGTCCTAAGCAAGCCACACTGGAAGGATCATTCGAAGTGGGTTTTAGCTCTGATTGAGAAAGGGACGGTGGATGGGGGGATCGCCCGATACGTCCTAAGCAAGCCACACTGGAAGGATCATCCGGAGTGGGTTTTAGCGCTGATTGAGAGAGGGACGGTGGATCAGTACATCGCCGAATCCGTCCTGAGCCAGCCGCACTGGAAGGATCATCCGGAGCTTCGTGCCCTGATGAACGGAGAGGAACCAACAGTAAACAGGCTTCGATCAGTCCTAAGGCAAAGAAGGATCCCGGACTGTCTACGCGCGTTCGTACGCACGTTCGGTTTTTTTGGTCGGTAGGGGTGAGGAGCTGAAAGCGTGTTGGTTTCGTCAGGAAGATCTCGGATGAGTTTTTTGAAGTTGTGGTGGCAGCGGTCTGACTCTGGCGGTGTTCGAAGAAAGTGAAAATCTCCTCATGCACTCAGGATTCGCTCGAAGTCGGCCGATACGTCGTTCGTGTTGACTAGCCAGATCTGCGATTACGACGAGAACGAGGTGATTCTTCGAGAGGGCGAGCTGGGTGACCGGGCCTACCTGATTGAGAGTGGCCAAGTTCTGGTTTATCTGCCCAAAGATGGAGGTGAAGTACCTCTGAAGGTCTTGGGCAAGGGCGAGATTTTTGGCGAAATGGCCTTGATCGATCACTCGGTTCGTTCAGCCTCGTGCCGCACTTTAACGGCGGTGCGGCTGCTGACGGTTACTCAAGAGCAGCTCCTGAACCGGGTTCAATCGGCGGATCCTGTCGTGCGACTGTTGATGCGGGCCTTGCTGGATCGGCTTCGAGACCAGAATAGCGAGATTCGCGGACGGCGTTTGACTTCATCGACATCGGTTCATGCCGAAGCATTTGCTCAGGATCAGCGTGATGCTCTGGATCGCATCAATCTCGAAAGCAAGATGTCGAGGGGCCTCGAAAATGACGAGTTCCTTCCGTATTATCAGCCGATTGTGGATCTTGCTTCGCAGCAGATCGTGGGATGTGAAGCCTTGCTTCGCTGGAGATCTTCAGACGGAATTTTGACTTCTCCCCAGGTTTTTATCGAGGCGCTCGAGCAAAGTCCGCTCATCCTTGATGTCGGTCAGGTGATTCTCGAAAAATGCGTTGCCGATCTCGTGAAGCTTCGAGACCACTTGCCTGCCGGAATCGAGGACCACTTCTTCGTGAGCGTGAATGTGAGCGGTCGTCAGTTCGCTGATGCTCAATTCTTAGATCGTCTTGAGAAAGCGCGTGGCCAGGTAGGTCTCGAATCGAAGCACATCAAGCTCGAGGTCACCGAACGCATCATGACCGAGGGGCCTCTTGCGATTGCGACTCTTCAGCAGTGCCGAAAGCTGGGGTACAAGATTGCTATCGATGATTTTGGGACGGGCTTTTCGAGCCTTCAGTACTTGGCTGCGATGCCTCTTCATGATCTCAAGATTGATCGATCTTTCGTGGTTCAAATGATGAGTAACGAAAAGGCGTTATCGATCGTCAAGACGCTGATTCACTTGGCGAGCCTGCTGAATCTGAACTTGATCGCAGAAGGCATTGAAACCTCAGAGCAGTTGGCTGTTCTGCAGAACCTTGGGGTGCAAATGGGTCAGGGATACCTCTTCGCTAAGCCCATGTCTTTTGCTGATTTGGTCACGGTGCTCAGTCATCGCCAGGCCAAGGGTCTGGCTCAGGCAGCTTGAGTGGCCCTTTGGGGTGGTTGCGCTGCTGAGCTGGCTACTGCGGATAGGATGCTAAGAATTCGAAAACGATCGTAGTAAACCGAGGCGATCGTAGCACCGCGAGAGGGTTCGCTGGGCTCGCTCGCGAGCGCGCCCAGCCCCTTTTCGGAGCACCTCATCGAGAGCCGAGCGATCTTGATACAGGCGTTCAGCTTCATCACGAAGCGGAGCGATCGCCTGTACGGCGAGCTCTGCGGTATCGACTTTTAAGTGGCCGTACATTTTTCCTTGGTAAGTTGCGACGATCTCGGGAATCGGCTTCCCGGTGATTGCCGATTGAATCGCAAGTAGATTTTTGACTCCAGGTTTCGAGTCATCGTCGGAGATCTCGCTGCCCGAGTCAGTAACCGCGCGCTTGATCTTTTTTCGGATTTGATCATCCGAATCCGACAAGAAAACCGAAGCATGAGGGTCGGGATCGGACTTCGACATTTTTGCTAAGGGGTCTTGCAAGCTCATGATTCGGGCGCCCACTTTGGGGATCATCGGCTGCGGGACTCGAAACAAGTCTTCACCATAGAGGTGGTTCATCCTGAGGGCGATGTCTCGTGTGAGTTCGATGTGTTGTTTCTGGTCAGCACCTACGGGCACCAGATCGGTGTCGTAAAGCAGAATGTCAGCTGCCATCAGCACTGGGTAAGTGAAAAGCCCTACAGGAATATTCTCGCCGGTTTTTTGAGACTTGTCTTTGAATTGGGTCATGCGCCCCAGCTCGCCCATATACGAGTAGCAGTTGAGGATCCAAGCGAGTTCGGCATGTTCGGGAACCTGAGACTGAACGAAAAGAGTCGCGTGCTCCGGGCGAATGCCAGCGGCGATGTAAGTTGCGATCGCCCGATAGGTCTGCTCTCGAAGTTCGATGGGGTCTTGTCGAACGGTGATGGCGTGAAGGTTCACTGCGAAAAACCAGCATTCGTAGTCGTCTTGATGCGTGACCCAGTTTTTAAGCGCGCCGAGGTAGTTGCCGATCGTCAAACGATTCGAGGGCTGAACTGCCGAAAGCATCACGGGCTTGGCATGGGGCTTCAGCGACGAGCGGGGCATCGTATCCGACGAAAGTTCAGACGAGGACTTCGATGAGGGGGTCATACACAAGATCTCCGGTGTTGGATCGAAAGGGTCTTAAGGAAGTCCGAGGGGAATTCGAAAAAGACTCACCGACTGAATCAAGGTGAATTGGGTCAGGTAAGTGATCGGGACCGAAAGAATCGACAGGGCCCCAGTGAAGATCAGGCCCAGAAGAATCCAAAAGCTGTATTGAGCGATCGCCTCATATTTTTTCATCGCCGAATAAGGCAGGAAGCTCTCGACGATCTTGCTTCCGTCTAAGGGCGGCAACGGAAGCAAATTGAAAATACCCAGAGAGAAATTGAGCATTACCGACACTTTCGTCATCTCAACCAGGGGTTCGAAAAGGTAAAACTCTGGGCTCACGAATTTCAAAATCGCAGCGAAAGCAATACCTGAGGCTCCAGCGATCATGAAGTTCATGAGTGGTCCCGCCAGAGAGACCCAGAAAAGGCCTGCGCGATAGCGCCGAAAACGCGCCGGATTGATCGGCACTGGGCGCGCCCAGCCGAAAAGAGTTCCTGCTCCGCTCAGCATCATCAAGATGGGTAAGATCAGGGTGCCCAGGGGATCGATGTGCGGTACCGGGTTGAAAGTAATCCTGCCTTGATCTCGAGCAGTGGTATCTCCCCAGAGTTGGGCGATCGCTCCATGGGCGACTTCGTGAAAAATCACGGCCATAAGAAACGGCACGATCATAATCGACAGATGCTGAATATTCAGAGCCAAAGAGTTCATGCGTGCCTTCACCCTAGCACAAGGAATGAAGCGCTGCAGGGGGTTTTCAGTATTCTGACTTTCTAGACGGACTCGGGCGCTGAGGTGAATTGAGGCAAGGGAGTGCGCCAGTCTGGAGCTGCTCGAGTGACTTATAGCCTTTAATGGACTTTAGTCCGTATTTTGAATTAAAATATGGAGCATGATCCATAGATTAATTCAGCTTCCAAAAAAAGAGAGCTTTTTCCTTTTTGGTCCCCGTGGCACCGGAAAAACCACGCTCTTGAGTCACACTCTATTGAAAAATCTTTCTCAAGGAAGGGAAGCTCTTGTCCTCGATCTCTTAGACGAAGAAACTTACGATCGTTACCTCAGGCAGCCGCAGGTGCTCGAGGCGGAGCTTAAAGCACTAACTCCAAAGCCAAAAATCGTGATCATTGACGAAGTTCAGCGTCTTCCTAAGCTCTTAAATACCGTTCACCGAATGATCGAGTTAGGGAGATGGCGTTTTGCGCTGACGGGATCGAGTGCACGAAAGTTAAAACGAGGTGCCGCAAATCTGCTTGCGGGCAGGGCGTTTACGCTCCGGCTATTTCCGTTGACGCACCTCGAGTTAGGCCCGGCGTTTGAGTTAGACGAAGCTCTGAGGTGGGGATCTCTCCCTAAACTTCTTGAACTCGAAACAGATGTCGATAAGCAGCGGTACCTTCGTTCTTATGTTTTGACCTATTTGAAAGAGGAAGTCGTCGCTGAGCAGATTACTCGAAGGCTTGAGCCCTTTCGGCAATTTCTAGAGATTTCGGCCCAGCTCACAGGAAAAGTCATTAACTACACCTCGATCGCGCGCGATACGGGTGTCGATACGAAAACGGTTCAATCCTATTTTCAGATACTCGAAGATACGCTGGTGGGTTTTCACCTTCCTGCCTTCCATGCTTCGGTGCGAAAGTCGCAGCGACAGGCTCCGAAGTTCTATTGGTTTGACATCGGCGTGCGCCGCTCGCTTGAGGACACTCTGGATCTTCCTGCTAGGTCAGGGACGGCCTATTTTGGCGAGCTTTTCGAGCATTGGATCATTCTTGAGGCTGCCCGCCTGAATGAGTACTTTGAGAGGGGCTTTCGTCTTTCGTACTTCCAGACGTACTCAGGCGCTGAGGTGGATCTCGTGCTCTCTCGGGGGCGCCGGCCTCCGATCTTGATCGAGATCAAGTCCTCTGACCGAGTCGACGAGCGGGCGGTCTCTGGGCTTGCCAAAATGAAAGACGCTTTTACAGAGAGTCGACTTGTCCTGCTTTCTCGAGATCCAGTGGCCAAGAGAATTTCGGGAGTCGAGTGTCTGCATTGGCGAGAGGGGCTTAAATCGCTTTTCGTTTAGGCGGTTATTGGGGTTGTGAGGGCGTCTGGGTGACGGTTCATGATGATTCGCCGCGAGGATGGTAGCGGCGATGGGCTTGCTTGAGGTGCTCTGGAGAGACGTGGGTATAAATTTGGGTCGTCGAGAGATCGGAATGTCCCAAGAGCATTTGAAGCGAACGCAGGTTCATGCCCGCCTGTAGCAAGTGAGTGGCGAAGGAGTGTCGAAGTAAGTGAGGCGAAACGGATCGCGAAATGCCAGCTTGTTTCGCAAGAGTTTGTAGGGTTTTCCAGAAGGCTTGGCGACTGAGCCGCGTTCCTGCGGCATTGACGAACAAATGATCGCTCTGGGGAAGGAGTTGGGGACGGTGATGCTCGAGGTAGTCACGAAGGGCTGTTCCCGCAGCACTCGCGAAAGGGACGATTCGTTCCTTGTCGCCCTTTCCGCGAACCCGAAGGTACTCTTGAGCCAGGTCGAGAGAATGAGTGGTCAGCGCGAGTAACTCGCTGATTCGAAGCCCAGTGGCATAGAGCAACAAGATCATGGTGCGATCTCGGGATTGAAGGCTCGACGCGTGCGCTTCGCGACGGTAGGGCATGCCCGGCGAGAAGGCCGCAATTAACGAGTCGGTTTCGGCAAGCGTGAGACATTTCGGAAGAGATTTCTCGAGACGCGGCAGCGCAAGGTGCTCGGCAGGATTTTGCCGAAGATGTAGCTCGAGGCAGGCGAATTTGAAAAACCGCCTGACCGCGCTTGTTTTTCTAGCGATGGATCGCGCTGATTGTCCTTGTCGAGAAAGCGAAGCGAAATGGGCTTCGAGGTGCTCAGAAGAAATCGCCTCGAGGTCTTTGCTCGCTTCAAGCGAGTGGCCCAGCTGCTGAAGATCTTGGCGGTAGGCCGTTAGTGTGTGAATCGAGCTGCCCTGATCGACCTGAAGAGCGTCTAAGAATAACTCGATGGCGGCAAGCAAGCGCATGGCTCTTTTGAGTCTAGCGCTCTCTAGCGGCGTGTCCACTGTCAGAACGGCGACAGGGTCTTGACTACGAGGTTTCAGGCAGCTACCGCCAGGCCCAACATGAAGCGATTGATCGCACGAGCCGGCCTCGTTTTTTTATCTCTGGGGTTTTTGCGGCTTCCCGTTGTGGCGGGGGCTTCGGCGAGTGCTTCCCCTTTTGAGACGGTGAACGCTCTCCCTCAGTTGACGGTTCAGGGTCGCGACGGTTTCTTTTTTTACTGGGGTCTTTGGAGAACACTCACTTCAGCCGAACGTGCCCGGCTGACGCATCGACGCTCGTTAGACTTGACTCGCTTCTTGGGTGAGCCAGGAACGATCGGTCGGATCTACTCACACCGGAACATTCGCTGGAGCACGAGCACGTGCGAGGGGTCAGAGAGGGTGGATGAGGGATCGGAGGAGCTTTGGTTTCTTGATGAGCTGATCCTCGATGCCGATGGCCGCTTAGAGCCTGTGGCAGAAGCCTCGCGATCGGATTATCGGTATTTTTCGCTTTTGAACCTTCGGGGAGTCAAGCTTGCGGGAGCGCAAGGCACTTCACTGCGAGGGATGCGAGGGCAAGTGAGACTCAGTAGTCGATTCCTGCTTTGGGCGCTCAGCGATGCTCCTCAAGACCGGGGCTTTTTGAGTCTTCGGCAGTTTCGTGAGTCACCCGATCTTCGGAATCAACGCTTTTTTGAGCAGGCGAATCCCGGGCGCTGGCCGATTTTTTACGACGAGCGCGCTCACAAGCCGCACTCGCTCGACGCTCCAGTCGATCTGCAAGAGCGCCTGTCAGCAGCTCTCAGCGAGGATCACTTCGAAATGACGCTCGATTGGAGTTCGTGTTCGGGAGAGCAGGTTCAAATTGAGGCTGGGGTTCCAGCGGAGGGAATTCCGCCTCCGGGTCCCAACCGTCCAGGACGAGACGATCAGGGTGCCGAGAAAATTCAGCCTCGCACAAGGAAAGAATGACGAACAAGCGCAGCTTCTCTTAAAAAGAGAGGGGACCTCTGTTCACAAAACCACCACTGTTTCTGCTGCTGCTTCAGCACATGCTGCTACTACGGCTACTTCTGCTTTCGCGACGACGAGAAAGAGAAGCCGCGCTTGTCCGACCTTCAAGAGAGAGTCTCTTGAAGAAAAGCGTGAGAATCGGCTTACATTTGCAGTTCTTCAGTACCTGAAGCCGAGCCCTGCCACTGAATCACGATTCGCGTCGAGTACAGCGCGGTACGGCCCGCCACATAGCCGCCATACGGGTCAAAGCCAGTGCTGACGCCCAGCACGCGAGTGATGCAGGGGACGTTTCCCCCATTCAGCGTGCGCAGGTAATTGAGCATGACGGGTCCAAGTTGAAAGGTGCCCCGAGCATTGGCGGTCATGGGCGGGGTTAACCCATTGGGCTGCCAGCTCGTGCTGTAGGGAATGATATCCATGCGAGCGCTTTGAACGCCATCTACCGCAATATCGGTGAAGTATCCTTGGGTAGCGCCAGTGCCTCCAATCGACGCCATTCCGGCAGCTTGGGGGCAAGGAACAGTCGTTCCTGAAGTGCATAGCTGTGTACCGCTCAGGTACGCATTGCTTACCGTAAAGGGAACGGGTTGGTCGGCACGGTAACAGCCATTCAGTCCGCCACCGCCAGGGCCTGGGATTAAAAATCCGTTATTGAGTCCACCAGAATTCGAGTTTCTGCTACCGCATCCGGCTAGCAAAGTGATCGCACCCAGGAGGGCGACGAACACCGATTTTCGTTGAGGTACTTTCATAGGGCTTTCCTCCGTCTCTCTCTGCCATCCCTCTTGAGCAAGGGGGGTGCCAGAAGAGCGATTCTGCGCCGGTCATCGAAAGTGTTGAATTTTCTAGGCTTTTTCACGAATAGAAAGCGGTGCTGCCGGATGGACCTGTCAACGAACTTTACAGGTGCTTATGACTTGCTGGGCTTGTCGGGTGCCCTGAAGGGTTCGAAAGCGCTCGAGCGCATAGGCAATCGCTGAAGCGATCTTTTGTTGTCCCGCTTCTGAAAGCACCAGATTTCGATCCTGGGCGTGCGAGAGAAACCCCGCTTCGACAAGAACTGCAGGCATGTCGGCTCCGAGTAGGACGTAAAAGAGCGCTTGTTTGATTCCACGGTTCCGAGGCGAAGTGGCGACGACTTCAGAGGGTTGGGTTGAGGTGAATTGAATGAGTTGGTGTTGAAGGTGGCATGCAAGCCGTTTGCTTTCAGAAAGGTTCGCATCCAGCCTCAAGTCTTTGAGGATGAGCGCCACATCCAGGCCCTCGGGCGAAGCTGTGGGTTCAGGACTACCACCCAGCACCGAATTTTCGAAATGAGCCAATCGTTTCGAAGAGTCGTCGGTGGTGCTGTTTAGAAAGTAGGTCTCTATTCCAAAAGCTTCTCTTGAGCCCGGGGAACCCGCAGAGCCCGGAGCAGCGGGGGCGTTCATGTGAATTGAGAGAAACACGTCGGCGCGGAATCGATTGGCGTGGGCCGTGCGATCGGCCAGTGCTACTTGTTGATCGGTTTCTCGAGTGAGCGATACGAGAAAGCCTTGGGCTCGCAGTTTTTTGGCAGCTTGAAGCGCCAAAAGCAAAGTGATGTCTTTTTCAGCAACCTTGAGGGTTTTGTCGAAAAAAACGGCTCCCTCGTCGGCGCCTCCGTGCCCGGGGTCGATCACGACTCGAAGCGGGCGCTTTGCCGCACGGGCAGAGCCGACGGAAAAAGCGCAGAAGATCAAGCAGGCCAAGGTAAAGAGTCTGGTCATGGTCAGAAAGCCAGTTTAGAAACAGGCGCATGTCATCGCAAGGTTCGAGGCCATCAAAGCCGTCGATTTCAGAGCGGCAGTCACAAAAATGCCCCAAGAAGGGGAGTCAGCCGGGTGTTCTGAAATTCAGCTCGCAGGCCAGTCAGAGACAAGACGCCGCGATTTTGACGCTCGCGCAGTGGTTTCATAAAAGCGCACGGGTTTTACCATGGCGCTCAGATCCGTCGCTGTATCGCGTTTGGATTTCAGAGATCATGCTCCAGCAAACTCAGGTGGTGACGGTTCTGCCGTACTTCGAGCGTTTTATGAGTCGTTTTCCGAACGTCGAAGCTTTAGCTCGCGCAAGCGAGTCAGAGGTTCTCGAAGCTTGGGCGGGCCTCGGATATTACTCGCGTGCTCGAAATTTGCACCGAGGGGCCCAGAAGATTGTGGCAGAGGGTTTTCCACAGAGTCAGCGTGACTGGCTCGAAGTTCCCGGAGTGGGACCGTATACTGCGGGCGCCATCAGCTCGATTGCCTTGGGTTTGCCCGAGCCTATTTTGGATGGCAATGTCGAGCGGGTTTTGTCTCGGGTTTTGGCGCTTTCGCGTGCTGAGATGGGTGAGGCAGCGTTTAAGGCGCGTCTCTGGCGGTGGTCGGCTAAGCTGGTTTTGCGCGCTCAGCGTATTCGAGTTACCCCTAGTGATTTCAATCAAGCGCTCATGGAATTAGGCGCGACCCGATGTGCGTTTCGAAATCCAGAATGCGATTCTTGTCCGATTCGTGAAGCATGCCAAGCAAGGCGCTTGAATCGCGTTGATGCGTGTCCGGGTAAGAAAAAACCAAAAGAGTGGATTCGAGTTGAAGAGGTCCGTCATGCTTGGGTGCGCCGAAACGCTCAAGGGGGGCTCGAAGTGCTGGTGCGCGAGATCGCTGCCGGCGAGTGGCGGGCTGGGCTTTGGGACTTGCCCGAACAGTCTCCTTCGTTAGGCGCGGCAGTTTCTGGGGGAGAAGTGCATACGAAGCATGTGGTGACTCGACATCGAATCGAGCGCACCATCAAGATCTGGTCGGTCAAAGAGGGTGTGAGCTTTCCGACTGAAAGTGCTCGGCTTCAGCGCTGGGCCTGGACCAACCTCGAGCAACCTAGCGTCGCAGCTTCAGCCTCGTTGATGAAGTCCTGTAAACAGATCGCGCTTGTTTTGGGTACAAAACGCTCAGTCGTTAGTGGTGCTCAAAGCGGTGGGGGTGAACTCGAGTAGGCCTCGATCAGGTGGGTCGAGCAGGGGTCGAGTTGCCACCTGCAATAAAGGTAGTTTCCGTTTTCAGGGAAAATTTGCGGGAGTTCATGTTCGCAGAGCTCGCCGCGAGTCGATGCAGGATAGAAATGCTCGAGAAGGGTTTCGGGGCGTGCGCGGGCCGATACCGGGAGGGCCCCGACATGGGGCTTCATTTTGAGCTCTCCAGAGTAGCGATCATGGAAGCTGGCCCAGGAGCGCTTGTCGAGATCACTGCGGAGGCGCTTGAACCAGCTTTCGGCGCGAACGGGGTCGCAGGCTTGCGCTTGCCCCAGGAAGTTACAGAAAAGGATTTTTGCTTCAGGGTTCTTCATCAACAGATCATTCCAGCGCTCGAAGATGTTCCCTTGAATCCAGTGCAAGTGAGCGCTGCAGGCTGGATGATTTCGCTGGAAAAAAAAACGAGCCGTCGGGTCGATGTCGATGGCCGTGAGGCTTCTAAAAGACTCGAGCCAGGGGCGGGGTAAGCAGTGCCCGCCGCTTGGTGCGATGAGTGTCAGAGCCTCTCGAGAGGCTTCGTGACGAGGAATCCAGGTCTCGAGCCACGCAGCAATTTCCTGGCGAAAGGCCGTCCAGCGCGAATGGCGATTAAAAAGGGCTCGTCCATGGTAGCGAATTCCGCCCCCGGGATTCATCCAAGAGAAGACACTCATTTTCCGTGATCCTCGAAGTTCTTGATCCTTTGTTTGATCCTCTCGCCAAATGCCATTAAGATAAAAGACCTATGAGTTCACATGAGCAAAATCCCAGCTTTTCTCAGCATGTCAAAATGTTGATCGTTTGTTTGACTACCGCTTTTGTTCTTGCTGGTGGAATCGCCACCGGATTTCGCCAGGCGTATGAGCTGGTGAAATGGGTTGGCTCTCGGTAGGCGCTGAGAGTGGCTCAATCATGAGCTCGAAAAAAACCAAATCCTCGGCTTCGATTCCAACGAGCGTCACTGCTCGGGGGCTAGAATTTCTAAAGATGGGGGCCAAGTTCGCAGCTCAGGCGCGGCCGCTCAGTGAGGGTGTCGCTTCGCTTTTTAATGACAAAAAGACGAGCGATGCTGAGGGCTCGTTGAATCAAGATCTGGCGCGACGTTTAGCTCAAGCGCGGATTTTGGTTGAGGGACTGTCTAAACTCAAAGGCGCTGCCATGAAGCTGGGGCAAACGGTCAGCGTCGAGCTCAGAGATCTGCTTCCGCCAGAAGTGGTCGAGGCGCTTTCTCAACTTCAGGACCAAGGAACGCCCCTTTCGAGCGCCGAGGTGCGCCGGATTCTGGTGAATGAATGGGGTCCTCGATCGGGAGCCACCGTGGCTCAGGGCCAGGCTCGACTGAATGGCCTCGAGTCGTGGGGTGAGGCGCCTTTGGCTTCGGCAAGCATCGGACAAGTGCATGCGGCTCGAATCGCAGGCAGCGATGTCGTGCTGAAGGTTCAGTTTCCTGGAATCGGTGACACCATCGAAAGCGATATCCGGGGATTAGGGCTCTTGCTTCGGGGTTTTTTTTCCGTCACGGGTCGCGCGGTGGACGTCGAGCCTTTGCTGGAAGAGCTGGGCTCGGTTTTTCGCCAGGAAACCGATTATCTTTCTGAGGCGGCATTTTTGAAGGAATATGCCGATGGTATCGCGGCCTTTTCGGGCTATCGGGTGCCGAGTGTTTTTTCTGAATGGAGCACCTCGCGAGTCTTGGTGATGAGCCGAGAGCGGGGCCTGCGCCCTTTAGATTGGCTGCGCCTTCGTCAGCCTCCCGCCTCGGTTCGAAACGCTGTGGGACAACGATTCTTGGATCTCTATGAAATCGAGTTTTTTCGAATGGGGCTGGTTCAGACCGATCCGAATTTCGCGAATTTCTTGATCGATGATTCTCACGATCGAGAAAACCCCGTGATCACTCTTTTAGATTTCGGAGCGATGAAACGCTTTGATCCGATCTTTCGTTCGCAGTACCGCGAGCTTTTGCGTGCGGCCCGGTCAGACGAAAAAGATCTCATCCTGGAAAGAGCTTTTGAAATGGGAATTCTCCGGCGAGATGAATGCCTGGAAGCTCAAGAGGCTCTGGTGAAGCTTCTTCGCGCGAGCTTGTCGCCTTTCGATCCAAGAAATCAACCTTTTGCGTTCACCGACGCCGAGTACGCGCGCCAAATGCGCGAACTGGGCTTTGCTTTGGCCAAAGCATGTCGAACCTCGCCGCCTCCACGGGCAATTCTTTTCCTGCATCGCAAGCTGGGGGGGATCTTCAACCTCCTCAAAGCGATGGAGGTGACTCTTGACCTGACGTCTTACTGGAACCGAATCGTGCAGTCGCCGCCCAGCGTTTGAAAAGCGGGATCAAGCCGCGAGCCACAAGCCAGGTAGGAACAGGCATGATCACGACCCATGCAACCATGCCGTGAATTGCGGCAGAACCGAATTGTCTGAAAAACTCGGGCGGGCTTTTTAGAAAGAGCTCTTTCATAGCGATCAGATCGATGGTGATTGGCGGAGACTGCATCAGCCACTCTCCGGCTCGAATAAAAACGGGAATCAACACGAGCTGAGGCGCATAAGCCAAGTAGTTTACCGTTTGCATGGCCACGTGATTGAGGCGAAAGAGTGCGCCCACGCCGGCGCAAAGAAAAGTGGTGCTGCCGAGAATTGGAAAAAGTCCGCAACTGATCCCTAAGGAGACGCTCCAGGCCAATTTTTCTGGAGTTGCGCCTTGTTGAAGCTGCTCGAGCAAGGGCTGCAGGAGCTTTCGTCGCAGGAGCGAAGGGTTTGAAGACATCGCTTCGAAGCATAGGCGCGATAGACGACTTGCGCCAGCACAACCGTTGCACAGCCGGAGAGAAACCAAAATGGTTCAAGGAGTGAAAAGATGATTTCAAGAGCATCGGTATGGAGTTTTGCGGCAATGATGGCAATGGTGGTTGGAATTGAAAAAGGGTTCGCTGAAGAGTCGGTACCGAGCGGCGCCCCTGCGTCCGACGAGATGACCTCTGAGGAGATTCGAGGCGAAGAATCCCCGACCATCAAAAACGGAAGAGAGCGACGGTGGGATTTTGAGTGCCAGTTCGAGAGCCAGAACTCATGCCGCGCCCTCGCGACCATCTATACGGTTCGAGAGCTCGACCATCATGATCGTGGACAAGTGGAGAGCAAAGGTGGTCCGGCTCCCGCCTGGAGTTATTTAAATCGTCTTGCGGTGGCCTGCGAGCACCAGGGGTTGTTTTATGCGGGCGGCTCATCGGTGGCCGTTCAGAATGGTCACTTGTGGATTTCGGCGGCCAATGGGCGACGTCCGCGACTGATTTTTGATTTGCCTTTGAATCAACCTACGGCTTCGAATGACCATCATCAAACGAGCGCCAAGTTGATGCTTCCCAGTGGAATGGAGCTGCATGGAAGCTGTCAGTATAGCCATCATGAGATCCACTAAATCCCCCTGATCGCACGCTGAGGAGCGAATTTTTTAACCGAACTTCAAGCTCGTGCGATCTTTTTTGGAAGAGGAAGAGTGAACTCCAAGAAGGGTCTCTTCCTCTTCCTTTTTTTGCCGCTTCAGGGCCAGAGCTGAACCCGGCTCGCGCCGGACTGGGAACCATCAGGGCCACTTCGATCCTGGTAGAAAACTGGTCTCACGCGAAGTTGAAAAAAAGCAGCGATTTCGCGCCTCACGGTGCGGCATCGTTCTTGTAGGAGAAGAGCGCCAGAGAGTAACCGCTTCCCAGGATTCGGGAGCAGGGAGGTTTCATGGAAGGAACTCGGGATTTCAAATCAATTTCATGGATCATGGCATTGGCGGCCCTTTTTTTCGCTGGGGTGATGCCTGGAAATCAGGCCCATTCCGCTGTTTCGGTCGAACGTCTGGTACTTCATGCTCGCTCTCAAGAGCGACCTGAGCTTCAGCTGATCGTCACTCAAGCGCCCACTAAAAAATGGAACGCGCAGCTCTGGAACGGAGATTACCTCTCCAGTGCTTGCACCCAGATCGGAAGAGCCACCTCCATCCTTCGCTTCCGTTGTGGGAAGAAAAAAATCAGAGTGAACTGGAATTCGGCGGATTTTCGAGATCAAGGCATTGTTCGGGCTTTCTTGATCGAAGGTAAAAACCGACAGGAAGAGCTTGAGCCCTTGACCCTCGCCCTGTGATCAGGCTGATTGGAGGTCATGCGACGAACGAAGCAGATCGGAACTGCGATCATTCTAGCCGGAGCGCTGGCATGTGTGATGCCCTGGGTTTCGCGCCCGAGGCCCGTTCCTCCTCAAGCACCAGGACGCTCGTCGGCAGAGGGGGCTCTTTCGGGCAAAGTGATTCGAGTCCTTGATGGAGATACGATTGAGGTTCTGAATCAAGATGGCGAGAGACGGGTTCCCGAGCGGATTCGGATGACGGGAATCGATGCGCCCGAAAAGTCGCAACCTTTTGGGGAATTTTGCCGAAAACTTCTGGCTCAGCGGGTGGCTGGAAGTGAGGTGCGAGTGGAGCTTCGCGGCCGTGATCGGTACGGCCGCCACTTGGGGGTGGTTTTCGCATCTCCTCGCGCCGAAGGTGAAGTCATGAGCGCAGCGAATTCTTCGGTCCGCACCGACGCTGAATCGCTAGCCCTTGATATCAACCTCGCCCAAGTGCAAGCCGGTTGTGCTTGGCACTACCGGCAGTACGAGAAGCAACAAAAGCCCGGCGAGCGCGTGAGTTATTCTCAGGCAGAGAAAAAAGCCCGAGAGGCTCGAGTCGGGCTCTGGATCGACTCGGAACCTCTAGAACCTTGGAGTTTTAGGCGTGAGCGCCAAACCTCGCGCCAGTCGAGAAAAAAAGCCCGGAGGTCTTCGTGAGTGAGCCCTTTTGGGTCGATGCTCATGCCCATTGGGCCCAGGCCTTTCCTGCCGGAATAGATTTCCACGAAGCAGAGCGGCGGTTTCAAGAGTCGGTAGCGCAGGGGGTGCGGTTTTCGGTGCAAGGGGGCGTCGACCCCGTCGACTGGCAACGTCAGCTGGCGCTTGCAGATCACCTTGGCTCCAGTTTCTTGCCCGTTCTTGGGTTGCATCCGTGGTGGATTCAGGAAAACAGCGAAGAAGCGTGCCTTTCGGCGCTTGAGCTCTTAGAGTCGCTGCTGGCGCAGCATTCCGACCGAATCGTAGGCATGGGTGAGTTAGGATTAGACTTCTCAAAGACCGGAAAAAACACCGAGCGCCTGCAGCGTCAGTGTTTCGAACGCCAGCTGGCGCTGGCGCATCGATGGAAGAAACCCCTGGTGCTTCATATTGTTCATGCTCATGAGGTGGCGCTCGAGCTTTTGGGTTCGGGGCCTTATCGCGGTATTCTTCACGCTTTTGGTGGCGGCATCGATTTGGCTGCTCGATATACCGCTTTGGGGCTCAAGCTCTCGATCGGGCGAGGTCTGGCGGATCCAGGCAAGTTCCTGGCTTTAAAAAGGGCATTACCTCTTCTTTCGGCTCAAGACTGGGTGCTAGAAAGCGATGGTACCGCCGAGCATTGGTTTCGAGTCGCTCAGGCGGCTTCGGGATTGACCGGGCGCCCTCTGGCGGAGATTGCCGCTCAAACCACTCAAAATCTGATCGATTCGGGGTTGATGGCAGCAATCTCGGCGCCCTGATTGCTCGGGGTGCCGCTTCCATGTTAACGCCGTGCCCGAAATGGAAAAGACTACTGCTGACTTTCTAGACCCGCTGACCGATCCTGCGCTTGAGAACTACCGGCTTCATCGTCGCTTCGACCGGATGGGACGCTTGGTGGGCGACCGGGCCATGCAAAAGCTGATGGACTCTCATGTGGTGATCATCGGTTTAGGGGGGGTAGGATCTTGGGCGGCCGAATCGATTCTGCGCTCGGGCGTGGGAAAGGTTACCTTGGTGGATTTTGATGAAGTCTGCATTACCAATTCTAATCGGCAGCTTCATGCGCTCACCGGTTTCGTGGGCTCGAAAAAAGCCGAGGTCCTGGCCGAGCGCTGTCGAAAGATCAATCCTCAAGCCGAAGTGACTTCTCTGGTTCAGTTTTATAACGCGCGTACCAACTCTGAAATTTTCGCCACGAGGCCCGACTACGTGATCGATGCGATCGATAACGTGACGGCGAAGTGCCACCTGCTGGCTTTCTGTCGTGAGCAGGGTATTCCTGTTGTTTCGTCCTCGGGCTCGGCCGCGAGACTGGATCCGACTCAGGTGCAAGTAGCCGATCTTGCCGAAACCGAGATCGATCCGCTGGCTCGCGCTCTTCGTCGAATTCTTCGGCAGCAGTATGGCTTTCCCGAGTCAGGTCGGTTCGGCATTCCTACAGTCTATTCTCGAGAGCCCGTGATGGACCCCTTTGAGCTCAAGTATGATGGAGGCAAGGGCTTTAAATGTGTTTGCCCTCAGGGCAATAACGGGCTGAATACGTGTGAGGACAAGAACGTGATTCTAGGTTCGGCGAGTTTCGTGACTGGAACCTTTGGTCTCGTTTGCGCAGCGAAGGTCGTTCAGGATCTCATCGCCACCGGCTAGGCGGGTGTTTTTTTCGGCTTTCTCTGGGCAACTCGCTTGCGCATGCTCGGGTTCTTGATTACCCATGAGGCATGTCAAAACTGAATTACGAAGAGCTGCTGGGTTCTGAATCACGGTCGCTATTAGAGCATCGTTGCGCGACCTTTCCGAAAGAAAGTTTGACTTTGCCTCATGCCGATTGGGTGAGCCAGATTTTGGCTCAATCCGATCGTAGTCCGCGCGTGTTGCGCTCGATGCAGAGCTTGTTCTCATCGGGTCGATTGGCGAATACGGGCTACGTATCGATTTTTCCGGTAGATCAAGGCATCGAACATTCAGCCGGATCATCCTTTGCGCCGAACCCCCAATTTTTTGATCCTGAGAATATTGTCAAGCTCGCCATCGAGGCAGGTTGCAGTGGGGTTGCATCAACCTTGGGTGTGTTAGGCATTGCCGCTCGAAAGTACGCTCACAAAATTCCGTTTGTTCTGAAAATCAACCACAACGAGTTTTTGAGTTACCCGAATAAGTACGACCAAACGATGTTCGCAACCGTGAAGCAGGCTTCAGATATGGGAGCTGTGGCGATCGGGGCGACGGTGTATTTTGGATCACCTGAAAGCGCTCGTCAGATCCGTGAGGTTTCTGAAGCGTTTCAAGCAGCCCACGAGCTCGGCCTGGGAACCATTTTGTGGTGCTATACTCGAAATACGGGATTCAAAGTCGATGGAGTCGACTATCATACGGCTGCAGATTTCACGGGTCAGGCCAATCATCTGGGCGTGACCATTCAGGCCGACATGATCAAACAGAAGATGCCTACGAATAACGGGGGTTACCTTGCGACCAAGCACGGTAAAACCCATCCCAAGGTTTACAGCGAATTAACGACGGACCATCCGATTGACTTGACTCGGTATCAGTTGGCCAACTGCTACATGGGGCGCATCGGTCTGATCAATTCGGGAGGCGAGAGCAAAGGGGCCTCAGATTTGGCAGAGTCGGTGAAGACGGCCGTGATCAACAAACGCGCTGGGGGAATGGGGTTGATTTTAGGACGAAAAGCGTTTCAACGCCCTTGGAAAGAAGGCGTGCAGCTTTTGCAGGCCATTCAAGACGTGTATCTCGATCCTCGAATCACGATTGCGTGATCGGTTCGTGAGCAGTTTTCGGTTGGAGCGGGGCTCGGAGGATAAACCGGGCCCCGCTTTCTTTTTGTGTTTGTACCTCGATCGTGCCGCCGTGAGCGCGTAACACTTCTTTGGAAATAAAAAGTCCGAGTCCGAGGCCCGGAAAGTTGCGCGACGAGGAGGCCCGCTCGAAGGGCAGAAAGAGAGTCGTTACCGTTTCGGGACTCATTCCAATGCCGCGATCGGTGACCGTGATCATCCAGTGGGTCGAGTCAGTGGTCAGAGTCAAATCGATGGGAGCGCCTCTTCCGAACTTCATGGCGTTTCTGAGAAGATGCAGAAGCGTTTCTTTGATCTTCTCGGCATCGATTTGGGCCTGCACGTTGGTTTGGATTTCAGAGCGAATTTGGCAGTTCCCTGCTTTGAGTTCAGGCTGAATCTCTTCAATTGCTAGACGAACCACGGCGCTGAGGTCCTCGTTGGGTTTGAGGTGCAGCTGGAATCGTTTTTCGTGAATTCTTGAGGCATCGAGAAGGTTCTCGGTTAATCGCTCGAGCTGAAGCACTTCTTGCCGGCCGATTTCTAGCAGGGGCTTGAATGGCATTTCGCCCCAGGCTGCCTGGGTTTCGGGCTTGAGCTTCGATAGGGCTCGGTGGCTGAGTTCGAGGCTGAGCTTCAGCGCAGCTACAGGGGTTCTTAGTTCGTGCGCGGCAAGAGAGAGAAACTCATTTCGTTGGGCTAGGCTTTTCTCGGCCTCACGTCGAGCGGCTTCCTCGATCAGGAGTCGCGCGCGATGGTGCTCCGCCTCGCGTTTCATGGTGATGTCTTCTGAGATTCCGAGTAAAAACTTGGGAGTGCGGTCTTCGGCGAGAATCGGAATTTTCTTGGTTTTAAGCCAGCGTAGGCCCTGATTTTGAGTGGTGATGCACTCTTCGATTTCAGTCATGCGATGCGAGGTCAAGACTTGGCGATCGGTTTGAGTGAAGTGGTCTGCCTGATCCTTGGGAAAAAAAGCGTAGTCATCACGGCCCAGGAGAAGGGACTTGGGAATTCCCAATAGAGATTCTGCTGCCCGGTTGATTCGCACGAATTTTAGATCGGTAGCATCTTTGACAAAAATCATGTCGGGGATGTTTTCGATTAGAGTATCGAGAAAGAGTTCAGATCCGGTGAGTTGCTGAGTGCTGGTGCTGAATCGTTCTTTTAGCTCGCCATGGAGATAGCGTGCTTCTTGTTTGAGGATGCAGAGGGTCCATGTCGTGAAAATCAAAGTGAGCAGGTAGGCCTCGGGCAGAAGCAGAGTGAGGTGCTCTGGTGCCACGTGATACGGACCGTATCCGAGGCGCTCGCCGATGACGGCGATGGCTGCGATCGTTAGAAGATGAATCGAATGATGGGAGGGCGAAAGTGTGATGGCCGAAGCAATGAGAGGAGGAAATAAGGTGTAGACTAGCGGAAGTGATCGGTAGTCGTGAGGTAGTAAGGGGCCGAAGATCGCCAGGCTCAAAAGTACGGTAAGCAAAGTGAAGATTGCTATTTTCAGCTTCTGGAGTTTTTGAGGCGGCGATCGGTTTTTTTTGCTGAGAAAATGAGTGGTGGCGAGAAAGAGAACTGGCGCAGACAAGCTCATTTGCAAGGCGCTTTGAATCGCGGGTTGAAGGATGGTGACTGTCAGGTCGACCGTTTGCGCAGCTGAATGGAGTGCGATCTCGATCAGAATCTTCAGCAGGAGGGGAGCAGTGAGCATCGAGAAGAAGAGAAACGGCCAGGTGGGGCTCGCTCTTCGAAATAGCTCTTCTGCGGTATTTTTGTCTCTGAGGTAGGGACTTGCTGCCAGGAGGGCCAGGAGAGTGGCTTCGGCAGTTTGGCTCAGTGACCCTTGTGAGAGCTCCTCGATGGCGCCGGTCAGAACCAGAAGGAGGGTCAAGAATTTGCGGTTGAGCTTTAGAATGGCGATGAACCCGAGAGTTCCCAGAAGCGTGACCAGATCAACCACAGAAACGTCTCACCACTTCAAAGAGCAGATCGAGATCGACGGGCTTTTTAACCAGTGCCTGAGCTCCCGAGAAGGTGGCGGCCTCTTCGGAATAGGCTGTAACCAACGCGATGGGAATGGGCGCCAGAACCATGTCAGATCGGATCGCCTGGGCGAATTCCCATCCATTCATGATGGGCATCATCAGGTCGAGAAGAATCAAGCATGGTGTTTTAATCGTGGGCAGGAGCGTGAGTGCTTCCTGGCCTTGGCTTGCCGTGATGACGTGGTAGCCCTCCATCTCAAGAGCAATTTTTAGCGTTGAACGAATGGCGGCATCGTCTTCAACGACAAGAATGGTCTTGCAACGGGCAGGCGGTGAAGCGGACATACCGTTCGCATCGATTGCAACCCTTGAGCCGGGCCGGTAGGCTGGTGAGTGATGATGATCCCAGTGAATCCCGATTTTGCCGAGCGCAGTACTTGGAAGAAGAGTCGCGTTGAGTCGATGAAGCAAGAGGCCTTGGTCGACCCTGAAGCTTTCTGGGGGAAGATGGCCCGAGAGCGCATCGAGTGGATTCAGCCATTTTCTCAAGTAAAGAAGACCCAGTTTCATTCGCCGGTGAGCATCCGGTGGTTTGATGGGGGCGAGTTAAACGTTTCGGTTCAGTGCGTCGATCGTCATTTGGCTGCTTTTGGCGATCGAACAGCAATTCTTTGGGAGCCTGATGATCGAACAGAGCCCTCGCGTCGGCTATCCTATCGAGATCTTCATGACCAAGTCGAACGTCTGGCACACGTGCTTCGCACGCGCGGGGTTCGAAAGGGTGATCGAGTGACCATCTACCTCCCGATGATTCCCGAAGCAGCCATCAGTATGCTGGCATGCGCTCGGGTGGGAGCGGTTCATTCGGTGGTTTTTGCCGGTTTTTCTTCAGAATCCCTGGCTGGAAGAATTCAGGATTGCTCGAGTAGTTTTGTCATCACTGCAGATGAGGGGGTTCGAGGAGGTAAGCGCATTCCCCTGAAAGCCCACTTGAATGAGGCGTTGAAGTCTTGTCCGACAGTACAGCAGGTTCTTGTGGTGCGCCGAACGGGCTGGCTTGATCCGGCCTGGAGCGAGTCTCGTGACCTTTCTTTCGAAGATGAAATGGCGGCAGTGGCGTTAGTGCCGCGCGATCAGTGGTTCAGTGCTCCTGAGAAGATGCAGAGCGAAGATCCCTTATTCATTCTGTACACTTCAGGAAGCACTGGAAAACCCAAGGGTGTTTTACATACTTCAGCGGGCTACTTGCTTTACGCCTCGTTGACCCATGATTGCGTGTTTGATCATCGTCCGGGCGAGGATGTGTATTGGTGCACGGCGGATGTGGGTTGGGTGACGGGACATTCGTATGTCGTTTATGGACCTTTGGCCAATGGGGCGACAACCCTTCTTTTCGAGGGGATTCCGACTTATCCCGATGCTTCACGCCATTGGGAGATCATCGATCGTCACCAAGTCACGTTGTATTACACGGCACCCACTGCGATTCGTGCCTTGATGCGTGAGGGCGACGAGCCCGTGCGGCGGTTTTCTCGTCAGTCGCTTCGACTTTTAGGGTCAGTGGGCGAGCCCATCAATCCTGAGGCCTGGCAGTGGTTTCATCGCGTGGTGGGAGAGGGGCGGTGTCCGGTCGTCGATACTTGGTGGCAGACCGAAACAGGAGGGATTTTGATTAGCCCGTTGCCGGCCTGCACCGACTTGAAACCGGGATCGGCGACTCAGCCTCTTTTTGGAATTCACCCGGTAATTGTGGATTCTCAAGGTATCGAGCTGACAGGAGCGTGCGAGGGCAATCTGTGTCTTCGGGACTCTTGGCCCGGTCAGGCGCGCACGATCTTTGGAGATCATGAGCGCTTTGAGAAGACTTATTTCTCAACTTATCCTGGCTTTTATTTTACCGGAGATGGGTGTCGTCGCGACGAGCAAGGTGACTACTGGATCACCGGGCGAGTAGATGATGTGATTAATGTCGCTGGTCATCGGCTGGGGACTGCTGAGATCGAGAGCGCCTTGGTGGCGCATCCTGCGGTTGCTGAGGCTGCAGTGGTGGGATTTCCTCATGAGCTGAAGGGACAGGGCATTCATGCGTATGTCAGCTTGAAAACGGGCTTTGATGCCACCGAAGAGTTGCGCCAGGGGCTGATTGCTCAGGTGCGACGGGTGATCAGTCCGATTGCGACGCCGGACCGGATTCAATGGGCACCTCGACTGCCGAAGACGCGTTCCGGAAAAATCATGCGGCGAGTTTTGAGGAAAATTGCCGAGGGAGTCGTCGATCAGTTCGGCGATCTCTCGACTCTTGCAGAGCCGGATTGTGTCATGGAGTTGGTGAAGAATCGTCCGTCTTAATCGAGCTGTCGAACATGTCATCGAGATTCTCTGCCGCGGGGCTCTCGGCGGCCGGAGGGGGTGTGATCGCCGGTGGCGCTGGCTCAGTTGCTGGGGCTCGCGAGGGCTCCTCACGGGCTAGCCCCTCGGAAGGCGAGCTCCCAGAAGCAGGCTGATCTTGTGGTTTTGCGGCAGCGGTGGTTTCGCTGGGGGTCGCGTTTGGCGTCGGACTAGCAACGACGGGCGAGTCGGCGGTCTTGAGAGTGGGTGCTTCGGTGGAGGTGGCGGCCTCTTGTAGCGGAATCGAAGCCGATGGGGGCGCAGCACTATCAGGAGCGGAAGCGGGACTCAATGCGGCAGTCGGAGTCGGAGCGGGAGTTAAATCGGTGCTCGGAACTGGAGAAACGCTGGGCATGGGCGAGCTCGTTGGCACTGGAGCCGCAGCCTCACTCGTACTACTGGCAGGTGTTCGAACTGCGTCGTCTTTGAGACCATATTTCTTGAGCACGGATTGTTCGGAGGGTTGCAGCTTCCAGTCCGAGAAAGGCTCCTCAATCAAGACGAGATCTGCGGTTGCGTCAGGGGTGAGCTCCACCGTTCGAAAGAAAATCTTCGGCGAAAGCCGCCGGTAGTTTTGGATTGCCCAGCGCAAGTACCGTGAGTCTTTGAATTCACTTTGAAAGGCGCGCGCTACCGGCAAAAGGTCGCGATAGGTTGCCAACACTTCTTTTTGTTTGCTCAAAATTCCTGAAGTGCTTTGAAGTTCGGTGTCAAGCCCGTGAAGAGCCCTATAGAAACACCAGTGATGAAAGGTCGGGTTTTCAGAAACGAGCTCCTGAACGCCGCTATCGACCTCAAGAGGGTTCCCCGTCTTTGAAGCGAGATCATGCTGAGTCTTAAAACATTCCTGAAAAGATTCAGAAGCCGGTGCGAGACGTAAGAGTGCCGCAAGGTGATGCACCTCATGTCCCTCGGGATGTGGAAGCTCGAGCACGGCAGCTTTTTCTGGAGGCTGAATGGGCTTGGGCGCTTGCGCGACTTGAGCCGTGCTGCATGAGACGATTGCCAATCCAGTGGCCATGGCGGCGCCCCGGGCAAGAGGACTCAGGGCGAAGCGTGCGACGCGAATTTGACGTACTCGGATCGGGCTCAAGGCAAGTTCCTCCACCCCACCTCTCGGAAGAAGTCTTCGGAAAATAAATGCTTTAATTCAGCCGGATGAGTTCCGAAGAGCAGGTGAACGGGGGAACGTACCTTGCTGCAGATCGGCCAAAAAAAAGAACCGAGACCCATTTCAGTCAGGACGTGGAGACATACGCTTGCGGCTAGTCTTTTGGCAGCGCTCGCGTTTTCCTCGGCAGGAGCACAAGCGGCTGAAGCTGCGCCCAGTGCTTCTAAAAAAGAAGATTCTGCCCGAAATTTTTACTTAGTGCTCGAAGATCTCCTCTCGGATTTTGAACAAGACCTGAAGTCGGGTCAGGTTCAGGGACTGCGAGATATGGCCATTCGAAGTGTGACCGTCAATGAGCTCGTGCCTCCGAGCTTTAAAAACCATCTCGAACTCGTTTTGTCTGAGCGGCTGATGAAGACCTCTAAAGTACGCATGCTTCAGTGTTTCGAGTGCCGATCGAAGAAAACTGTGGTGAGCGGAGACAAGATGGTCGTGAGCGGGCCTGAAACCAACGCTCAAGAGCTCTCAAGGATTGCGAGAAAAGTAGGGATTCAGAATTTCATGGATGCCGTTTTCTCGTATCAACCTACGGGCATGGTCTTATCACTATCGATTCATGATGCTGATAGCGGCGCTATGGCGTGGTCGTCGAGTTACAATTCAGAGACGTCTAAGACAGCTGCCTATCGTCGAGGTGTGGCTAAGCCCGAAAATGAAGGGGTTCGAAACGCAAGCGAGTACCTTCCTGTCGTTCAGTACCGCGCAATCCTGGGCTATGGAATGCAACGCAACATTGCGAAGTCTACCGGAACTTTAAGTGCGGGGCTTCGGATGATGGAAAGATACGACAATCGTAAGAAAGAAGTGGGCTTTGAGCTGACTTATGCTCGAAACGCGAGCAGCATTGTCGGCGCGCTCACCGATACCGACTCGGATCTTTACGCTGGCGTGAATCTGACGCTGCTGTTTTTGCACGCATGGAATCTTATCGGCGAAGAGGAAAATCTCAATCATGCACGAGGGGGAGTTGTTGTTGGTCTGGGCGGTACCTATGCATCGGGATTTCTCGGGGGATTAGTGCGCGCTGGCTATGAGTGGCGACTAGCCAAGCACTGGGCCGTCGGACTGAACCTAGGATATCGGCCATCAGCAACGAAATTCGTCGGCACTCAATCTTCAGGAACCGTTTCTGGAGTGGATTACGGCTTGGGGATCAGCGCCCTTTTTTAAGGATCAGATCATGACGAAAATGAATCGTATCAGATGGGTTCGAAAACCGTTTTCGCTCTTCGGGGTGCTCGTGTTGGCCCTGATGTCTTCGTCGTCTTGCTCGAGCCTCAAGAATGTTCTGGCGATTCGCGAGAACCAAGAAAAACAAAAGCCGATCGAAAACCCTTTTGGCAGTCTCTATCCTGATCGTGGAAGCGCGAATCAAGCCTTTGTTCTTCGGTCGAAGCGCGGAGACCAGTCCCTTGAGGTCGAGATTCCTCCGTCGCTCTCTGAGTCTCCGAGTTGGGAGTTTCCAGCGTCCGTTCCGCCAGGAGCAAAAGGGGAGCCTGATGGCTCGCCCGTCACTGCTTATGAAGGGCGTCCACCATCGGTTGCTGATCGCGAGATTTTATCGAGGTTGCCGACCACGCCTACCGAGCAAGCCGCGTCTCGCAGAGACATTGAGGCGCAGATGGGACTTCGTGAATCGGCAATGCCGGCCAGCCCCGGCCGAAGTTATCTCGGAAGAATGGATCACGTGAAGCAGCTTTATCGCGAAGCGCGCTATGAGGCCTCGCTACTCGAGATTGAAGAGATGCTGCGAGACTATCCTTTAGACCCTAAATTGCACGAAATGCGCGGCACTTTGCTCGATCGCATGGGACATCCCGATCTTGCCAAAGAGTCTTGGAGCCAGGCCCTTGAGATCAATCCTTCGAATACTCCGCTTCGGAGGTACCTCGAAATGAAGGGCGCTCGGGCGCCAGCAGCCCAGATTCCTACCCAGGTGATTCCAGCCGCACGGGATGAGGCTGAGAAAGGACCCCAGCCATGAGCACCACGAGATTGATACCCACCTCACTGTTGCAGACTCTGGCCAGGGCGCTGCCCCTAGCGACATGGGTCTTCGTGACAGTGAGTTCACTAGCACTCGACACGTCTCTCGCTGGTGAGGCCGCTAATCTTCCAGAAAGTCGAGATCGATTGGTCCAGCAGTCGGAGTCTCAGATTCGCCACCTGATCGAGCCCTTACTGGAGGGGTATTGTCAGCCCGATGCGGCGGGCTTGCCCTCGTGCAAGATTCTGCAAGTGAACGTACTGGTCGATCAAGAAACTCAGGCATCGATCGCGCCAGGTTTTGACGAAGTGACCACGGCTTCTGCGACGCGATTGGCTCCGAAGCTTGCGACCGTGAAGCTGCTCATGGATTCGCGAATCGGGCCCATCTCACGTCGAAAGCTCGTTGATATCGTCGAGCAGTACCTCTCGGTGTTGAATTATCCTGTTCAGGTTGAGTCGAAGACGGCGTCATTTCCTCAACCCGCGGCTTCTGCTGGAAAAGTGGCCGGCGCGAAGGACAAAGTCATTCGAGAGTTTAAGGAGTCAGCCGAGGCGATCTTGTCAGAGTACTGCGGCACCCGGTGCCTCTTGGGCGAAGTGCTCATCGAGGCCGAACCCGTTAATGCTGAAGAGCTTCAATACGGATCAGCTTCCGATTTGATTCAGCAGGATGGAGTTGCGATACGCGTCGGAGGGGTTTCAGCCACCATTTTGATGGATGAGTCGCTGCCCGAGACCGAACGAAAAAGCATCTCGGATATTTTGAAGCTCAAGTCCTCATCCTTCTCGAATCTCTCGGTAATGGCAAAGGTTCTGAAATTTCCGACGATTCCAGAATCAGGATCGCGCGCTGGGCGTTCGCCTGCGAGCGTCGGTGCTACATCAGGGATTTCATCAGGCGGCCAAGAGATGAGATCGGAGATGAATTCTCAGAGTGAACTCAATCGGCAAGAAACTCATGAGAATTCGAATTCATCGAACACTCGCAGCGAGAATCAGAATTCAAGCTCCAGCACTTCTGACTCTCAATCGACGAGTTCGAAGCAAGAAAGTCATAGCCGCATCGAACGGATCGAGCGCGTCGAGAACGGAGATGCCGTTCAAGCCGAGCTACAGAAGTTCAAAGTCTTCGGCATCGGCTTCGGAGCGGTGGTTTTGGCCCTATTAGTCGTGATTGCCGTGATGTCGTTTCGCCAGACTGCGCGCTCGGGATCGATGCCCAACCTCGCTTCGCTTAGTCTGCCAGTCGGCGTATCGCCTGCACCGATGGGTGCATCGGCTGCGGACTCAGCTGATTCATCGAGTTCGGATGAACGGGCCAAGCTGGTGGCAGTTCGTTTTGAATGTGCGCGATTGAAAGAGGAGCTTCAGGAAGTCTTCGCCAGCTCGCCTAAGGTGGCTAAAGTGGTTTTCAGTCGCATTCTCACTGAGGAAGGCGTCGAGACGACAGCAGCCTACATGCAGATTTTCGGAGAGTCGATTGTGATGGACATGCTTCGCGATCCGAGTTTGCAGGGAGACCTCAATCAACTGACCGAATATTACGCGAGAAATACCCTGGAGCTCAGCGATCAAGAAACGCTAGATCTTTTAAGGAAGCTCCATCATCGCACCGTTTCTGGAAAGTTGATCGTCATGGGAAGCCGAGCCTCGAACCTGTTTGACTTCTTAGTCGAGATGGATGGGCTTCAGATCGCCGAGCTGGTTCGCACCGAGACGATGACCGTCAAGGCAATCGTGGCCACGCAGTGTGATCCTGTAAAGCGGGGAATGATGTTTCAACAGCTGGATGAGGGTGCTCGAATCGAGCTCATGGCCGAACTCTCGCGTATCGACTACCTTCCGAGAGACTATGTGCATAATGTGGCCCAGGCCCTCAAGCGGAAGCGGCGGGATAATCCCCGCTTGAACACCGAGGCACTTCCTGGGTCTGAGGTGCTCGTGGGCTTGTTAGAGAAGACGGCTCCAGAAATTCAGCGAAGCGTCATGAAGAGCTTAGGATCTTCGCATCCTGAAAGTGTTCGCGCAATTAAAGGGAAGCTCGTGAGTGTCGACACCCTTCGATTCTTGCGAGAAGGACATATGTTAGAGGTGCTCCTGTCGATCAAACACGACGAGTTGCTGCACTTCTTGAGTGGGGTTTCGGCTGAGATCAAAGCTCATATTTTTGCAAAAGCTCCGAAAGACCTGATCTCTGAAATTGAGGAAGAGCTCGAGGGGATGGGCACTGTCGGTCGAGATGTCTATCAGGCCGTCGAGAGAAAGATCCTGAACCGGGTTAAGCTCATGGCCCAAGAGGGAACGATCAATCTCTTCGAGACCAACGAGCGGATGTTTTCAGAGAATCTGACGCCACCAACACCGCAGGGTACTGCAGAGGGAGCACTAGGCTCTGGGGCAGCCCTTCGGAGGGTCGCTTGATGGCTTCCGAAACGCTGACTGTAGACGCATTTTCGAACGTGCCGCTGTTCTCGTGCTTTAGTCGAGCAGAGCTCGCCAGGCTCTTGAATCTAGGGCAGGTCAAGAGTGTTGAGCCATTTACCAATGTCATGATCGAGGGCGAGCTCTCGTGGGGAATGTATTTAGTGCTCGAAGGGCAAGTGGGCGTCTATAAGGTGAATCCGATCACCGGGGCCTCGCACGAGGTGGGACAGCTTCAGTCGGGAGCGTTCTTCGGCGAGATGTCGTTGATTGATGAACTTCCGAGGTCTGCAACCGTTCAGAGCCTCACGACGTGTCGTCTTTTTTTCGTCGATAAAGAGGCATTTCAGAGAGTGATGCTCTCGACGCCTGATCTACGACTTCGCTTCGCTGAGAGCTGCATGCGGCTTTTGGTTGGGCGCCTGAGGGTGCTTAACGATGACTATGTCGTGAGTCAGTATCAGCTATGGCACAAGGCTTTGGGAAGTTTAAGAGGGGTGGCCTGAGATGAATTTTTCCTCGCTCTTTGGATGCTTGTTTGGCGTGACGGTCATGTACTTTGCTCTGTTTGAAACAGGAATGAAGATGGGGTTTTTCCTGGATAAGCATGGGATGCTGATTGTCGTTGGAGGAACGCTTGCCGCTGCCAGCATCAGTTTTCCCATCTCGAAGGTGCTGACTTTGGCGAAGGTTTTCTTGCTTCGGGTGTTGGGAAGAAATCGCGTCGATTACCAGGGAACGATCTCTCAAATCTTGGAGCTGAACAAGAAGGCGGCGGCTGGACCTGCCGCATTGAGCGAGGCGTTGGGTTCGATTCGAAATGAGTTTCTTCGTGAAGCGGTGACTCTCGTGTCTAATGGCGTTTTAAGCGAACGTGAGATTCGATCGACTCTGGATCAGCGGGTTCGCACCATCGAGTCGCGATATTTCGAAGAAGCGAACATGTTTCGAATCATCGGAAGGTTTCCGCCAGCGTTTGGTCTTCTGGCCACGACCTTAGGGATGATCGCTGTTCTGCAGAAAATTGGACAGGCCGACAGCCAGAAGCTGATCGGGCCTGCAATGTCGATTGGTTTGATCGGGACACTTTATGGAATCGCATTAGCTAACTTGGTCTTTATTCCCATCGCTGAGGCCCTTTCAGAGCGAACCCGAGAGGAGGTTTTGCTTCGAAGGATCATTGTCGAGGGAGCGTGCTTGATGAAGACTCAGAGCAATCCCGTAGCGATTCGCGAGTCGTTGAACTCCTATCTGTTGCCTCGTGAACGTGTGGTTCGGAAGGCCGCCGCATGATTCGGTCGGTCCTGGGTCTGAAAAAGCGCACCAATGATGACCCAGTCGGCGAGACGACCTCGCGCTGGGAGCCTGAGCATTCGGTGGCATCGGGTAATGGTCCAGCTCATGATGATGAATCGAACTGGCTCATTTCTTATGCCGACATGATGACGCTTCTTTGCGGGTTCTTCATCATGCTTTTTAGTTTGAGTAAGCTGGATGAACCACAGTTTGAGAAGGTGCGTCAGTCGTTGGCGACCCAGTTTGGGGGTGAGTATCGGTCTCCTAATCAGGATCTTGCTAAGTGGGTGACTCAAATTCTTCAGGATACGCCCCTGAAAGGTGAAGCGGATGTCGAGACTTCTGCCGAGGGGGTGGCCATCGTCTTTCGGTCGCAGGTGTTCTTCGATACGTTGAGCGCTGAGTTGACTGATCGGGGTCTGACGATTCTGCAGGACCTCGTGAAGTCGCTGAGTGAACGTCAGAAATTCGAGAAACGAACCTTTCGCTTCGTGGTTGAGGGGCATACCGATGTTCGTCGACCGCTGAGTGGACCTTTTGCGACGAATTGGGAGCTCTCTGCCGCCCGAGCATCTCGAGTGGTGCGCGTCTTTATCGAGCAGGGGGCTTCTCCTCAGAGCATGGCTGCCCTAGGGTATGCCGACACGCGACCTGTAGAGAAATCGTATTTTCCTGATGGGAGTTGGAACGAGGAGGCGCTGGCCAAGAATCGCCGGGTCGTGATTCGAGTGTACCACGATGCCGAGGCTCAGGCGCTCGCACAGCTTGCTGAGCCTGAGTCTTCTGCTGGAGCGCGGTCACCGGCGAATCTGCCGAAGAGTGATGCGTTACCAGGAAATTCCCAGGGTGGTTCCGAGGGAGTGAGCCCCGACAAAGCTATAGGCCCCTTCGAGCCCCAGCTTCAGCCCCAGGCCGGGGATCTTCATGCCGATCCCGATAAACCCTGATCCCCCGGTGGCTTTGATTCCACGGACATCGATTTCAGTGGTGACGGGAACTCCTAAAACGTCAACGGTTTGAGAACCGGTGATTCTTCCCGTGATCCAGGTGTATTCGATGCCGAGGTAAGTGTCAGCAAAGTCGAGTCGGCGGGAGATTAGTAACTGAGGACTCCAGGATTTTGTTCGCACATATTGCAGCGACGCTTGCGAGTAGCACAGGCGTGCCGCCCAGGTGGGGCCCTCTTCTGGAACCAGAAATGCCCACTTCAAGTCTGCCCCGTAAAGTACAAAGGCTTGATACTTGAAGTAGGAAAGTCCGAGGTCAAGCTGCGGATAGATGCCTTTGTGAAGGTGAAGTTTCGCGATGGGAAGAGAATTGCTCTTGAGCGAGGGCGTGACACCCGCATTTTTGAGTTCGTCGAGAAAACTTCCTGGAATCTGCAGCAGAGAGGCTTCGATGGAGGCCTCAAGGCCAGGGGTGGTGCCCAGAGGAGTTGCTGGCTGATACGGCCGGTGCGCGGCAAGTAATCCCGCAAAGCGCACCCCTTCTTTTTGCAAAGCAGGGGAGATCAAGTCGTTCAGGCTCGGTAGTGTGAAGGTGATGGCCTGCGCTTGAATGGGGACTGCTAAAACGCTCAGGACCCAGAGGCTCAGGACCCCGATCAGCAAAGAAGAGCTTCGTAGAGACATCATGCTGCTCTCAGTGTAAATGACATTCATGACTGGGGTTTTAAAAAGGTGGATGCCATGGGGTATAGGAATTTTTTTCCTAGGCGCATGCACGACGATTTCGCGGCCGTGCTCTTCCGGCGGTGACGTGAGCTGGATGAGCTCTCGTTTTTCAGATGGGAAGCTTCGTGGAGATCGCCATTGTGTTCAGAAGCGATTGACGGATGGACGGTTCGTGAATCACGGACCCTATTCCGTAATGCTGGCGTCCTCACGGGTGGTGCTTGAGGGGCGCTTCGAGGAAGGAAAAAAAGAGGGGATCTGGCGCGAATTTGATGAGAAGGGGCAGGTTGTTGCCGAACGTTATTTTGAGAATGGCGTTGAAAAAAGCCAAGTCGGCAGTTCGAGTCGAGAAAAGTAGTTAGTAGGCGAGCCCTAAGCTGAACATCAGCGCGTTCAGACTTACGCCCGAGGTGTTTCCACCCAATGTTGCCGAGTGGGTGCTGTAGGCGCTTCGAAGACGCAACAAGTTGCCGGCAGCGCCACCGATTTGAAAGTCGACTCCAGCAGAGATCTCGTACCCAAAACTAAGAG